>JBGQKH010000048.1:0-14091 GCA_041499395.1 Candidatus Limnocylindria bacterium
CGATCGCTCCCCGCGCTCCCGAGTCGGAATGCCGCAACGCCGGCCTCCGCGGCGGCGGCGGAGAGGGCAGCCTCGACGGCCGGCCGCACCGCTACCAGCACCCGGCCGGCTCGCTCGCCGAAGAGGCTCGCTGATGGGAACGGGGCCGCACCTGGCGGAAGCGTGACGACCGCACCCAAGGACGAGGCGATCGCCAGCCTCGCCAGCGCCACGCCCAGCCCGCCGACCGATGCGTCATGGGCTCCCGCCGCGAGCCTCTCGGCGGCGAGCCGTCCCAGCAGCCTGACGAGCCTCGCGGCGGCTCCGACGTCGAGCTGCGGCTCCCCGCCGAAGCGCCTCCGCCGCCAGGCCAGCTCCGACGCGGAGAGGGCGGCAGCGTCCCATGCCGGCTCGCCGAGCAGCCAGATCGCGTCGCCGGCACTCCAGCGCATCGGGACGGCACCCGCCCGATCCCGCAGCAGGCCCACCGTGCCGACCACCGGGGTCGGCAGGATCGGGCCGTCCGGCGTCTCGTTGTAGAGGCTCACGTTGCCCGAGACGATCGGGACCCCCAGCGTCCGGCAGGCCTCCGCCATCCCGGCCACCGCCTCGGCCAGCTGCCAGTAGCCGGCCGGCTCTTCGGGTGAGGCGAAGTTGAGGCAGTTCGTGAAGCCGATCGGCGCCGCACCGCTGCAGGCGACGTTGATCGCGCCCTCCACCACCGCGGCCGCGCCTGCGAGGCGCGGGTCGAGCGCCCCGATCCGCCCGGGACCGTCGAGCGCCAGTGCGATCGCGACGGAGGTGCCCTTGACGCGCAGCAGTGCGGCATCGCCGGCCCCCGGGCCCACGACCGTGTTCGTGCCATTCATGTGGTCGTAGCGGCGCCAGATCGGGCGCCGGCTGCGTGCGTTGGGGCTGGCCAGGAGCTCGAGCAGCGTGCTCGCCGAGGGGATCTGGGCGGCAAGATCGTCGAGCCGCTCTCCCCGTCGCACGGCGAGGTCGGCGGGCGGCGCTGCGGGCGGCGTGTAGCGGGGCGCGTCGTTGGTGAGCGCCCGGCCAGGCACCTCGCAGACGACGCTGCCGGCGAAGCGGGCGCGGACGACCGGCTCGGCGATGACCCGCCCGATGGTTGCGGCGTGCAGCTCGTAGCGGTCGAAGGTCGCGCGCACCTCCGCCTCGCGCCCGGCGCGCACGACGATCAGCATCCGCTCCTGCGACTCGCTGAGGAGCACCTCGTAGGGGGTCATCCGCGGCTCGCGCCGCGGCACGAGGTCGAGGTCGACCTCGGCGCCGCATCCACCCCGGGCCGAAACCTCGGCCAGCGCGCAGGTGAGGCCGGCGGCGCCGAGGTCCTGCATCGCAACCACCGCGTCGGAGCGGCTCAGCTCAAGGCAGGCCTCCATCAGCAGCTTCTCGAGGAAGGGGTTACCGACCTGGACCGCCGGGCGCCGCTCGTCGCGATCCTCCCCGAGCGAGGCGGACGCGAAGCTCGCCCCCTGGATCCCGTCCCGGCCGGTCGAGGCGCCGACCAGCAGCAGGGCGTTGCCCGGCCCGGCGGCGCGGGCGAGGGTGATCTCGTCGTGACGGGCGATCCCCACGCACATGGCGTTGACGAGGGGGTTCCCGTTGTAGCTCGCGTCGAAGCCGATCTCGCCGCCCACGTCGGGGATCCCGATGCAGTTCCCATAGCCGGCGATCCCCGCCACCACCCCGCCGAGCAGGTAGCGATTCCGGGTGGCCGCGGCGGCATCGGTCCGGCCGGAGGCGTCCTCGAGCGGGTCGAGCGGGCCGAAACGCAGCGAGTTGAGGAGCGCGATCGGCCTTGCGCCCATCGTGAAGATGTCGCGAATGATGCCGCCCACCCCGGTCGCCGCGCCCTGGTACGGCTCGACCGCCGAGGGATGGTTGTGCGACTCGACCTTGAAGACGACCGCCAGCCCGTCGCCGATGTCGATCGCCCCCGCGTTCTCGCCCGGCCCGACGAGGACCCGTTCACCGCGGGTCGGCAGCAGTCCGAGGAGCGGCCGCGAGTGCTTGTAGGCGCAGTGCTCGCTCCACATGGCCCCGAACATGCCCAGCTCCACCGGGTTCGGCTCGCGCCCGAGCGCCGCCACCACGCGCTCGTACTCCGCCTCGGTCAGCCCGTGGCGCTCCGCCGGCGCGGCGATCGTCACCTGCGATCAGGCTCGCCAGAGTCGGGTCAGCGACCCGATCGCGACGATCAAGCCGGCGAGCAGGAAGATGATCCCGCCCGGGGAGAGGCCGCGGAGCACTTGCAGGAGGTCGTTCCCGGGCTCGCCGAGCAGCTCGACGATCAGGAACAGCACGGCGAGGCCCAGCCCCCAGGCCAGTGCCACGGCGAGCCCGGCCCGCTGGATCGCGCCGGGGACCGGGCGCCGGAACCCGGCAGCGGCGAGCACGACGAGGACGAGCAGCAGGACCGGTATCGGGGCGGCCAGGCCGAAGTAGGCGGCGTCGCTCAGGGACCCCGCCGGATAGCCGAGCCAGAACGAGATGCCGTATCCGCCCGGCGCCCCGAACGAGCGGTCCCACAGGGACGCCCCGCCGAAGGCAAAGGGGAGGAGCCAGGCGGTCAGCATCCCGGCCGCGCCGATCAGCAGCACCACCGGGCCAAGGATCGCCCGCCTCGGCGCGGCCTCGCGCGCAGCGCGAGCCTCCAGCACGCCCGGATCGGCAGGACGGAGGTTCGCGCCGCAGTTCTGGCAGAAGGCGACGCCGGAGCGGTTGTGCGTCCCGCAGCGCGGGCATGCCTGGGTCCCGTCCGGGGGAGCCGGCCGCTCCACTGCCGCCGGTGCGCCGGGCGCCATCAGGCGCTGGCCGCAGCTCCGGCAGAAGGCGATCCCCGGCCGGTTGTCCGTGCCGCAGCGCGGGCAGCGGGTCTCCTCGCCCAACGGCGTGGCGGGGACCGCGTGCGCCGGAATGGCATCGGTGGTCGGTGCGAGCGGCGGCGGGACGACCCAGGCCTCGGCCTCGCTCGGCGGTGGAGCCGGTGCCTCCGCCCCGGGCGGCGTTGGGTCCGCGGCGGGCTCCGTGGACTCGTCGGCAGGTGCGTCGACGGGGCCTTGCTCGTCTTCCGTCATCGGGGCGATGAACCTCCACAACGACCGCTTCGGAGGCCCTCGATCATAGCCGACGCTCGGCAAGCGCCGGCTGCGCGACGAGCCATGCGTCGAGCGAGCGGAGGAGGCGGAGACCATCGGTCCCGCCCACCTCGGCCTCGGCCGCGCGCTCCGGATGCGGCATCAGGCCGAGCACGTTGCCGCGTTCGTTGACGATCCCCGCAATCGAGCGCAGCGATCCGTTTGGATTGGCCTCGGGGACGACCGCCCCGGAGGCATCGGCATAGCGCAGGACCACCCGCCCGCTCGCCTCGAGCTCGTCGAGGACCGCGGCCTCCGCGTAGTAGCGGCCCTCCCCATGAGAGATCGGCAGCGAGATCGTCTCGCCCTCGCTCAGGCCGCCCAGCCACGGGCCGGTGTTGCGCTCGACGCGCAGCGGCTGCCAGTCGCAGCGGAACTCGAGGTGGTCGTTCCGCAGCAGGACGCCCGGCAGGGTGCCGGCCTCGGTGAGCACCTGGAACCCGTTGCAGGACCCGAGCACTGCTCCCCCGGCCGCGGCAAATGACTCGACGGCGCGCATCACCGGCGAGAAGCGCGCGATGGCGCCGGTGCGCAGGTAGTCGCCATGCGCGAAGCCGCCGGGCAGCACGACCGCGTCGGGGTCCCCCAGGTCGGTGTCGAGGTGCCAGACGCGGCGCGCCTCCCAGTCGAGCAGGCCGGCCACGTGCATGAAGTCGCGGTCGCTCCAGGTTCCCGGGAAGACGACCACCGCCACCCGCGGGCGGCTCACGCCCCGACCCCGACCGCCGTCGTCTCCTCCGCGCGCAGCTCCCAGTCGGCCGTCTCCATCACCGGGTTGGCCAGCAGCCGCCGGCACATCTCCGCCACGGCTGCCTCGGCCGAGATCCGCTCCGGCGCCTCGAAGGCCAGGCGCAGGAGCTTTCCGGCGCGCACGTCGCTCACCGTTTCGAAGCCAAGGGAGCGCAGCCCCCTGGCGATCGTCTGGCCCTCCGGATCGGCGATCCCCGGCCGCAACCGGACGTGCACATCCGCCTGCCAGCGCATCAGCCCGATCCCTCCGGCGCGCTCCAGGACGTGCCTGTGAGCCGCTCATGGGCGGTGACGTAGCGCTCCCGGGTCCCGGCAATCACCTCGCCCGGCAGCCGTGGGGCGGGCGGCTCCTTGTTCCAGCCCGATGCCGAGACGAAGTCACGGACGTACTGCTTGTCGAACGAGGGCGGGCTCGCGCCGGGGGCGTAGAGGTCCGCGTCCCAGAAGCGGCTCGAATCGGGGGTCAGCAGCTCGTCGATGAGCGCCACCTTCCCGTCGATCCAGCCGAACTCGAACTTCGTGTCGGCCAGGATCAGGCCCACCTCCCTGGCGCGCTCGGCCCCGGCCCGGTAGAGCGCCAGCGAGCGCTCCTCCAGCTCGCGCGCCAGCTCGGGGCCGATCATCTCCCCCAGCTGCTCTCGGGTGATGTTCTCGTCGTGCCCCACCTCGGCCTTGGTCGAGGGGGTGAAGATCGGCTCCGGCAGGCGATCGGCCTCGCGCAGCCCGGCCGGCATCCGATGCCCGACCACCGTGCCGCTGCTCCGGTACTCGGCCCAGCCCGATCCCGCCAGGTAGCCGCGCACCACGCATTCGGCATCGATTCGCTGTGCGCGGCGCGCGAGCGTCACGCGGCCGACGAGCTCCGGGGTGCGCGCCGCATCCGGCAGGTCGGCGCTCTCGGTCGACAGGAAGTGGGTCGGCCCCAATGGGGCGAGGCGCTCGAACCAGTAGGCGGAGAGGGCAGTCAGGAGCCGCCCCTTGTCGGGGATCGGCTGGTCGAAGACGACGTCGAAGGCGGAGAGGCGATCGGTCGCGACGAGGAGCAGCCGGTCCTCGCCGACGGCATACGTCTCGCGCACCTTGCCGCGGTGGAGGAGCTCCAGCCCCGGGATCGTCGACTGCGTCAGCGTCACGGCAGGTTGTCCGGCTGATCGCCTGGATCCAGCTGGATGGGGCGCTCGCTGATCCGGAGCCACTTCCGGAGCAATCCCTCGACCCCCTCCAGCAGCGAGAGCACGATCACGATCAGCGCCGTTCCGACCGCCGCGATGATCAGCATCCCCGCGCCGGCCGCCATCCCGACCGCGGCCGCCGACCAGAGCGAGGCCGCCGTCGTGAGGCCGCGGATGCTGCCCCGGTGATGGAGGATCGTGCCGGCCCCGACGAAGCCGATCCCGGTCACGATCTGCGCAGCGATGCGGGTCGGATCGTTGGTGGGCCCGACGAAGCCGTAGGCGGAGATGATCGTGAAGAGGGCGGACCCGAGCGCGACGAGGGCGTGGGTCCGGAAGCCCGCCGGCTGGCGGTCCATCTCGCGCTCGAAGCCGATCACCGCTCCGAGGACGAGCGCGATGCCCAGCCGGGCAACGAGCTCGAGCTGCTGGTTGAGCGTGAGATCGGGCGTCACAGGTTGGCCTCCTGAAGCGTCGGGCGGGCGCCCTCGCCCGCCAGCCTCAGCTCCAGTGACCACCACGCCGAGACCCAGGCGTGAAGCGCACCGAAAGCCAGCACGAGGGCGAGCCAGAGCGCCACGAAGCCTACCAGCAGGAGGATCGCCCGCGGGCTCACCAGCTGCCCTCCGGTGAGCTCGGCCTGGATCGGTGCCCAGAGCTGGCGCAGCAGGACCGTCGCGACCGCGAGTGCGCCCAGGCCGATGAGGGTCGACACCACCGCGGTCGCCAGCCGCCGGAGCGGGCGAGCCAACAGGTCGCGCAAGCCGCCCCGCAACGCGGTGCCGACCGGGACCGCACCTGCTCCCACGGCCCGCCGAAGGACCGTTGCGCCGAACGCCTGCCCGATCAGGACGAAGGCCACCAGTCCAACGACGAGGGGGACGAGATGCCCGAGGATGCGCAGAACGAGCGGACCGCCGATGTCGGGCGCCCCGAACTCGGTCGGCGCCACGGCGGCGATGCCGCTGGTCAGGGCCGTGGCAATGGCCACCGCCGGCAGCCACGCGATGAGGAGGACGCTGAAGGCTGCCTCGGTATCTCGGGTCAGCGAGCGCCCCGGGGTCCCGTGTCCCGCGCCGCGCAGCAGCGCCGCCTCGGCGAGCCCGGCCAGGAGGCAGGCGCCGAGCACCACGAGGGTGGCCACGCCCGCCAGCAGCAGGACGTTCCACGGATAGAGGCTCGAGCCGAGGAGGCCTGCCCCCAGGAAGGCGAGGTCGCTGGCCCGCGGCAGCGCCGCCACGCTCAGCAGCAGCGGCAGCCATGCCAGGGAGACGACCGACCCGAGCGATGCGGCCAGCCACAGGTCGGGCCGGTCGGTGACCGTCCCCCACGACGCGCGGGCGTTCTTCAGCCAGCCGCCGAACACGTTCACGATGATGGTCGCCCCGTCTCGTCGAGCCCGAGCGCCCGATAGGTCGCCTCGATGCCGGCCAGGTGATGGTCGAGGTCCATCGCCCGCTCGACCTCGCCCCGGCTCAGCCAGCGCGACACGCCGCCATCGGCCAGCACCTCGGCGCGGAATGTGCCTTCGCCGCCCCACGCGCGCTTTGCGGCACCCTGCACCAGCCGGTATGCCTCCTGGCGATCGGCGCCCTTGGCCACCATCGCCAGCAGCAGCGCCTCGGAGTAGACCATCCCGCCCAGCAGCTCGAGGTTGCGGGCCATGCGTGCGGCGTCGACCTCGAGGCCCCGGATGATGCCGGTCAGGGAGCGGGTCGCATAGGCCGCCACCCCGAGGGCGCGCTCGAAGACGAAGCGCTCGGCACTCGAGTGGCTGATATCGCGCTCATGCCAGAGGGCCATGTTCTCGAGGCCGACCAGGGCATCCGCGCGGAGGAGGCGGGTCAGGCCCGTGATCCGCTCGGCGAGCACCGGGTTCCGCTTGTGGGGCATGGCGCTGCTTCCCTGCTGTCCGGCGCCGAAGGGCTCGAAGGCCTCGCCCACCTCGGTCCGCTGGAGGTGCCGCAGCTCTACCGAGATGCGCTCCAGCGTGCCGCCCAGGATGGCAAGCGCGGTGAGCAGCTCCGCATGGCGATCCCGGCTCACCACCTGCGTCGCGGCCGGGTCCGGGGCGAGCCCCAGCGACTCGCACACGAAGCGCTCCACTTCGGCCCCAAGGTGTGCGTGGGTGCCGACCGCGCCGGAGACCTTGCCGACGGCGATCCCCTCCCGGGCGCGGAGCAGGCGCCCCTGGTCGCGCTCGACCTCCGCCAGCCAGCCTGCCACCTTGAATCCGAAAGTGATCGGCTCCGCGTGGATGCCGTGGCTGCGCCCGACCATCGGCGTCGACCGATGCTCCACCGCCATCGCGCGCAACGCCTCGCCCAGGTGCGCCAGCTCTTCCTCGACGACGCGCGTCGCGTCGCGCAGGACGACGGCTGTGGCGGTGTCGAGCAGGTCGGAGCTGGTCAGGCCGTAGTGCAGCCATCGCCCCTCGGGACCGAGCCGCTCGGTGACCGAGCGCAGGAAGGCAATCACGTCGTGCTGGGATTCCTGCTCGATCTCGTGGGCGCGCGCCGCGTCGACGCCCGTAGATGCGCTTCGGATCCGCTCCCAGTCCGCGTCCGGCACGACCCCGGCCGCCTGGAGCGCCTCGGTCGCGAGCAGCTCGATCCGCAGCCAGAGCTCGAGCTTGTGCCGCTCGCTGAAGAGCTCCGTCAGCTCGGGGAGCGCATAGCGGTCGATCACGGGCGAGGCGTGGAGGGAGCGCCGCGCGGGTCGATCGCGACCTCGGCGGCCCCTGCGAGATCGGCGCGCATGGCGTCGACGCGCTCCGCGAGGGCAGGGTCGCCGAGGGCCAGGATGCGGGCAGCCAGGTGTGCCGCGTTGCGCGCCCCGCCCGGCCCGATGGCGACCGCCGCCACCGGCACCCCCGGCGGCATCTGGACGATGCTGTAGAGCGCATCTGCGCCGCCGAGCGCACCGCTGTCGAGCGGGATGCCGATCACCGGACGCGCAGTCATCGAGGCGAGGACGCCGGGCAGGTGAGCCGCCATCCCTGCGGCTCCCACGAAGAGGCGCACGCCACGCGCCTCGGCGTCATGAACGTAGGCGGCGAGCGCGGCCGGCTGCCGATGCGCGCTGATCACGCTCGCCTCCCAGGGGATCGCGTATCGGTCGAGTGTGTCGAAGCAGCCGCCGAGCGCTGAGAGGTCGGAGCGGGAGCCGCAGATGACGGCGACCTGGGGCACGGGGGTCATCGGTCCTAGGATACCCGCAAGGCGAGCGGCCGCCGGCCGAGCGCGGCTACACCGGAGGCGTGCCATGTCGACAAGGTCCGCAGCGCGGCCAAGCCACCGCCACCCCGTGAACAGGGCGCTCATCGACGAAGCGCCAATGGGCGCGCGCATCGCCGACGCGGTGACCGGCTTCATGGGCAGCTGGCGCTTCCTGATCCTTCAGACCGTGCTCGTCGGCATCTGGCTGGGCGGCAACATCTATCTGCTGAGCAAGCCGTTCGACCCCTACCCATTCATCCTGCTCAACCTCGCCTTCTCGACCCAGGCCGCCTACGCCGCGCCGCTCATCCTGCTGGCCGGCAACCGAGCGGCGCAGCGCGACCGGATGACCCTGGAGCACGCCGCCGACGAGACCGACGTGGCGGAGCAGCAGAACGAGAAGCTGCTGACCGGGAACACGGAGATCCTGAAGCACGTGGCGGCCCTCGAGGAGCGGATCCTCCAGCTGGAGCAGCGGATCATGGCCGCGCTCGACCGCCCCGCGAAGGCCTAGCGGCCGGCCAGGCGCTCCACCAGCCGGTCGAGCGGGCCGAGCTCGCCGACCATGATCGAGCTGATCCCGAGCCGCTCGCGCATGGCCATGAACTTCTCCTCGAGCCGGTCGAGCGACCCGATGAACATCTGCGGGGACTCGAGCACCTCGTCCTCGGTGAGGCGAACCCCGGTGCTCGCAGCCAGCTCGTCCGCGACGCGGCGGGCCTCGGCCCGCGCGTCCTCGACGATGGTGACCGGCACTCCCGACGGGTAGACGTTGAGGCGCAGCTCGTCGAATCGGTCGCGCGCCGCCTCGCGAACCCATCCGATCTTCTCCTCGGTCGCCGCCCAGGTGAGGCTGCCCGGATCACGACCCGAGCTCGGCCCGATTCGAGGGGCGAGTCCCACGATCTGCGCCTCCCGCGCCGCGAGCGAGAGGGTCCGCCGTCCACCTCCGCCGATCAGGAAGGGCGGGTGCGGCCGCTGGACCGGCGCCGGGCCGGCGTCGTATTCGGTGATCCGGTAGTAGCGCCCGTCGAAGCTGAACGGGCCATCGGCGAAGCAGCCCTTCAGCACGGCGACCGCCTCGGCGAGGCGCTCCGAACGGATGGCGGGTCGCTCGAACGCGATCCCGACCGACGCGTACTCGGGCTGGTTCCAGCCCGCGCCGATGGCGACGTCCAGCCGCCCCTCGCTCAGCACGTCGAGCGAGGCGAGGTCCTGGGCCAGCACGGCGGGATGGCGCAGGTCGTTGTTGAAGACGAAGGCGCCGATCCGCAGCCGCTCGGTGGCGGCGGCGATGACCGCCATAGTGGGGACCGGCGAGAGCTGGTCGAGGATGTGGTCGGGGATCACCAGCGCGTGGTAGCCGAGCGCCTCGGCACGACGGGCCCGCTCGCCCAGCTCGCGCGCCGAGATCGGGTCGCGCGACTCCGCCAGGAACTCGAACGGCTTCATGGCGCGACCTCGCGCAGCGCGATGTCAGACCGATGGCGATTCCCGGCGAGGGCGACGCCGGCGACCCCGCGGTAGGCCACCTCCCGGGCCACGCCGAGGTCTGGGCCGACGCCGACCATCGTCACGACCCTCCCCCCGCTCGAGGCATAGCCACCGCCCGCGCGCTTCGTGCCCGCGTGAAAGCAGAGCAGCGGACCCGCGTCGGCCGGGCCGGACGGCTCCGCGCCGGTCAATGCCAGCCCGGTCACGGGGGCCTCGGGATAGCCGTCGGAGGCAATCACCACCGCCACCGCCGCCTCGCTCCCCAGCGCCAGCCACCCTCCCGCGGCGCCCGGGTCACCGGTCGCCACGCCGAGGAGCGCGTGCGCCAGCTCGCCGTCGATCAGCGGCAGGAGCGCCTGCGCCTCGGGGTCGCCGAAGCGGGCATTGAACTCGAGCACCATCGGCCCCGACTCGGTGAGCATCAACCCGGCGTACAGGACCCCGCGGTACGGAACGCCGTCGCGCGCCATCCGCCAGGCGATCGGCTCGAAGACGGCTGCGACCGCCTGATCCATCTCCCGCGCCCCGAACCACGGCACCGGCGCGTAGGCGCCCATCCCACCGGTGTTCGGCCCCGCGTCACCATCGCCCAGCCGCTTGGAGTCGCGCGCTGCCCCGAGCGGCATGACCGCCTCTCCGCAGACCAGCGCAAAGACCGATACCTCGCGCCCGAAGAGGCGCTCCTCCAGCAGGACCCGCGCCCGGGCCGGTGCGCCCTGGAACAGGTCACGAATGGCCGCTTCGGCGGCCTCGTACGTCTCCGGCACCACGACCCCCTTGCCGGCAGCGAGCCAGTCGGCCTTGACCACCGGCGGCCGCTCGCTCGACCGCGCATGGGCCACGGCCTCCTCTGCGTCGTCAAAGACGGCACTCGCTGCGGTGGCCACCCCCGATCGCCGCAGCTGCTCCTTGGCGAACGCCTTGCTCGACTCAAGGCGCGCCGCTCCCCTGGTCGGGCCGAAGACGGGGACGGAGGCCCGTTCGAGGGCATCCGCCACGCCGGCCGCGAGGGGCGCCTCGGGCCCGATGACGACCAGGTCGTAGCGCTCCCGCGAGGCGTGCCTCGCCACGGCATCAGGGTCGAGGATGTCGAGGCCGGTAACCGTCTCCGCCACGGCGGCCGTCCCGCCATTGCCCGGCGCGAGGCGCACCCGCCGCACCGCCTCGTCCCGCGCCAGCCGCCAGGCCAGGGCGTGCTCCCGGGCGCCGCCGCCCAGGACGAGGACCTCCACTAGCCGCCCGGCGAGGCGGAGGGAGTGGGTGAGGTCGAGGGCGTCCCAACCAGCTGCGCGAGGCGGTTGATCACGGCCGCCAGGTCGTTGATGCGCGCCTGGTAGGTGCCGAGGTCACCCGCGGCGAGTGCCGTCTGCGCGGCCTGGTAGAGGCGCTGCGCGTCGGCCACCAGCGAGGCCACATCGCCAGGGAGCACCCCGCCTCCCCCGTTGTCGGGCGGCGGGGCCGAGGTTTCGCCCAGGAGCTGGCTGATCCCGTGCTCCACGGTATCGGCGAAGACGAGGCGGTTCTGGCCCGCCAGGATGACGCGCTTGAATTCCGGGAACGGCGACTGGGTCGACTGCAGGAAGATCGGCTCGACGTAGAGGATCGAGTCGCCCATCGGCAGGACCAGCAGGTTGCCGCGCACGACGCTCGAGCCGGCCTGCGACCACAGGGTGAACTGCGCGGACACGGTGGAGTCCTGGTTGATGCGCGCCTGGATCTGCGCCGGCCCGGGGGTGGTCGAGCCGGACGGGAAGCGGAAGCTGATCCGCTCGCCGTAGTGCCCGGGATCCATCCGGGCCGCGACCCAGCTGATCATGTTCGGCCTCGCTGCGGCGACGAGTGGCTGGATCAGGACGAACTCGGGCTTCGACTCCCCGGGGAGCTTCATGATCACGTAGTAGGGGGCGAGCTGGCTCCCGGCGCTCGAGACATCGGTCGCCTGCACCGGGAACGCCCAGCGGTCCTCCTGCTTGTAGAGGGCCTGCGCGCCCTGCGCGTTCGCGTCCAGGTGGTAGAGCAGGTACGCCTCGTTCTGCGCGGTGAACAGGTCCTCGGGATAGCGCAGGTGCGCGGTGAGCGCCGCCGGCATCGCGGAGAGCGGCTCGAGCAGCTTCGGGAAGATCTTGGCGTACGCCTTGATGATCGGGTCGGTGGGATCGCTGATGTAGAAGTGCACAGATCCGTCGTAGGCGTCGATCACGACCTTGACCGAGTTCCGAACGTAGTTCATGCCCGGGAAGATGTCACCCAGCGGCTGCGCGTCGGGGTATCGATCGCTGGTCGTGTAGGCATCCCACATCCAGACCAGGCGGCCGCCCGCGGTGACCAGGTAGGGATCGTGATCGAAGGTCAGGAAGGGGGCCAGCTCCTGGACACGATCCTTGATCTGCCGCCGGAAGAGGATCTGCGAATGGTCGGTGAGCTGGTTGCTGATCAGCAGGTTGAGGTCGCCGAAGCGCACCGCGAACAGCAAACGGCTGAAGAAGTTGCCCACACCCACGCCGGTGGTGCCGTTCCAGGTCGTGGTCTTGCCGCCCTGGTCACCGAGCGGGTAGTCGAACTCGTCCGTGCGAGTGCCAACCACCACGTACGAGGAGGCGGACTCGCCGAAGTACAGGCGCGGCTGGCCGACGGGCAGCGTCGGCTGGCTGTTGATGCCGCTCACCAGGTAGTCCGGCTGCCCCTCCGGCGTCACCGCGTTGACCGGCACCGCGGTGATCCCGTAGCCGTGCGTGTAGACCAGTCGCTGGCTGGTCCAGGTCTGCGCGCTCTGCGGCAGCGTGCCGATCTCGCGACCGCTGAGCATGAGCTGGCGCTCCGCTCCGTTGATCATGTAGCGGTCGATGTCGACGTCCACGAACTGGTAGTACTGGCGGAGGATCTGCTGCTGCCCAAAGGTGGTGAGCAGCGGCTTGTAGTCCCACAGGCGGAGGTTGTCGACGGTCGCCTGGTTCGCCGTGATGAGCGGGCGGCTGAGCGCCTGCTGGCCGGTGAACGACTTGACGTCGATGGCATCCAGCCCGAAGGCGGCGCGGGTGGCCGCGATGTTCTGGGCGATGTAGGGCTGCTCCAGCGCGAGCTCGTTCGGGTCGACGTTCAGACGCTGCACGATGCTGGGGTAGACGCCGCCGACCAGAATCGTGATCCCGATCCACGCCCCCGCGGCGAGCAGGATCGCCCAGAGCGTCTTGAACCAGATGTTCGCGAGGAGCAGCGCAGCCGCGGCGAGCGCCACCACGGTCAGGATCACGTACGCGGGCACCTGGGCATGGATGTCGGTGTAGGTGGCCGCCTGGATCGTGCCGCTCACGCCACGCGTCGAGTACGACAGCTCGGCGATGTCGAACTGGTAGCCGGTCGCGATCGCCACCAGCAGCAGCGCGCCGAGGGTCGAGAGGTGCGCCCGCACAGGAGCGCTGAGGCGGAGCTGCCAGCGCAGCGCACCCACGGCGTAGGTGCCGAGGGTCAACAGGATGATCACGACCAGCGAGGTGACGCCCCAGCCCTGGAGGAAGCGCCAGAAGGGCAGGTCGAAGATGTAGAAGCCGATGTCGTGGCCGAAGTGCGGGTCGGTGGCGCCGAAGCTGCCACCGTTCACGAAGAGCAGCACGGTCTGCCAGCTCCCGCTCCAGGCCGCGCCCGAGACGAGGCCCAGGACCACCACCACGGCGGCCAGCCCCAGGGTCACAACGCGGCTGACGTCGGGAAGCTCCAGGGTCCCGACCCGCCGGATCGGCACCTGCGGAGCGATGCGGCGGGCGAGCCAGATGCTCGCCAGCGCCGGCAGCACGAATGCCACGAAGCCGAAGGCGAAGAGCCCGACCTGCGACCAGAGGCGCGTGGTGAGGACGCTCCGCAGGCCCAGCGCGTCGTACCACATCAGGTCGGTCACGAGGCTGACCAGGCTGCCGAGCACCCCGAAGAGCAGGAAGAGGACCGCCAGGACCCCGATGATCAGCCCCCAGCGGGGCTGTCGGCCACTGCCGCGCGGACGGAGGAGGGTCGGGCGTCGCGGGCGGAACGGCGGCGGCTCGTCGTGGCTGCTGTCGTCGTCGGGGTGCCCGTTGCCGCTCCCCGGTCCGCGACCGAAGGGTGGGACCGGCCGGCCCTGGCGGAGGGCGTCCTGCTCAGCCTGGCGGCGCTGCAGCTCTTCGAGGAGCTTGTCAAACCAGCTGGACATCGCCACCAATCCTAGCCGTGATCGCCTACTCCCACTCGATCGTGGCCGGCGGCTTGCTGCTGATGTCGTAGACGACCCGGTTCACGCCCGCCACCTCGTTCACGATCCGGGAGCTGATCTTTGCCAGCAGCTCGTAC
>JBGQKH010000049.1:0-13997 GCA_041499395.1 Candidatus Limnocylindria bacterium
GATGAACTGGTCGCCGACCACCGGGCGCCGGCAGGTCGAGCAGCGAGTTGCGTAGAGCTCCTCGAGGTGCTGCTTGAGCGGCACGTCCACGCGTCGCGACGATAGGAGCTGCGAGAAGGCGGCGTCGAGCGCCTGCGGGTCCGGGGCGAGCAGGAACGCCTGGCCGGCGAGCTGGGCGAAGGGCGAGGGATCGGCAGCCACCACGCGCATCGAGTGCGCGATGGCCCGTCTTGCCGTCCATCCGGTCCCCGCCCATGGGTCGAGGACGGTGTCACCGGCGCGCCCGAAGGCGGAGAGCTCGGCGTCGAGCTGATTGTCGGCCGGCGATGGGAAGTAGCGCTCCAGCAGCGCAAGCCCCGGGAGGCGGCGTGGAAGGACGACGTGATCCAGTCGCTTCCTGTCGGCCTCGCTCAATCGGGCTCCTACGGTTCTTCGAGCAGCTCTTCCTCGAGGTCGGGTTCGGCGGAGAATTCCGGAAGGGTCGTGTCGAGCTCCTCGACCTCTTCGGTCTCCTCCTCGTACTCCTCGGATTCCTCCTCGTCATCGTAGCGGAGCGGAGTGCCCTTGATGTACGGCCTGACGTCACTCGATCGACCGGCGGCGGTGCCCGGGAAGCTCACCTTGCCGAAGTTGGCGGGGCTGGCAAACGCCTCGTGGATGATCACCCGCACCTCGTCGCGATCGACGGTGGTGATGGCCGCGTCGTATCGGTTGCCGCCCTTCATCAGCTTCGCCAGGCGCGAGCCGATGCGCGGCTCGACCTGCCCAATTTCGACCTCCCCCACTCGCGCCAGCAGCAGGCCGGCGTCGAGCACCAGCTCAACCGCGTCACCGGCGGAGAGCGGGGCAAGCTGCTTGGCGGGAAGCAGGTTGATCAGGCGGGCGTGGCCGGTCTTGCCCATCTCCTCGATGAAATGGGCTGCCGTGGCCTTCTCGGGCTTCCCCTCGCCGACCGGGGCCGCCACGCCCCCCGCGATGACCCGCAGCCGCCCGACGTTGCGCTCGGCGATGCGGTTCGTGGCGTCGCGCTCGAGGGCGGACTGGTAAGCCTCCAGAGCCTCAGCGTTGCGGCCCAGTTCGGCCAGCGCCTTCCCGAGCCGGTTATAGGCATCGGTGTCCCCGCCGGTCTCCAGGATCTCGCGGTTCGTGGCGACGGCGGCCTCCCATTCGCCGCGCGTGGCCTGCCCGATCGCGACCTCGGCGAGGTGGCGTCGCTGCCGGTTGATGGTTTCCGTCTCGCCGAGCGTCATCGTCTCCCCAGGCTCTCCGTGAGGCGGTCCAGATGCACGAAATGCCCGTCCGAAACCGGTCATCCGGCCGAAGGGCGCCTACTTGTAGCAGAGCCCAAGATGGGTGTCAACGCGCACCGCAGATGCAGCTGCGCCGCCGCGGAGCGCATTTCTCAGGCCGGCCGTAGCAGGAGAGCCACCAGCAGGCCGAGCAGTGCGAGGCTGCCGAACTCGATGATCACGGCACGACTCCTGGCACCGGTGTCGAGCGCCTCCGCGGCTCCCGCCCAGGCGTGGAACCCGAGCGCAAGGATCGCCGACCCCACCACGCCGGGAAGGTGGAGCAGCGCGAGCCCGACGCCCAGCTGGGCCATCGCGAGCAGGTGCAGCACCGCCTGGCCCACGGCCTCGACGCCGTAGCGCCCGCGCAGCTCCGCTGCGCGCATGGCGGGGATCGCCGCGGCGATCACCACCAGCACCACGGTCGGCGGCCACGCCGAGCTCGGAAAGGTGGCGGCGACGCCGGCAGCGGCGGCGAAGACGATCGCCACCAGGCTCAGGTCGACCGCCAACCGCGGTGAGCGCCCCTCCGGCAGCCGGATCTCGAGCCACAGGACACCGAAGAGAAGCAACGCCACAGCCGGTCCGGCCGCAATCTGGGCGAGAGGTGCAAGGAGCCTTCCGAGCAGCGTGAAGGCAACGCCGGCGACGGCAAACGTGCCGTATCGGGCGAAGCCGAACCTGACGTTGATGGGGCCGATGACCCAGACCGCGCCGAGCCCGCCGACCACGAGCTGCGCGGCGATCGCGACGGCCACCCAGAAGGGCGGGGCCAGCCACCCATACACCGCGAGGCCGGCGACCACGAGGGCCAGCACGATTGCCTGGGGATGCTCGAACCGCCGCCGCGCGGTCGTGGCGCGCTCGCGACTGGCCCCCGTGCTCGTCATCGGACCAGCTCCAGCAGCCGAGGCGCGGAGCGCGTCCCGATCACCTGGGGAGCGGTCAGCCATGCGCGCCGCGCCATCGAGACGGCGTACCGCAGCTGGTCCAGCTCCTCGGTGCGATGGGCATCGCTGGCCAGGGTCAGCCGCACCTCGGCCTGCCCTGCTGCCCGCGCCAGCGCGTCATCCAGGTCGAGCCGCGGACTGCCGTTCAGCTCGAGCGCGGTCCCCGTGCGGGCCGCAGCCTCGAAGACGCGCGGCCAGTCGAGCGCAATCGGGTCGCGGCGGTTCACGATCTTCCCGGTCGGATGCGCGATGACGTCCACGTGGGGATTCTCGATCGCGGCGAGGGTGCGGCGAGTCAGCTGCTCGGTGGACTGGCCGCGTGCGGTATGGACCGATGCGACCACGAGGTCGAAGCCGGCGAGCAGCTCATCGGGGTAGTCGAGGCTGGCATCGGCGCGGATCTCCATCTCCGTGCCATGGAGGATGCGGAACGGGGCCAGCTCGGCGTTGAGGCGGGCGATCTCCGCGCGCTGCTCCGTGATCCGGTCCGGGGTCAGCCCGCGGGTCACTCCCAGGGATGGAGAGTGGTCGGTGAGCACGATCCACTCGTGGCCGAGGCCGCGCGCCGCGCGCGCCATCGCCTCGATCGTGTCGACGCCATCGGTCCAGTCCGAGTGCACGTGCGTGTCGCCACGCAGATCGGTGAGCTTGACGAGCTCGGGAAGGTCGCCCGCGAGCGCCGCCTGGATCTCGCCCGTGTCCTCGCGGATCTCCGGCGGGATCCACGGCAGGTCGAGGCGCGCGTAGACCTCGTCCTCGGTGGCGACCGGCTGGAGCTCGCCCGATTCGACCACCTTGAAGCCCTTCTCCGAGAGCGAGAGGCCGCGCTCCAGCGCCATGCCGCGCAGCGCCACGTTGTGCTCCTTGCTGCCGGTGAAATGGACCAGGTGGCTGCCCCAGGCGGCCGGGGGGCAGACCATCAGGTCGACCTGCGGCCCGTCCACGAGCACGATGCTCGACTTGTCGGTCCCCGCGCTCAGGACCGATTCGACCCCCTCCAGCCCGTCGAGGGCGGCGATCAGGCGCGCCGGATCATCGGTCGCGGCCAGCAGGTCGAGGTCGCCGATCGTCTGCTTGCGCCTCCGCAGCGATCCGGCCGGCTCGATGGCGCGCACGCCCGGCACGTCGCGCAGCCGATCGACCAGCCCTGCCATCAGGGCATCGGCGTCGTGGAGCAGCAGGCGTGTCCCCCGCGCCGCCTGGCGGGCCATGGCAGCCAGGATGTTCTCCTCGGTTCGGGCCGAGAGTCCCTTGAGGCCGCGCAGCGTCCCCGCCTCGGCGGCCGCGCGGAGCGCCTCGACCGATTCGATGCCGAGCTCGTCGTGCAGCTGCTTGACCGTCCGCGGGCCGACGCCAGGGATCTTCAGGATCTCGAGCAGCCCCGCCGGCACCTGCGCCCGCATCCGGTCGTAGTAGGCCAGCTGGCCGGTGGTGGCCAGCTCGGCAAGCTTGGTGCTGAGCGCCGGGCCGGCGCCGGGGATCTTGGGCGCCTCCCTCGTCACGTAGAGGTGCGCCACGTCGTCCGGCCAGCGCTCGACCGCATCGGCGACGCGCCGGTAGGCGACCGCCTTGTAGACCAGCTCGCCGGAGATCTCGAGCATGTCAGCGATCTCGTTGAAGACGCGCGCCATCTCCGCGTTGCTGATGAGCGACGGGTCGGAGCGCGAGATGGCACGTGGTCGTGGCATGGCGGCCATTCTAGGGGCAGCAAAACGGCCCAACCCCTGGGTAGGGGTCGGGCCGTATCGGCTTGGCGCCTAGCGCCTGATGCGCAGTGCGCGGAGCAGTGAATCTCCGAGGCTCCAACTGCGACCCGGACGGATCGGCTCCGTCGAGTACTGCCGTCGGCGCGCCTCATAGATCATGTCGTCCTGCCTGATATTTGCAAGTAGTCCGAGGTACCTTGCTCGGCTCATTGGGATTCCTCCTGGGGTTCTCGAACCTCGAGTGGATCGGCTCGGGGTGTTTCAGATGCTGCGAATGGGGTCGTCGTTGATGTCCCGGATGGACGGGCGGGTATCGGCCCCCCGTCGGAGCGCGGCAAGGTCGAAGACGACCAAGACCGCGACAATCAGGACCACTGCAATCATCGTCTTCGTACCTCCTTGGTAACTGATTAAGAGCATATGAACGGTTACAGGAGGTACTGTAGCTGGCCTGGCGTAACTTGTCAAGCGCTGTACAATGGTTACATGCCTCAGAACAACGCCCCGCTCCCGGAGCCCGACCAGGCCGAGGAGCTCTTCATCTCGTTCGCGAACACGCTCGAGTACGAGCGCGGCAAGCCGGTCGACTCGGTGCCCAATGTGACCTCGCTGCTCGAATGGCTCCGCGCGCGCCGGCTCCTCAGCGGACGGGGCCTCGCCGCGGAGGCGGCCCGACTCCGGCGAGATGGCGAGGAGTCGGAGCGGCGCGTGGAACGCTTCCACCACCTGCGGACGGTCCTCCACGCAATCGCCGAAGAGGTGGACGCGACGGGTCATCCGACAAGCGCCCAGCTCCGCGACCTGAACCACATCCTTCGGCATGGGCTGCACTACCACCAGATCGAGCGGGATCCCGACGCGATGCGCTATACCTTCGCCCAGGTCGGCGACCGGCTCGATCAGGCGCGCGCCACGATTGCCAGCTCCCTGGCCCAGTTCCTGGCCGATGACTCGCCGTCGCGGCTTCGGGTCTGCGCCAACCCGGGCTGCCGCTACCTCTTCATCGACCACTCCCCGACCGGACGCCGGCGCTGGTGCGACATGCGCACCTGCGGCAACCAGGCCAAGGTGGCCCGCCATCGGGCACGTGCACGGGAGCACGTCGACGAGGTGCTCGTCCCCCCTGTTCCGGGGGTTCCCCCCGCATCGGCATCGGTCTAGAATCAGCCCCGGTCCGACGACCATCCGATGGTCGGCGCGCCGCGTAAGCAGCATCGAGGCGAAGCTCGATCCAACGTGGATACCGGTCCCTGTAGTCGAATCCGCACGCGCCCGGGGCCGATGGCCGGGGCGAGGGTGACCGCCTAGCGTCGAGCTCGACGCTTCCGAGCCCCCTCGCGAACCGTTCGACCACCCGCGCGCGTCACGCCCCATCCGACGCGAAGGCGAGGTGGTCGTTCCATGTTCTTCCTCAGCCAGCTGGTGGGCCGCCCGGTCCGCGACCGGGACGGCGACGTCTTCGGCAAGCTGCGCGACCTGATCGTCGCGCTGGGCGAGCGGTATCCCCCGGTCACCGGGCTGGTCGTCCGCGTCAGCAACGGCCGCGACATCTTCCTGCCATGGACCGATGTCGAGGAGATCGACACCGGTGGCGCTCGCCTGCGGACAACCCGGATTGACATCGCCACGTTCCAGCAGCGTCCGCACGAGATTCGCCTTCGGATCGACCTGCTGGACAAGCAGATCGTCGATGTCGAGGGCCGCAAGATCGTGCGGGTCAACGACATTCAGGTGGCTCCGGTGGAAGAGCAGCTGCGCCTGGTGGCGGTGGACGTCGGCCTGGCAGGCATCCTGCGCCGACTCGGCCTCTCCGGACCTGGTCAGCGGCTGGCGCGCGCCCTGCACCTGGAGCCGGAGAAGTACATCGAGTGGGAGGACGTCGACCCCGTCGAGTCGAGCGTCTCGAGCCTGAAGCTGCGCGTGCCCCACGAAGCGCTGGGGACGCTCCATCCAGCGGATGTCGCGCACATCGTCGAGCAGCTGGCACCGCGCGACCGGGCGGGCATCCTGGCCGCCCTCGACGACGAGCGCGCAGCCGACGTCCTCGAGGAGCTGGCCGCCGACGACCAGGTCGACATCCTGGAGGCCCTCACGCCGGAGAAGGCGGCCGACATCCTCGAGGAGATGGGCCCCGACGAGGCGGCAGACCTCGTGGCCGACCTCTCCCAGGAGCGCCAGGAGGAGCTGCTCGGCCTGATGGAGCCGGACGAGGCGTCCGACGTGCGCGAGCTGCTCGCGTACGATGAGGAGACTGCGGGCGGGCTGATGACGACCGACTTCATCACGGTCAGCTCCGATCAGACCGCTCAGCAGGTGATCGAGATGCTGCGCCAGCTCCGCCCCGATGCCGACCATGTCTACTACCTCTACGTGACCGATGCGGAGGGGCAGCTGGTTGGGACGATCACCCTGCGCGGCCTGATCGTTGCGGAGCCGACGACGCACGTCAGGGAGTTCACCCGACCGGAGCCGATCTCCGTCGCCGTCGATGCGCACGCCGACGAGGCCGCGCGAGCCATCGCCCGCTACAACCTGCTCGCGCTGCCGGTGGTCGACGAGGAGGGCCGGATCCAGGGCGTCATCACCGTCGACGACGCCTTCGAGCGGGCGCTCGGTGAGGGCTGGCGGAAGCGGCTGCCAGACCTGTTCGAACCGGCGGAGGAAGCGTGAGACGCACTGCCTCGCACGGAAGGCGGCGCGCGATCGGGCTCGTCGCACGCATCGGCCTCCTGCTGCCGGTGCTCGGGCCGGGGCTCGTCAGCGGCTTTGCCGACAACGATGCCGGCGGCATCACCACGTATTCGATCGCCGGCGCGCAGTTCGGATACGACTTGCTGTGGGTCATCCTCGCGTCGCAGGTCGTGCTCTTCTTCACCCAAGAGGTTGGAGCCCGCATAGGCCTGGCGACCGGCCAGGGACTGAGTGGCCTCGTCCGCGAGCGATTCGGCATCCGTTGGGCCGCGTTCATGGCCATGGTCATGCTCATCGCCAACCTGGGGACGACCATCGCGGAGTTCGCGGGGATCGGAGCTGCTCTGAGCCTCGTGGGCGTGCCCATCCCCATCAGCGCAGTTCTGGCTGCCGTGGCGATGGTGCTGCTCGTATCGCAGGGCACCTTCGGGCGCGTGCAGTACGTGTTCGTAGCCGCGGGCCTCGGCGTCTCGATCGCCTACGTCGTGTCGGCGCTGCTCGCCAAGCCAGATTGGGGGACGGCGGCCACCCGCCTGGTGATCCCTGCCCTCGGCACATCTCCGGCCTACTGGCTTGCGGTCGTCGGCACGGTCGGGACCACGATCACGCCCTGGGGACAGGCCTTCATCCAGTCATACGTCGTCGACAAGGGCCTCGATCG
Organism: Candidatus Limnocylindria bacterium; assembly: GCA_041499395.1. GTDB lineage: Bacteria > Chloroflexota > Limnocylindria > QHBO01 > QHBO01 > CF-167. The sequence goes on from JBGQKH010000049.1 coordinate 7,298, forward strand.
AAGCAACCTCGGAGCCGAGCGGATCGACGTCGGGCTGGGCGCGTTGCTCACCAACCTGATCGCCGGGTTCATCGTCGTGGCCTGCGCCGCCACACTGTTCGCATCGGGACAGCACGATCTGACCACCGCCGGGCAGGCGGCGAAGGCCCTGGGGCCACTGGCCGGCACATCGGCAACGATCCTCTTTGCCGGCGGACTGCTGGCTGCCTCGCTGCTCGGCCTGGGCGTCGTGCCGCTCACCAGCGCGTACACGGTGTGCGAGGCGTTCGGCTGGGAATCCGGCGTGCAATGGCGCTGGCGCCAGGCGCCGGCCTTCTATGGCCTGCTCGCCCTCTTCGTGGGAGTGGGCGCGCTGTTCGTCCTGATCCCAGGCCTCCCGCTCATCACCCTCATCTATCTGACGGCGGTCCTGAACGGGATCCTCCTCCCGTTCATCCTGGTCTTCGTCATGCTGCTGGCGCGCGATGAGCGGCTGATGGGGGACCTGCGCAGCGGCTGGCGACTCTCCGTGATTGGGTGGTCGGTGACCGCGGTCCTGGTTGTGATGTCGCTCGTGCTCGTCTGGGTCGGGCTCTTCTCGTCGAGCGCATAACCATCCACCGATGGGTCCGACCGAGCACACCCGCTGGGTCCTCGACACGCCGCTCTCGGCCGAGACGGTGATCGACGCGCTGGTGGACTTCTCACCTCGCCGCGAGGTGATCTGGAAGGAAACCTGCGACCCGGCCGTCTATCGCATCCACGCGATGGGTCATACATGGGCCGAGGTCACCGAGGGGGTCTCGTATGCCTGGAGCCGTGAGCGATACGACTGGTCAGTTCCCGAGGTGGTGACTCTGACCCAGCTCGAGGCGAACATCGCCGAGCCCGTGGGGACGATCCGTTACACGATCGCTGAGCAGCCCGATGGGGGCGGCGCGCGGATCGTGTGCGAGCGCTACCGCGTCTTTCGTGGTCCACGAGGGCGCGTAGCGGGGACCTTCATGGTCCTGTTCGGGCGCTGGATCCTGCGCTCGCAGTTCCGGGTTGCGCTGGAACGGGTGGCGCGCGAGGCCTAGGCCCCGATTGGATGCCAGACGGTCTTCGTCTCGGTGAACTCGCCGATCAGGTACGGAGACTGGGCCTTCGGGCTGAGCCAGTCGACTGACTCCGATCCGTTTCGCGGCGGACGGACGAGGCGCTTCACGTTCTCGGTGGCCAGCTCCTCGATGGCGACGCCCTCCGCCGGGTCGAGCCCGTAAGCGTCGAGCGCGTTGACGTCCATGTGCCCGGCCAGGTGCGTCACCAGCTCGCGGCGCAGGCCGGTGATCAGGTTCACGACGCCGCCGGGCACGTCGGAGGTGGCGAGCACCTCGGTCAGCGTGACGGCCGGCAGCGGGCGCGACTCCGAGGCGATCACCACGGCACAGTTGCCCGACACGATCACTGGGGCGAGGCGGCTGACCAGGCCCAGCAGGCTCGAGGCCTCCGGCGCGATCACGCCAACCACGCCGCTCGGCTCGGGCACGCTGAAGTTGAAGTAGCTGCCCGCAACCTGGTTGACGCTGCCGCTCATCTGGCTGTACTTGTCGGCCCAGCCGGCGTACCAGACCCAGCGGTCGATCGCGGCGTCCACCAACCGGGTGGCGCGCTGACGACCGATCCCCTCGGTGGCCATCACCTCGGCGATGAACTGGTCGCGGCGGCCCTCGAGCAGCTCGGCGATGCGGTAGAGGACCTGGCCGCGGTTGAAGGCAGTCCGGGCGGACCAGCCAGGAAGCGCCTTTCGCGCAGCACGGACTGCGTCACGGATGTCCTTGCGCGTACCGCGACAGGCGTTGGCCAGGAGCTCGCCGCGCGCGGAGAAGACCTCGTAGGCGCGGCCCGACTCGGTGCGCGGGAACTCGCCGCCGATGTAGAGCTTGTACGTCTTGCGGACGCCGACCCGATCGCCTGCCGTCGTGCCGTTGGTCGTGGCAAGCGGCGCAGCCGGACGAGCCCGCAGGACCGATGCGGTCCGCGGCAGTGCCTTCGTGGAGGCGCGCCGTCGTTCGTTCATCGGCCGTTCGCTCCGTCCGGCGCCAGGTCGAGGTAGGCGCCCAGGCCGTGCAGTCCGCCCTCGCGGCCGTAGCCCGACTCCTTGTACCCACCGAACGGGGAGGTGGGGTCGAATCGGTTGAAGGTGTTGGCCCAGACGACTCCCGCCTTCATGGCGGCAACCATCTTGAAGATGCGGCTCCCCTTCTCGGTCCAGACCCCAGCCGAGAGCCCGTACGGCGTGTTGTTCGCCTTCTCGATCGCCTCCTCCGGCGTCCGGAAGGTCAGCACCGAAAGGACCGGCCCAAAGATCTCCTCCTGGGCGATCCGATGGCTCTGGCTGACGCCGGTGAAAAGCGTGGGGCGGAAGAAGAAGCCCTTGTCGGGGAGGACGCAGTCGGGCTGGAAGATCTCGGCCCCCTCCTCGATCCCCGATTGGACCAGCTCCGCGATCTTGGCCAGCTGCCCGGCGGAGTTGATGGCGCCGACATCGGTGTTCTTGTCGAGCGGGTCGCCGACGCGCAGGGTGCTGAGGCGCGCCTTGAGCTTGTCGAGGAGCGGTTCGTAGACCGACTCCTGCACGAAGAGGCGCGACCCGGCGCAGCACACCTCGCCCTGGTTGAAATAGATGCCGTTGATGATCCCCTCGATCGCCTGGTCGAGCGGCGCGTCGTCGAAAACGATGTTGGCGGCCTTCCCACCGAGCTCGAGCGTGACCTTCTTGCTCGTTCCGGCCACGGCGCGGGCGATCATCTTGCCGACCGCCGTGGAGCCGGTGAAGGCGACCTTGTTGACATCGGGGTGGCGAACCAGCTCCATCCCGATCTCGCCCGGCCCCGTGATGATGTTCACCACCCCCGGCGGCAGATCGGCCTGGCGCACCACGTCGGCGAAGAGGTAGGCGGTCAGCGGCGTGGTCGAGGCGGGCTTGAGCACGACCGTGTTGCCGGCTGCCAGGGCCGGGGCGATCTTCCACGCGAGCATCAGCAGCGGGAAGTTCCACGGAATGATCTGCGCGGCCACGCCGAGCGCTCGCGGAGTGCGCCCCGGGAAGGCGTAGTCGAGCTTGTCGGCCCAGCCCGCGTAGTAGAAGAAGTGGGCCGCCGCGAGCGGGACGTCGACGTCGCGGCTCTCCTTGATCGGCTTGCCGGAGTTCATCGTCTCGACGACCGCGAACTCGCGGGAGCGCTCCTGCATGATCCGCGCGATGCGATAGAGGTACTTGGCGCGCTCGCTGCCGGGGAGGCGCGACCAGACCGAGTCGTGCGCGCGGCGAGCTGCCGTGACGGCCCGATTCACATCGGCCTTTGAGGCGCGGGCAACGTGGGAGAGCGACTCCTCGGTCGCCGGGTTGATCACTTCGAAGGTGGCGCGTGGCCTGCTCCGCACCCACGCGTTGTCGATGAAGAGGCCGTACTCGCGCCGGATCTGGATGTGGTCAGTGGATTCCGGGGCTGCGGCGTACTCCCACGGGGAGCCGGTGGTCGAGAGGCCCCACGAGGCCGGGGCGGGCCGGCTCTCCGGCTTCTTGAGGAGGGTCACGCGGCCGATTATCGCACTGAGCTCCCGTACCGGCGTGCCGGTGCGATCCCGGCTTCGGTTCGTTCGGCACTGGCAGCGACCTGCGCCGGTGCGGATGCTTGAGCATGGGAAAGACCGATCTAAGGGCGGTTGCCGGGAGGCACGACGTGGATCGACCGAGGGTTGCGACACGATTGGCACTGGTTGCCGCCGGCGCCCTCCTCGTGTCGAGCTGCTCGCCGAGCGCGTCGGGTTCGGCAACGGTGGCGCCGTCGAGCACCTCCCCGACATCGGGGCCTACCGCATCGCACACCGCCGTGCCGACCCCGGGTGTCGCCGCCTGGACCGGCCTCAACTGGGCGGTGGGCATCACCGCCCAGGGCAGTTGCTGGGACATCAACGACATCGTGCCCTGGGGCGACGGCTATGTTGGCGTCGGCTCCGCCCGCGAGAGGCTCGGAGGCAACTGCATCCCGACCTCCTCGACCTCGCCGGCGTTCTTCACATCCGCCGATGGAATTCGCTGGACCCTTGCACAGGCAGAAGATCCGGTGATCGATGAGTCTCAGGGGGGTATCCCCGAGCGCCTTGTGCATGTCGGCGACTCGCTGCTGGCCATGGACCACCCCTTCTCAGGCGCGCCAAAGCTATGGCGCACTCAGGACGGCTCGAGCTGGATCCCGCTCGACAGCCCGACCTGGCGTGAGGCGCTGGCGACCAACGAGCTCATCTCCGTGGCCGCTGGCCCCACCGGCGTGGTGGTCGTCGCGACCGAGGGGACGACGGCCGGCATGAACCCGCAGGGTCCGCCACTGATCATCCACTCCTCCGATGGCCTGACCTGGGATCGGCTTGACCTGTCGTCGGTCTTCGACAAGGCGTTCTTCTGGGATGTCACCGCCTACCCCGGCGGGTTCGTGATCGTTGGGCGCATTGGCGACCCGGATGTTCTTGGAGGCCCGTCGGCTGTCGGTACGCCGGCCGCGTGGACCTCTGCGGACGGCGTGACGTGGGTCGCTGCCCAGGTTGCGGGCGCCCAGGCCGCGGGTGCGGTCCTGAGCACGGTGATCGCCGGCGCGGACGGGCTCTTCGCCACTGGGCGTCAGATCGACACGACCGAGATGTCCGGGCAGGGATGGGCTTCAACCGACGGACGGTCGTGGCAGCTGCGCGGCAAGATGGGCACCGATCTGCCTCTGGCCACGGGTAACGTCGTGGGCGATGGCGAGCACATGGTCATGTTCGGACGCGAGTCGTGCAAGACGACCGAGCTCTCCGCGTGGACCTCGCTCGACGGCGTGACGTGGACCAGGCTCGCCTTCTCCGGGGCGACGGCCTCCCTCCCGACCATCAGCGGTCCGATCTGCAACGACGACGGCACCGAGGGCTGGAACGTCGGGAGCCTCAGCATCTCGAACGCCGTCGTCGTGCGGGATGGCGTGCTCGTCGTCCCCTCATCCTCGGGCCCGGTCGCGCCCTCGTACTGGTTCTTGACGGCGACGACCCACTAGCCTCTCGGCCAGGGGGATCGGGTCAGAGGCAGTTCGCCTCTGGCTCAGGCCGGCAGCGAACCCTCTAGGGCGAGCAGGATCCGCTTCCGGTCGAGGCCGCCCGAGTAGCCGCCGAGCGTGCCGTCGGCGTGGAGGACGCGGTGGCAGGGCACCACGATCGGGATCGGGTTCGAGCCGAGTGCGTTGCCGGCCGCACGAGCGGCGCGCGGCGAGCCGGCGGCGCGGGCCATCCGCCCGTAGGTCGAGGTCTCGCCGAACGGCAGCTCCGCAGTGGCGCGCAGCACTCCCCTTGCGAAGCCGTGGACGAGCGACCAGTCGATCGGGAGGTCGAAGCGGCGTCGGTTGCTGGCGAAGTAGCCGTCGAGCTGGCGACGCGCCTCGTCGGTGCGAGCTGGGGCGCGCAGGATGCGGGGGCTGACCCGCTCGGCCACCTCCGCCAGGACCGCTTCTCCCCCCTCGCTGTCGTACGCCACCCGCAGCAGGCCGCGCGGCGTGACGAATACGGTCAGCTCGCCCAGCGGCGAGTCGATCGAGGCGTAGGCCACGTCCAGTAGGCGTGCGGCAGATGCGCGTCGGCCAAGGGCAGCCGCGAATCGCGGACGATCCAGGAACGGCTCCGGCGGAGCCTCGCGCAGCCGCTGCTCGAGATCGGTCATCGGTCCACCTCCACGCGCAGCCGGCGCAGGCCAGCGCTCACGTTCTGCCGAGCGGCCTCTTCGCTGATCCCCATCCGCTCCCCAACGTCGCGGTAGGCGAGGTCGAAGACAAACCGATGCACGAGTGCCGCGCGCTGCTTGGCGGGCAGGGCGCGCACCGAGCTCCACAGGTCGTCGTCGCCGGTGCGGTGCGCGGGGGCCACGAGCCGCTCCTCCACCCCGTCGAGCGCCCCGGCCCGATGGCGCTGTCGCGAGCGAACGGTATCGGTCGCCTTGCGCTGCGCGATCACATACAGCCACGCCCGCAGGTTGTCGGCGTGGCGGAGTCGCGGATAGGCGCGCAGCGCCGACAGGAGGGTCTCCTGAAGGCAGTCCTCAGCGTCCGTGGGTCCCACCGAGGCGACCAGGAACCGATGCAGCTCGGCCCCATGGTCGTCAACCAGCCGCTGGAACGGTGGCAATTGCACACGGGATGAAACGGGGCGGGCCACCGGTTCGTGAGGCCTCAGCCGGTCGCCGCTGCCGCGCGGACCAGCCGGTCGTGGGCGGCGGGGTCATCTGCGACGATGGTCGGGCGCCAGAAGCCGTCGCTCCCCTGCTCCCAGGTCGCCTCGATCCCGGGGTTCTGGACGCTCGTGCCGTCGGCGAGGAAGAGGTGGGGGGAGCCGTCGACGGCATCGGTCTTGGCGACGTCGTACTGCTCGAAGAGGGCGGCCCGCGCGCGCCCGGTGTCGATCGCACCGGCCAGGAGCTCGAGGTCGAGGCCGTCGCACTCCGAGGCGACCTCCAGGATCACGTGGCGCAGGCTGACGCAGCGGCTCTCGCCCCAGAACGCTCGCCGCAGGCCCCGATCGAGCTGCTCGGACGCCGCGAGCCCCTGCTCCTTGGCCGCCTGCACCGCCTCCATCGGCGGCAGCATCGGGGCCGGCCATGCCCAGTCCGCGGCGCTCCACGCCTGCCAGCCGGCGCGCGGCGCGAGCGCCGCGCACGCCTCCC
>JBGQKH010000050.1:0-13722 GCA_041499395.1 Candidatus Limnocylindria bacterium
ACCGCAATGCCTCCCTCCACGACGCGGAGCCGGAGCGTCGCCGGCCCGGTGGGGGTGCGGGTCGCGCGCCAGATGCCGTCGGGGGCGAATCGGATCGTGGGATCGCCGCGGCCGTGCGCGATCGGCGCCATGGTCAGGGCGAGGTCGATCGGCTCGGCGAGCGGGACGAAGCCCTCGGCGTCCGGCTCGCTCATCGGTCGAGGGCCGGTCAGCGGTGCATGCTGAGGACGACCGGCGCCTCCGAGCGCTGCACCGCCTCGAACGCCTCGCGCGATCGGATGCCGCGATAGCCCTCCGCAACCACCAGCTGCCCGCAGATGCCGCCGAGCGAGTTCCCGGGGCCGGGCAGCAGCAGGACGTCAGGCGCCTCCTCGCGAAGCGCCACACGCACGCTCACCGCGAAGCGAAACGGCGTGGTGACCTGCTCCCCAAGGGTGTAGTCGCGGAGCGCCGCGGGGTCGGTGGACCAGGGTGTCCAGCGCGCGCCGCGACCGTCGATCAGGGTGGCGGAGGGGGCGCGCCAGTCGAGGTCGGCGAGCCGTTCGGCCGCTGCCGTGGCGACGTGCGCCACGAGAGGCGTGTGGTACGGCCCGTGCTGCGAGAGGCGCAGCGGGAAGATGCGCTCGCCGACGCGCACCGGGGCCAGGCGCCCCAGCAGGCGGGCAACGCCCGCCTCGTCGCCGGCAAGGACCGCGTATGCGCCCAGGTCGATGCTCTCGTGGACGTGCCCGTCGCCGTTGACGCTCGGCTCGGCCAGTGCGGCGGCGACCGCGGCGTGCAGCTCCGGGTCGGGGCGCCAGGCGGCGTCGGCGAGCGGGTAGATCACCTGGCCCCCGGGGCCTCCGCTGGGGAGCGGCTCCTGCTGGAGGATCGCCATCTCCTGCACGAGCCGGAATGCGTCCTCGAAGGGGAGCGCGCCGACCACCGCCAGGGCGGTGTACCAGCCGAGCGAGTTGCCCATGGCGGCGGTGATCCGATAGTCGGCGGCGGCCGTCTCGGCGTCGAGCATGGAAACCAGGAAGATGAGCGGGGAGGCGTGGATCGGCTGGAGGTGGCGCGCCGGCTCGAAGCGCTCCGCGCGGTCGAGGTCGAGGAGCGGCTCGAGCCCGTAGCCCGCGCGCAGCTGCTCGGCACGGACCACCCACGGGTGATCGGCCATCAGCGAGCCGAGCGAGGCGGCGGCATACGAGCCGCGTCCCGGGCAGGCCAGGACGGCGCGCTGCGTCACAGCCGGAGCCGCCCACTCACGGTGGTGAGCGCGGCGGCGACGATCTGGTCGACGCCGACCAGCACGGCGCTGGTGGCGGTGCCGAGCGGAACGAAGCTGTCGACCGCACGAACCGACCAGAGCCGCCGACCGATGCTCGCCTCGGCCAGGTCGGCCACGATCGCGTCCGCGACCCCGCCGCCGGTGCGCCGGCACTCGTCGACCACCAGGACGGCCCCGATGGCGGCCGCCTGCTCACGGATCGCCTCGGTCGGCAGCGGGTTGAGCCAGCGCAGGTCGATCACCCGTGCCGCGATCTCGTGCTGCTCGCGGAGGCGCCGCGCCGCCTGGAGCGAGAGGCGCAGCCCGTTGGCATAGCTGACGATCAGCAGGTCCGCATCGCCGCTCTCGTGGGGGCCGTAGATGCCCACCTCGCCGGGGAGCAGCGCGGCCGGCGGGGCGGGGTAGTCCGCGAGCCAGCCGCCGTCGCCATCGGTCTCGAGGTCCTTCTCGTGGTAGAGCGCGATCGGCTCCAGGAAGATGACCACTCGGCCGTCCTCGGCCGCCATGGCGACCGCCCCGCGCAGCATCCGCGCCGCGTCGTCGCCGCGCGCCGGCACGGCCAGGACGAGCCCGGGGATGTCGCGCAGCGCTCCGATGCTGTTGTCGTTGTGGAAGTGGCCGCCGAAGCCCTTCTGGTAGGCGAGCCCGGGGACGCGCACCACCATCGGGTTGCGGAACTGGCCGGAGCTGAAGAACTGGAGCGAGGCGGCCTCGCCGCGGATCTGGTCGAGCGCGTTGTGAAGGTAGGCCAGGTACTGGATCTCGGGGATCGGCAGCAGGCCGATCTGCGCCGCTCCCTGGGCGATCCCCAGGATCGAGGTCTCGTCGAGGAGCGTGTCGAAGACGCGCCCCGTCCCGAAGCGGCGCTGCAGGTCGTGCGTCACGTTGTAGACGCCACCCTTTCGCCCGACGTCCTCCCCGAAGAGGATCAGCTCCGGGCGCCGGCCCAGCTCGTCCGCCAGGGCGGAGTTCAGGTTGCCCGCGAGGGTGCGGGCGTTCGGCAGGACCGCCTCCTCCGGAAGGCTCCCGTCGTGCAGCTCCAGGCGGGACTTGGGGTCGAGCAGCGGGGTGGCGGCCCGGGCCGCGACGCGACCCGGGTGGTACGGAGCGAGCGGCGCAATCACCTCCTCGGTCGTCTCGAGGCGCGGGCGTCGGGTCGCCTCCTCGGCGGCGGCCATGACCCGCTCGCGGGTCTCCGCCACCATCCCACGCAGCTCCTCCGGCGCGGCCGCTCCCACCTCGACCAGGCGGCGCGCGTTGCGCAGCAGCGGGTCACGTGACTCGTTCTCGGCGATCTCCGCCAGCGGCCGATAGCCCTGCTCGGCGTCGCTGCCGGCGTGGCCCCACAGCCGCACCGTGCGCAGGTGCAGGAAGGCCGGCCGGCGGGCGCCGCGCACGAAGCGAACGACGTCGGCGACGACGTCCCAGACCTCGTCGATCTCGCCGTCGGCGAGCTCGTAGCGGAGGTGCTCGAGATGGCCGAAGGTCGACTCGATCCAGCCCTCCGGGGTCGGCACGCTGATGCCCGTGCCGTTGTCCTCACAGACGAAGAGGATGGGCATGGGGAGGCCGATCCGGACGGCATACCGCGCGGTGTTGATCGCCGACAGCGCAGTCGCGTGGTTGACGCTGGCGTCGCCGAACGAGCAGAGCACGATCGCGTCATCGGGCAGGTCGGTGGCCACGCCGAGCCGGCGTGCACGGGCCAGGCTGAAGGCGAGCCCCATTGCCTTCGGCAGGTGGCTGGCGATGGTGGACGTCTGCGGCGGGACCCAGAGCGGCCGGCTGCCCCACACCTTGTGGCGCCCCTGGGCGATCGGCTCGTCGCGGCTGGCAACGATGCCCAGCAGGGCGTCGAAGGCGGGCGTCTGCCCGGGCAGCTGCCGAGCGCGGGCCATCATCAGCGCGCCGGACCGATAGTGAAGGAAGGCGGGGTCGTCGATCCGCAGCTGCGCGCCGATCACGACGTTGTTCTCGTGGCCGGCGCTGCTGATCGTGTAGAAACTGCGGTTCGTCTTCTTCAGCTCGCGCGCCGCCACGTCGATCTCCCGCGAGAGGAGCTGATCCTCGAACAGCTCGACTGCCTTGCGGGCGGTCAGCCCGCTCCCCTCACGCAGTGGCGCATCACCCGACAGGTGCACCGCAGGAGCGGCCGCCTGGGCGAGGTAGGAGTCGAGGGATGCCTCGACGATGGCGACGCGGTCGAAGGTCATGCGGGTGGATCTCGCTGGTGATCGGCGGCGGGAGGGGCCCGGCCATGATACCCGTCGAGTAAGCGGCTGATAAGCGGGTAGTAAGGCCCACGGCGGTCTCCTGACCGCCACCGATGGTTCCCACGCTGGGCGGGCGCCATGGTGCCTAGGGAGGGGTCCGGAGATGACTCGCGGCGACCGACGATGCGACGCGCACACCGGCGGGGGCTGGCCGCCCTGAACGCGCCCGGAGCTGGCCTCAGCCGCCCAGCGAGATGAGCACGATCCCACCGACCGCCAGGACCACGGCGAGCAGGCCGAGGCGGGGGAGCGCCTCGCCGAGGAGGGTCCGCGCCAGGAGCATCGTGGCGAGCGGGTAGGTGCCGGAAAGTGCCGCCGCGATCCCGACCGGGATCGTTGCGAACGAGAGCACCACCATTCCGTTGGCGGCGACGTCCATGGCCCCGGCCAGCCCCACCAGCGGAAAGACGCTGCGGAGTCCCGCCCGCCTTGAGCGGAGCAGCGCGGTGCCGCCGATCACGAGCGCGGCGGAGGCGCGCGCCGCGACGAGGGCCCAGAGCTGCTGATCGTGCGCCGCCGCCCGGTCGAGGAACACGAACCAGAGCCCGAAGCCGAGGGCCGCAACGATCGACAGCAGGACCGCGCCGCGATGGACCCCGCGGGTCGTTGCTCCGCTTGCCGCCGCGACCGCGGCCAGGGCGAGGGCCACCCCGACCAGCTGGATCGGATGCACCACCGTGCCCCACAGTACGAACCCGACCGAGAGCGGGATGAGCACGCCACCGACCCCGGAAACGGCGGAGACGAGCCCCATCGCCCCCAGTGACAGGCCACGGTAGAGGGCAGCGAGCCCGATCCCCCCGAACACGCCACCGGCCGCGCCGAGGAGGATCGTCGCCGCGGCCGGCGGAGCGGGACGAAGGACGAACACCGCTGCCAGCAGCAGCAGGAAGCCAACCACCTGCGCGCCGCCGGTGACCAGCATCCCGCCGGCGCGGCGGGCGGCCAGCCCACCGGCGAAGTCGCCGGTCCCCCACGCCGCGGCCGATCCGACCCCCAGCAGCACTCCGGGCGCGACCACGTACCCCTCCCAGGACGGTCTATCACCCCCGTTCCGGGGGTCGCCGCGGACTCTAGCAGCCGGGCAAGGATCGTCTTGACAGGCGGCCGACGCGACCGCCACAGTGCGGCAATCCGCCAGCCCAGCGAAGGGAGCTCGTGGCCCTCGACTCAATGACGGCACCCCGGGCCTCGACCTCCAGCGTCGCCGCGGTCCGCCTGGAGCGGCTCGTCAAACGCTACGGGGAGGTCGAGGCGGTATCGGGGATCGACCTGGAGATCGGCGACGGCGAGTTCTTCTCGATGCTCGGCCCATCGGGCTCCGGAAAGACGACCACGCTCCGCATGATCGCCGGATTCGAGACGCCGACCGAGGGGCGGATCCTGCTGCACGGCAAGGACGTGACCGGCGTTCCGCCGTTCGACCGCGACGTCAACACCGTCTTCCAGGACTACGCCCTCTTCCCGCACATGACGGTCGGCGAGAACGTTGCCTACGGCCTCATGGTGCGCAAGACGCCGGCTCCCGAGCGCGCGACGCGGACGGCCGAGGCGCTGCGCATGGTCCGCCTCGAGGGCTACGAGAAGCGCCGGCCGGCACAGCTCTCCGGCGGCCAGCGACAGCGCGTCGCGCTGGCGCGGGCGCTCGTGAACCGGCCGCGCGTCCTCCTCCTCGACGAGCCGCTCGGCGCCCTCGACCTGAAGCTCCGCGAGGAGATGCAGATCGAGCTGAAGGCGATCCAGGGCGAGGTGCGCATCACCTTCATCTACGTGACCCACGACCAGGAGGAGGCGCTGGTCATGAGCGACCGGATCGCCGTCTTCAATCGGGGACGCATCGAGCAGGTCGGGACGCCGGCCGATGTCTACGAGCACCCGCGCACCACCTTCGTGGCGGGCTTCGTCGGGACCTCGAACCTGATCCGGGGCGAGACGGCGCGAGCGATCCTCGGTCGGGAGGGGGCCTTCACCGTGAGGCCGGAGAAGATCCGCCTTGCCAATGCCGATGGGGCGCCCGTCGCGGGCGAGGTGTCGGCGCTCGGGCGCGTGCGCGAAGTCGTGTACCTCGGCTCCGATACGCGCTATATCGTTGTGCTCGACGAGGGAGGCGAGCTGGTCGTCACCCAGCAGAACCTCGAGTCCTCGTCGATGGAGGCGCTCGCCGCCAAGGGCAGGCCGGTGCGACTGTCGTGGAGGCGCGAGCACGTGCTCGCCCTTGCGGGCAGCCCGCAGGCGGCGCAAGAAGGAGAGGAACCGGAGGGTCCATGAGAACCATGCGCACGCTGGTGCCCCTGGCCGTGATGGCCATGGTCGCCGCCGCCTGCAACGCGACCGCCTCGAACGGCGCGCTCCAGACGCTCGGAGCCGGCGAGGGCCAGCTCAACCTCATCATCTGGGACGGATATGCCGAGCGCGGCGCAACCGATAAGGCATATGACTGGGTCACCGGCTTCGAGGCGGATACCGGCTGCAAGGTGAAGACCACGCCGATGACCGACTCCGCCAACGGCGTGAAGCTGCTCCAGTCGGGGCAGTACGACGGTGGCTCGTTCTCCGGTGACGCCACGATCCGCCTGATGGCGTCGGGCGACGTCTCGCCGGTCAACACCGACCTGATCCCGAACTACAAGGACGTCTTTGCGGGCCTCAAGCTCAAGGAATTCAACTCCAAGGGCGGAGTCCCGTACGGCACCCCGCACGGCCGCGGCCCGAACCTGCTGATGTGGAACACCGACGTGGTGAAGACGGCCCCCACCACCTGGGCCCCGATCTTCGAGGGAGCGTCGGCCTACCAGGGCAAGATCAGCATCTACGACTCGTCGATCTACATCGCCGATGCGGCGCTGCATCTCATGACCACGAAGCCCGAGCTGGGCATCAAGAACCCGTACCAGCTCAACGACGCCCAGTTCGCGGCGGCGATCGACCTGCTCAAGAAGCAGCACGACGCCGGTGCCATCTACTGGGGCCTGCTGACCGACCAGGTGCAGTCGTTCGCGTCCGGTGACACGGTCATCGGCACTACCTGGCCGTACCAGGTCAACCTGCTGAAGGGCGAGACTCCGCCGGTGCACGTCGACGCGGTCCTGCCCAACGAGGGCTCGACCGGCTGGTCGGACACGTGGATGATCTACTCCAAGGCGGCGCATCCGAACTGCATGTACCGCTGGATGAACCACATGCTCTCGGCCCAGGCGAATGCCGAGGCGACCATCTGGTTCGGAGAGGCTCCCGTCACCCAGGCTGCCTGCGACGCGGCCGAGAAGATCTCGGCCGGCTTCTGCAAGGACCAGCACGCCACCGACGAGAGCTACTGGAACAAGATCTGGTACTGGACCACCCCGCAGAAGGACTGCGCCGATACGGATGCGGCGACCACCTGCAAGGACCAGGACGCCTGGGTCCAGGCTTGGACAACCCTGCGCGGCAGCTGAGGCTGGCGGGCAGGCCCGAACCCTGAGCAGCGGGGCTCCCCTGGGAGAGATCTCCCGGGGGAGCCTTGGTTTCAAACCTGGACGGTGCGATGACGACAGCCGACGCCGCGACTCCCGCTCCCCCGGCCGCCGGTCGCGGACGGCGCCTCGCGCGCTGGCTCCATGCAAGGCCCCATCTGCAGCCGCGCCTCCTGCTCCTGGTGCCGCTGGCGTGGATGGTCGTCGTGTACCTTGGCTCGCTCCTGGTCCTGCTGGTGAATGCGTTCTGGGTCAAGGATTCATTCACCGGGAACGTGACCCCGTTCGACTGGACGCTGAACGCGTTTCAGGAGATCTTCACCAACTCGGTCTACGGCACCGTTGCGCTCCGCACGGTGGGGATCGCCATCGCCGTGACCCTGACAGACGCGCTGCTCGCCTTCCCGATCGCCTACTACATGGCCCGGGTGGCATCGCCCCGGAAGCGCGGCGCGCTGATCGTGGCGGTCCTGCTCCCCCTCTGGGCGGCCTACCTGGTGAAGACCTATGCGTGGCGCACCATCCTCCAGGGGAACGGCTTCCTGGCGTGGGTGCTCCACCCGCTCGGCCTCGCCGGGCCGGGGCTCGACAAGCTGCCGAACGCGTGGCTCGTGCTCAGCTACCTGTGGCTGCCGTACATGATCCTGCCGATCTACGCCGGCCTCGAGCGGATCCCCGGCTCGCTGCTCGAGGCCTCCTCCGACCTCGGGGCCAGGGCCGGCACGACCTTCCGCCGGGTCGTCCTTCCGCTCGTCATCCCGTCCCTCGTGGCGGGATCGATCTTCACCTTCTCGCTCAGCCTGGGCGACTACATCGTCCCGAACCTGGTGGCCAACGCCAAGTTCATCGGCAACGTGATCTACGACAACTCGGCGCTCGGCAACTTCCCGGTCGCCGCCGCCTACTCGATGCTGCCGATCGTGGTGATGGTCGGCTACCTGCTCATCGCCCGGCGCCTCGGCGCGTTCGAGTCGCTATGAGGGCGCGCGGCAATGATTGAGTCGGGCCTCGTCCGCGGCGTGCTGCGCGCGGCGACCGGGATCGTCATCGGCTTCCTCTACCTGCCGCTCGTGATCCTGGCCGTCTACGCCTTCAACGAGAGCCGGGTCATGGCCTGGCCGCCGCCCGGCCTGACGCTGCACTGGTTCGCGGAGGCGGCGTCGAACCCCGAAATCCGGGATGCCTTCGTCAACTCGATGATCGCCGCCACCTCGGCAACTGCGATCGCGCTGGTGCTCGGGAGCCTGGCATCCATGGCGGTGCAGCGCTACGCCTTCTTCGGGCGCGATGCGATCTCGTTCCTGCTCGTCCTCCCGATCGCGCTGCCGGGCGTGGTCACCGGCATCGCCCTGCAGACCACCTTCAAGACGCTCGGCGTGAACCTGGGCCTGATCACGATCATCGTCGGGCACGCGACCTTCTGCGTGGTGGTCGCCTACAACAACGTGGTGGCGCGACTTCGGCGCCTGCCTCGGACGCCAGAGGAGGCGTCGGCCGACCTCGGCGCCGACACGTGGATGACATTCCGCCGCATCACGCTACCCGGGCTGCGCACGGCCCTGCTGTCGGGGGCGCTCCTCGCCTTTGCGCTCTCGTTCGACGAGATCATCGTCACCCTCTTCACCGCCGGGGCGGGAACCCAGACGATCCCGATCTGGATCTTCACCGCCATCCAGCGCCCCACCGAGCTTCCCGTCGTGAACGTGGTGGCGCTGGTCCTGATGCTGGTCTCGGTCATCCCGGTCTACCTCGCGCAGCGGATCGGCGGAGGCGACGCGACCGGCCTCGTGCGCTGAGCGACCTCTACTCGCCGCCGGCCGGCCACGGACCAGCGCGCCCGCTCGGTCGGCCATCGGGTTCGCGCTCCAGCTCGTGCGAGCCTCCCTGCGGCGGGTCGTAGCGGAGCCGCTCCACCGGCTCCCCACCGAGCAGGTGTCGCTCCAGGATCTCCGTCGCGTCGCCAGGGGTGAGGGCCGCGTACCAGATCCCCTCCGGATAGACCACCGCCATCGGGCCGTTGCCGCATTGGCTGAAGCAGCCGGAATGGTTCACGCGCACCCGACCGGCAAGGCCCGCGGCGCGAACCCCGGCCTTCAGCGCGGCGTGCACGCCGATGCCGTCGCCGTCGACCGACGGGCACCACTCGCCACGGGTGCAGACGAAGACGTGTCGCTCGTAGACGGGCATCTGGCTCGGAAAGTACCCCATGCAACGGCCCGAAAGTACCGGGCCTCACCAGCCCACCCCAACCTTACTATCCGGCCAGAAGCCGCGCCCTCCGCACCCAATCGGTCCGCGCGTGCTCCAACAGCACTGGGAACCCGATACGAATGATCAGCAACGAGGTTGGGAAGCTGCTCACCGCGACCGAAGTCGCCGAGCTGCTTCACCTGCACGTCAATACCGTAAAGCGGCTCGGCGACCGCGGCGAGATCCCGTTCTACCGGGTCTGCAAGCGCGGCGACCGACGCTTCCGCTACGACGACGTGCTCGACTTCCTGCGCCGCGCGAAGTAGCCCGCGCCCATTGATGCCGGTCCCGGCCCTGCCGGGACGGCCCCGTTCCCGCCAGGGGGCGCGAACCGACCGCCGAGGTGCCAATCTCTCGGCGGTCGTGTCGTTCCCGGACCATAATGGCCGACCGATGTCCGACGAACCGCAGCTTCGCCTCGCCGAGGGGCAGCGCCTCCTCGACGCAGGCGACCTCGATGCGGCGGTCCAGGTCCTCGCCCCGCTCTCGGGCCACCCCGATCCCGAGCTGAGCACCGACGCGCTCATCGCCATCGGCACCGCGCGCTACCGCCTCGACGACGAGGGGGGCGCCGTGGTGGCCTGGCGAGCCGCTGCCGAGCGCGGCGGCTCGAAGGCGTGGATCGGCTCGCGCTCGGTCGCCGAGCAGATGGTGCGCGAGGGGGAGCTGGAGCAGGCGATCGCCGCCTACCGCGAGGCGGACCGCACGGCCCCGCCGGCAGAGCGCGGCGCGATCGCCAACCGGATCGCCTGGCTCCTCAAGGAGACCGGCCACGACTTCGCCTCGCGGCGCCAGTTCAACCGCGCCCGCGGGGCGTACGCCACCTACCAGGCCTGGGTCACCTGGGGAATCATCGGCGCCTGCGTGATCGTCTTTGCCGCCGACTTCCTGCTGAGCGGCGGCTCCGTCACGCTCCTGGGTGGCGGAGGCCCGCTGGTGGATGCCGGCCTGGTCTACGCCCCCGCCGTGGCGGCCGGGGAGTGGTGGCGCATCTTCACCAGCGCCTTCCTGCACCTGGGGCTGCTGCACCTCGCCCTGAACATGTACGGGCTCTTCCTCTTCGGCCCGATCATCGAGCAGATGTACGGGCACGTCGAATACCTCGTCGCGTACCTGCTCTGCGCCGCCGGCGGCAGCGTGCTCACGATCCTGGCCGCCCCCGGGCAGGGAGCTGCCGGCGCCTCCGGCGCCATCTTCGGCCTGCTGGGGATGGCCTTCGTCGTCTCGCGACGGCACCACGTCATCCTCGACCGTCGGACGGGCGCCATCCTGTCGCAGGTCGGAACGCTGCTCGTGATCAACCTCTTCCTGACCTTCTCGCTGCGCGGGATCAGCTGGACCGGCCACGTCGGCGGCCTGGTGGTGGGCGTCGTGATCGCCTGGCTCCTGGCGCCGGGCCAGGTCGCCACCCTGGGCGGGATCTGGCGCGCGCCGGACGGCAGCTCCATGTCGCGGGGCACGCCCGTTGGGCTGCGCGCGGCCGCCTACCTGTTCATCGCAGCCGTCCTCGCGGTCGGCACCTGGGTCGCCGTCCTCCGCGTCGGCTAGGCGAGCCCGCCGCGCGGGTATCATCGCGGCATGTGCTACGACGACGATGCTCGCCCGCCGCTCCCCCCGATCCGTGGCGCCGCGCTCGACGCGCGGGAGCTGACCCTCACCTCCGCCGACGGAACCCAGGTCGCGGCGTATGCCGCCCGGGCCGAGGCCCCGACCGGCGCCGGGATGGTGATCCTCCCCGACGTGCGCGGCCTGCATCCCTTCTTCGAGGAGCTGACCCTGCGCTTCGCGGAGGCCGGCGTGGACGCGATCGCGATCGACTACTTCAGCCGCACCGCCGGGACCGGGCGTCGCGGAGGCGACTTCGACCACCAGGCGCACGTGTCGCTCACCCGGCACGAGACGCTGAATGCCGACGCCTCGGCTGCGGCCGCCTACCTCCGCTCTCCCGAGGGCGGGGCGGTGAAGCGCCTCTACACGGTCGGCTTCTGCTTCGGCGGCCGGCTGAGCTACCTCCAGGCGGCCTCGGGGATCGATCCAGCCGGCGTGATCGGCTTCTACGGCTGGCCGGTGGGCAGCAACCGCGCCGGACTGCCGGCTCCGGCCGACGAGGCGCCGCGCTTCACCTGTCCGGTGCTCGAGCTGTGGGGCGGGGCCGACCAGGGGATCGGTCCCGAGGTCGTCGCGACCTTCAACGAGGCGCTGGACCGCGCTGGCGTGACCCACACCTCCGTCACCTACCCAGACGCGCCCCACTCGTTCTTCGACCGCACCTCGAGCGAGCATGCCGACGCGTCGGCCGATGCGTGGCACCAGGTCCTCACCTTCATGGGAGTGCCGGCCGCGTGATCGATCTCTCCCTGACCGACGCCCAGCGCGAGGTACAGCGCACCGCGCGAGCCTTCGCCGAGCGAGAGATCCTGCCGCGCATCCACGAGCTCGACTCGACCTCGACCTACGACCGATCCCTCTACCAGAAGATGGGGACCGAGGGCTTCCTGGGCCTGCCGATCCCCGAGCGATATGGCGGGGCGGGGATGGACTACATCGCCTTCGCCCTCCTGTGCGAGGAGATGGAGCGCGCCGACACGGCCTTCCGCGTCGTCCTGTCGGTCCATACCGGGCTGAACTCGCTGACGCTGCTCCAGTGGGCGAACGAGGACCAGAAGCAGCGCTACCTGGTCCCACAGGCACGCGGCGAGAAGCTGGCCACCTTCGGCCTCACCGAGCCAGGGGTCGGCAGCGACGCTGCGAACCTGTCGACCACCGCTCGCCGTGATGGCGACCGCTACCTCCTCAACGGCAGCAAGATCTGGATCAGCCTGGCCGATACCGCCGACAGCTTCCTGGTCTTCGCCTCCGTCGACAAGAGCCTCGGCCACAGGGGGATCACCGCCTTCATCGTGGAGCGCGGCTTCCCCGGGTTCAGCACTGATTCGCTCCACGGCAAGCTCGGCGTGCGGGCCGGCAACACGGGGATCCTCTCCTTCGCCGACTGCGAGGTGCCGGTCGCCAACCGGGTCGGCGAGGAGGGCGAGGGCTTCACGATCGCCATGAGCGCGATCGACCAGGGGCGATACACGGTCGCCGCCGGGTCGGTCGGGCTGGCGCAGGCCTGCCTCGACGCATCGGTCAAGTACGCCCACGAGCGCAAGGCGTTTGGCGAGGAGATCGGCCGCCACCAGCTGGTCAAGCAGATGATCTCGAAGATGTACGCCGGGATCGAGGCGGGGCGCCTGCTCGTCTGGAAGGCCGGCGTGAAGAAGAACGCGGGGGAGCGCAACACGCGCGAGACGGGGCTCGCCAAGTGGTTCACCACCGACCACGCCGTGGCGAGCGCCCTCGACGCCATTCAGGTCCACGGCGCCTACGGCTACAGCGACGAGTACCCGGTCGAGCGCTACCTGCGCAACAGCAAGGGCTCGGTGATCTACGAGGGAACCTCGCAGATCCACACCCTGATGCAGGCCGATTACCTGCTCGGCTATCGCACCGACCATCCCCTGCGGATGCCACAGCCTGCCTTCGAAGGGGAGATGTAGGCCTCAGCCGCCTCGGTCGCCTCGGTCGCCTCGGTCGCCTGGCTCACCGTCCCCCGGTTCGAAGTCGTCGTCCGCCTCCAGCCAGGTGCGCGGCTGGCGCGCCGCCGACTTCACGCGGCGCATCCGGGTCCGTGGCGCGCTCACCAGGCGGGGCGTGATGCAGAGGGTGGCCAGCAGGGCCCCGGGCATGAGGATGAGCAGGGCCGTGGCCACCGGCAGGCCGTGTGCGAAGCCGACTGGATCGGGGCCGCGGAAGTCGGGGTAGGCCACGAGCCCCAGCCCGATGCCCCACCACAGCACTGCGGCCACCGCCGACGGGGCCACCAGGAGCCGCCGCCACCAGCCCCCCTCGATCAGGATCGCGATCGAGCCGGCCAGGAGGCCGATCACGGCCCCGCCCAGGGACACGACGACCCCGAACGAGCTCCACGGCTCGCGCCCGATCCAGTACCCGTCGACGAGTGACTTGCCCGGGTTGTTGAGCACCTCAACCCAGGCGTAGACGAGGAGGATCGAGGGGCCGATCACGAGCAGGGCGATCGAAATGCGCGCCCATTCGTGGGCTCCGGAGGCCAGGCGAGCGCCGGCGGAGTCGGGCATGGCCAGCACTATACTCGCGGCCATGACCCGAGCCGTGGAGCTGATCCTGGGCCTGATGCTCCTCGTCATCGGGCTGCTGGTGCTCGCCAGCAAGCCGATCGGCGACTGGTTCGCCGGGCTCGGCATCAGCGACCAGCTGCTCGCCTGGTGGCCCGCGATCGTGGTCATCCTCTCGGGCTTCTTCCTGATCCCCGCCGCGTTCCCCGGGCCGAATCGGCGGCTGCGGGCCGGGATGGTGATTCCTGGCGCGTTCCTGGCAGGTGTTGGCGGCGCCCTCCTCTACACCAGCCTGAACAACCGATGGGAGGCGTGGTCGTACCTCTGGACGGTCGTGCCGG
>JBGQKH010000051.1:0-13544 GCA_041499395.1 Candidatus Limnocylindria bacterium
CGCTGGCTGCTGGAGCGCGACCTCGTCGACGAGCTGAATCTCATCATCTCCCCGGTCGTCCTGGGCGACGGGCTGCGCCTCTTCCCGGAGCGGGGGCAGACGCACCGCCTGGCGCTGGTCGAATCCAGGGTCACGCCCACCGGCGTGATGATCCAGACCTATCGACCGACCGGCCGCGCGACCTTCGGGACCGCCGGCTAACGGCGACGGCTTCCGCGCCCGGCCCGCGCGGGCCTACGTAGACCCCGGTGCGGCTTCTGTCTCGGATGCGCGGCCGGCTCGTCGAAAGACGACGAATGCGATGGACGCGAGCCCGGCCAACAGCATGCCCGCGCCAATGATGGACATCGCCTGCAGCGGGCCTTCGGCTCCCCAGGTCCACATGTCGCCGATGATCGTGGCGAGCGGCCGCGGGAGGATGGGCTGGACTCCGTTGATCTCGGAGGCGAAGAGCCACGTGATCGTGAACAGGAATGCGAAGAACGCCCCCACTACTGCATATACGACCCCAACGAGCAGGCTTCTGGCCCACGCGGCGAGGCCGGCAACCGCCACCACAGCGACGGCGACCATGAGGTAGCCGAACGGAAGGGCCCACGCCAAGGTGCTGTAGTCGAAGCTGTTCGATACTCCACGCTGGATCTCACGGAACACGTGCGTGTCGAGCCAGCCGGCCGCCACAAGGATCGCGGCGGCTCCGATCAGAGCAATACCGTCGCGGACGATCCGTTGCGACATGATGCGGCTCCCCTTCGTCGTTACGCTGCGGAGAATCATTTGGCGGGAGCGGGCGGGATCATCACGCAGCCTGCCACCGCCGCCAGGCCGAAGCTGAGCCACATCAGCCCCCGGGACGCGTCGCCGTAGTTCAGGAAGATCCAGCCCGCGATGACGAACAGCGCCACGGCGATGAGGCCGAGGAGCATTCGCACCTGGGATTCTGGCGATGCCTTGGGTCGAGCTGTGTCATACCGAGGTCGAGTCGCGTCCGACATGAGCTGGATCCCTCTCCTGGCTACGGTGCGAGACCGCTAGTTCGTATGCATGTGCCGCCATGGTATGGGGGGCGGGCCACCACCACCGGTGACAAACGGCCGTAGCGGACCGCCTCAACCCAACGGGGCGATCGCCACCGTCACCAGCAAGAAGCTTGCCAACACCAGCGACTTCGTGATCACGCTCAGCAAGTAGTCAGCCGCAAGGTTGATTGGGCTCAGGTGGGGGTGAGGAACTGCCAGTTGGTTGGGACGAGCGCCGGCGGGCGGCCGATCACGATCGCGATTTCCAGCAGGCTGGCCAACGGAATCTGAGCCGGGTCTCCCTGATACAACGTGCCGTTGAGATAGATGTGGATCAGGGCCGCCGGCTTGCAGTATTGCCCGACGCAGTTCGGATCGAGCTTGACGCCCCACTCGGTGAAGAACTGGCCGAGCAGGTAGGCGGGGTGGTTCGCTGCGCGCGATTCTGAGTGCAGGATGCCCGACGGGTCGTGGGTGTGCAGGGGTGAAAGACAGGCGGCGAGGCAGGTCGTGACCTGATAATCGTCCGCCGTTCCATCCGGCGTCCTTGTGTCGGTCACCCCGGAGGCGCCGATGTCGATCCCGATCCCCGCCGGAACCTTAATCGCCACCCCGTCGACGAACAGGTCCAGGTGCGCATGGTTGTGGGTGATCAGGTACTCCGCCGATTCGGGCACCAGGCCGGCCTGCTGGGCGAGCGCCATCGGATTGACGGGCGCCGGCCATGACGGCTGCGCCAGCGGATTCGACGAAGGGTACGGGACCGACGCGGCCGGGCCGTTGCAGGCGGCCGCGATCACGAGGGCGATGGCAGGGATCGCTAAGAGGTGGGCGCGGACCCTGCGGTCGCCAACCCTATTGCCGCCGGTCATGGTCTCGGCCCCATGCTTCGGTTTCACGGAGTGTACTCGCCGCGGGCCGCCCCCTTGGATTTCGCGCGCCCCGACCCCTACCAGACCTCGTCCGGCCTCCAGTCGACGGCAATCGGCAGCGCGAGGTCCAGGTCGGCTGGTGTTGCCGGCGTGCGGCGCACCATGATGCCTCCCTCGTCATCGGGCGAGTGGACCAGGCGACCGTCGCGCTCGCGGACCCAGGCCGTGCCCTGCCAGGTGACCCAGCCGAGTCGCTCGTAGAACTGATGGCTGCCGGTTCCGAGGGCGCCAAGCTCGTAGCGCTCGTCGATCATGCGGTCGATGACCTCCATCACCGCCGTGCCGTGGCCCTGCCGCTGGAACGCTGGCAGGACCGCGACCGCCTCGACGTAGCCGGCGCGCAGCACGGCATCACCCGGATAGAGGAGCCGATCCACGATCGCCGCGTGGGCGCGGATGCGTCCCCCCTCGTCCTCGCCGATCACATGGACGCCCGGCCCGATCGACTCCCAGTAGTCGCCCCATGGCTCGTCGAAGGCCGCGACGCACAGGTCCGTCAGCTCGGTCCACTCTGCCGCGCTCAAAGCGGCCGATGGCACCACCCGGATGGAGGTCACCGACGCGGCTGGACGCGGCGCCGGCCGGGCTGGCGGTAGCGGACCTCGAGGAGCGGCCACAGGTCAGTGAGCGCGATCCGGTAATCGCCGTGAGTGAGCGTCGCGCGCAGGCGCCCCGTCCGGATCAGCCGCCGCACGTGCTCTGGGTGGAAGCCCAGGATGATTCCGGCGTTCTTCGTGCCGACGGCAAGCGTCTCGGGATCGACCTCGTCGTTCGGGTCGAGGCCCGCGAGCGCGACCGCCATCGCCTTGGTTCGGTCCGCGGTGAGCGCCACCGCCTCCGGCTCCGGGCGGCGCATCGCCCCGGCCAACGCCGCGGCGAGGTGCTCCCGCAGGTCCCCGACCTTCATGGAGCTCATGAGATCGTCAGCCAGCCGCGACGGAAGCCGACCGCGAAGAGGGCAGGCAGTTGCGTGACAAGGCGGCCCAACCAGCTTGCCCTGGCCCGATATAGCGTCCGGGCCTTGGCGACCACGCGCGTGCAGTCGTCGCCGCTGAGCTGGTCCGCGAGGACCCGGAACTCGTGGAAGGCATGCGCCTCGTGCCCCGCCAGCCACAGCGCGTCCGCCAGCGTCTCGCGCCCCGCGCGATCGGCCGGTCGCAGGTCGTTCGCCCGTTGGGCGGCGGACAACGCGGTGGCGTCGCCGGTGCGGATCTGGCCGCGAGCCAGGGCGAGCTGCGCGTCGAAATTCCGTGGGTCGAGCCGAACCGCGCGGCGCGCGGCATCGACGCCCTTCGCCGCATCCGAACCCTCGATCCGCTCCGCCGCCTCGGCCACGGTCCATGCCACCTGGCGCGGGTCGCGTCGCGCGAGGCGCGCGTACTCGGCGGCGGCGTCGGCGTGCTCGCCACGCCGCGACTGGATCTCGGCCAGCAGCTCCCGATAGCGGACCTCCTCGGGATCGATACGGACTGCGTCGAGAGCATCCGCCTCCGCCTCTTCGAGGCGGTCGAGGGCGAGGAAAGCGCGGGCCCGTGCCTCGTGCGCGGCATCATCGCCGGGGCGCACCGCCAGGCGCTCGGTGGCTACCGCGACCGCCTGCGCTGGATCGGAGGCCTCAGGCCGCTCCACCCGACACCAGCTCGGTGATCCGGTCAGGGATCGCGGCGAGCGCAACCCGCTCCTGGGTCATGCTGTCGCGCTCCCGGATGGTTGCCGCGCCATCGGTCAGCGTGTCGACGTCGACGGTGACGCAGTACGGCGTCCCGATCTCGTCCTGGCGCCGATAGAGCTTGCCAATGCTGGCCGTGTCGTCGTAGGTGGCGGCCACGCGCCGCTTCAGGTCGGCGGTCAGGCGCTGCCCCAGCTCGACCAGCTCGGGGCGGTTGCGGAGGAGCGGCATCACCGCGACCTTGACCGGGGCGAGCGAGGGGCGCAGGTGCAGCACGACCCGCTTCTCGCCCTCGACCTGCTGCTCCTCGTATCCGTCGATCAGGGCGGTCAGCACGGCCCGATCGACCCCCATCGCGGGCTCGATGACGTACGGCGTGATGTGCTCGCCGCTCGCCTCGTCGAAGATGGTGAGCCCCTTGCCGGAGCCGGCGGCATGGGCCTTCAGATCGTAGTCGGTCCGGTCCGCGATCCCCTCCAGCTCGGACCAGCCCATCGGGAAGGCGTACTCGATATCGGTCGTCTGGTGGCTGTAGTGCGACAGCTCGTCCTTCTCGTGCGGGCGCAGGCGGAGCCGGTCGGCGCCGATCCCCATCACATCGGTCCACCAGCGCTGCCGTTCGGCGACCCAGTAGGCGAACCACTCGCCCTCGGACGAGGGATGGACGAAGAACTCCATCTCCATCAGCTCGAACTCGCGATCGCGGAAGATGAAGTTGCCCGGCGTGATCTCGTTGCGGAAGGCGCGGCCGATCTGGGCGATCCCGAACGGGAGCTTCTTGCGGGCGGTGGTGGCCACGTTCGCGAAGTTGACGAACATCCCCTGCGCTGTCTCCGGGCGCAGGTACGCGACCGATGCGGTCTCCTCCACCGGCCCCACGTGCGTGCTGAACATCAGGTTGAACTGCCGCGGCTCGGTGAGCGTGCCGCGGTTGCCGCAGTTGGGGCAGGCGATCTCCGAGGGCAGGCCCTTCAGGTCGTCGGCGCGGAAGCGGAGCTTGCAGTTGCGGCAGTCGACCATCGGGTCGCTGAAGCCGGCGACGTGGCCCGATGCCTCCCACACGCGCGGGTTCATGATGATCGCCGCGTCGAGCCCCACCACGTCGTCGCGGAGCTGGACCATCTGGCGCCACCAGGCCGCCTTGACGTTGTTCTTGAGCTCGACGCCGAGCGGCCCGTAGTCCCAGAAGCCGCCCATCCCACCGTAGATCTCGCTGCCGGGAAAGACGAAGCCCCGGCGCTTGGCGAGGCTGACGATGAGCTCCATGTTCGAGGCGGGCATGCGGCCGAGTCTAGCGCAGGCGATCGGCCAGGAAGCTCTGGAACAATCGGGGCGTTTCGGGGGGTTATTTCTCATCGACGGAGACGAGCGACACGAGACGTGCCGTCGGCCCGGTCGGCATCGGTCTAATTCCCAGCAGGTGTTGCGTTATCGCTCCTGGGAGGCCCAGATGCTGCGGCAGTTCCCCGTGGGTGAGAGGTACGCGTTCGGGGGCGTAGGCGGCGGGTCTCGACTTCCCGCTACCCTGTCGCGGACATGACCGATCCGGGAGCCCCCGCGCTCACCGCAGCCGACGCAGCTGCCGCAGCCGACCTGCGGGAGCGGTTCGGATTCCTGCGCGAGGTGGTCGCCGAGATGGAGCGATCGGTCCCGTACGCCGCCGCGCTGATGCGCTCGAGCACGGGCCTGCGCCTCGAGCTGCGCGACCGTGGCCAGACGGCGAATCGCCTCGACCCCCTGGCCGGGGTGGTGCTCACCGCCTCGAACGGCCACGCCCTCGAGGAGACTGCCACTGACCACCTTGAGCCCGATGCGGTGCGCGCCGCGGCACGGGAGCTGGTGGCGCGCGTCCTCGCCGAGCCGGGCAACGGGACCAGCCCGCGCCTCGACGTCGCGGTTGCCGCGGGCAGCGACGCCGACTTCGCGACGCCGATGCAGATCGACCCAGCGAGCGTCTCGCTGGCAGACAAGCTCGCCCGCACCGAGGCGGTCCGGCGCCGCCTGCGCGACTCCGATCCGCGCGCCGTCCAGGCCTCCGCCGGCTACGGCGAGACGCTCCAGCAGCAGGTCTTCGTCAACCGCGCCGCGATGGTGACCCAGCAGGTTCGCCGTACCACCCTCTCGCTGATCCTCTACGTCACCGACGGGAATGAGCAGCGCTACGACTACCTCGCCCGCGGCGGGACCGGCGGGCTGGAGAAGGTGGAGATTCCCGACGAGGCGCTGGCGGAGACGACCGAGATCGCGGTCGGGCTGCTCAGCGCGAGGCCGGTGACGGCCGGCATGTACGACATCGTGAGCGACCCGTCGGTGACCGGAATGATCGCCCACGAGGCGTTCGGGCACGGCGTCGAGACAGACATGTTCCTCAAGGAGCGGGCGCGCGCGGCGGACTACGTCGGCAAGCGAGTGGGATCCGACCTCGTGAACATCGTCGACGACCCCACGGCGCCCGGCGGCTACGGCAGCTACTTCATCGACGACGAGGGCCAGCCGGCGACCCCGACCGTGATCATCCGCGACGGCGTCTTCCAGCGCGGCCTCACCGACCTCTATTCGGCGACCCGCCTGGGGATCCCGCGATCGGCCAACGGGCGCCGGGAGAGCATCCACCGCAAGGCCTACGCCCGCATGTCGAACACCTTCTTCGCGCGCGGACGGCATACCCGCGCCGAGCTGCTCGCCAGCCTCGACGACGGCCTGCTGGTTGCCCGCGGGCTCAACGGGATGGAGGACCCCAAGGGCTGGGGGATCCAGATCTGGAGCAACTTTGCCCGCGAGTACAAGGGCGGGAAGCCGACCGGCGTGCTCTACGCGCCGGTGGCGATGACCGGCTACGTGCCGGAGCTGCTCGCCGACGTCTCGATGGTGGCCGACGACTTCGACATCGTGCCGGGCACGTGCGGCAAGGGCTGGAAGGAGTACGTCGCGAACGGCGCGGGCGGGCCCCACATCCGAACCCGGGCACGGCTGGCCTAGGCCGATGGACCAGCGGATCATCGACGCGCTCCGCGCGCATCCGGGGATCGACGACTGGACGCTTCGCCTGGAGCGATCGCGCGGCGTGCAGATCTACCTCGTCGGCGGGGACGTGGAGAGCATCCGCGAGGACCAGCGCGAGGGGTACGAGGTCGAGCTCTTCAACGACCACCCCGCCCGCGAGGACGGCTCCGAGATGGCGCGCGGCAGCGCCACCATCCCGCTGGCCCGCGTCGACCTGGGCCGCCTGCCGGCGATCCTCGACGATGGCGTGACGATGGCCCGCCTGATCAACAACCCGCCCTGGTCGCTCGCCGGCCCGGCCGAGATGCCGGACGTGGAGCTCGCCGACCCGTCACTCGTCGACGGCGCGAGCGCCATGACGACCGGGCTGCGGGCCGCGGACGAGATCCGAGGGCTGGTCGAGGGGGAGCGCGCCTCCGGCGTACGGCTGAGCGGCGCCGAGCTCTTCCTGACCTACTACGAGGCGGAGCTGCTCAACTCGCGCGGCGCATCGGCGTCGTCCACCTCGACGCGGGTGCTCATGGAGCTCACCCTCCTCGCACGCGGTAGCCAGGACGAGACCGAGTACTTCCGCCAGGCCGAGGCGCGCCGCGTGGCCGACCTCGGCATCGGTGAGACGGTCCGCACCGGCGCGCAGCTGGCCCGCGACAAGCTGGGCGCCGTGGCGCCCCGCACGCGGCAGGGGGCGGTGGTGATCGCCGGCGATGCGCTGAACTCGATGTTCTGCGGGCCGGTCACCGGCGCGCCGGGGGCCTACATCTTCCAGACCGCCGCGCGCGCCGAATACGAGCATCTCTCCCGCTTCGAGCTGGGCCATTCGATCTACGGCGAGCTCGAGCCGATCGGCGACCGCATGACGATGCGCGCCAACGCGAGGCGCCCCTTCAGCATCAGCAGCTACCGGTGGGACTCGGACGGCCTGCCGGCGCAGGACCTGCTCGTCATCGAGGACGGCGTGCTCCGGGTGCGGACCGCCACGCTCCGCTATGCGCAGTACCTCGGCGTCCCTGCGACCGGGCGCCCCGGCGTGATGCAGATCTCCCCCGGAACCGCCTCGCGAGCGTCGCTCCTCGACGGCGACGGGCCGGTCCTCGAGGTGCTCGACTTCTCCTCGCCGAACGTCGAGTCGCTGACCGGCGACTTCGGGATGGAGATCCGGATCGGCTACGAGCACGGACCCGATGGGCGACGCCCCGTGGCCGGCGGCTCGATCACGGGCAACCTGTTCGAGGCGATGGGCAACGCCCGCTTCTCGTCGGAGACGATGGAGTTCGCCGAGGTCGTGGGGCCGGCCGCGATCCGCTTCGAATCGCTCCAGGTGGCCGGGGCCGACTAGGCCGGCGCCCCGGGCACGGGCTCGCTCGTGGGCTCGGTGACCGCCTCGACCGGCTCCGCGACTGGCTCGGCGGCCGGCGCGATGTGGAGCGCCACCTCGTCGAGGAAGTCGCGGCTGCGCAGCTCGCGTTCGAGGACCGCCGAGACGGTGGCGTGCAGGAGGCGCTCGACCTCGCGCTGCGTGGCGGGGAGCAGCCGCAGCCGCAGGATCTCGGTGAGCGAGGAGCGCTGCAGGTGGCGCAGCACCTTGAGCGCGGCGGACGAGATCGGCCGCGCGCCGAGCGCCCGGTGCGAGCACTCCGGGCCGAGCACCCCGCCGGCCGCCGGGGAGTAGGCGTTCCCCTCCGGCTCGATCGCGATCCCGCAGTCGAGGCACTGGGTCAGCTCCGGCCGGAACCCCATGGCGTCGAGGAGGTGCAGCTCGAACCAGCGCGCCACCACCTCGCGCGAGACCTCGGCCGGGGCGGCATCGAGCGCGGCCAGCCCCTGGGCGAGCAGCTCGAAGGCGTCGTGCGACTCGGCTGACCCCTCGCAGAAGCGATCCACCAGCTCGACCAGGTACCAGGCGGCGGCGGTCGAGTGGAGGTCGTCGCGGAGGCCCAGGTGCGGGTCCTCGAGGGCGGCCTGCGTGACGACGTCAAAGGTGCGGCCCACGGCAAGGACCAGGTGGACGTCACTGAACGGCTCGAGCCCGCCGCCGAGGCGGGAGCGGGTGCGGCGGATCCCCTTGGCGATCACGCGCAGCTTCCCGAGGCGCGGGGTGAGCACGGTCAGCACCCGATCCGCCTCGCCGAGGTCCATGCTGCGCAGCACGATCGCCTCCGTCTTGTAGAGACGCGCGCGGCTCACGGCCGACGTGACCTCGGGTACCCTTCCGGCGTGGACATCAGGATCGAGTTTAACGACCTCCTGGCCGAGGTCGAGGCGGAGATGCGGTCGGTCATCGGCGAGCGGGACGGCAACTCACGGCCCCTCTACGACATGCTCTCCTACCACCTCGGGCTCGACCAGAGCGATGGTCCTCGCGGCAAGCGGCTGCGACCGCTGCTCGGCCTGCTCGCCTTCAAGGCGCTCGGCGGCGACTACCGCAAGACGCTCCCCGCCGCCGCCGCGGTCGAGCTGGGCCACAACTTCAGCCTGGTGCACGACGACATCGAGGACTCCGATCGCGAGCGGCGGCATCGGCCCACCCTCTGGGCGATCTGGGGCGTGCCGCTCGCGATCAACGCGGGCGACGCGCTCTTCGCGCTCTCGCGCCTCGCGCTCTATCGGCTCATGAAGGAGGAGGAGTACGAGCCCCAGAAGCTCCTCGACGTGATGCGCGTCTACGACGAGACCTGCCTTGCGCTGTGCGAGGGGCAGTACCTCGACATCAGCTTCGAGCGCCGCACCGACGTGACCGTCGACGAGTACCTCGAGATGATCGGCAAGAAGACCGCGGCGCTCATCCGGGCCTCGGTCGAGACCGGAGCGATGATGGCCAGCGACGACCCGGCCGTGGTCGAGGCGTTCGCCCGCTTCGGGTACGACCTGGGGATCGCGTTCCAGATCGCCGACGACCTGAAGGGGACCTTCTGGGACTCCGCCGACTCCGGGAAGTCGGCGGCCGGGGACATCCGCAAGCGCAAGAAGACCTTCCCGCTGGTCTGGGCGCTCCAGCACGCGGACCACGAGGACGTCCAGCGACTGATCGCGATCTACCAGCCCGGCATCCGCGCCACGGACGGCTCCGGACCTCCCGACGGCGACCTCCCGATCTCGTCCGAGGAGGTGGACGAGGTGCTGGAGATCCTCGAGCGCTGCGGCGCCCGCCGCTTCACCGAGGGCGAGGCGCTCCGCTACCGCGACCAGGCGCTGGGCGAGGCCTTCTCGCTGCCGGTCCCGGCCGAGCGCATGGCCGAGCTGCGCGCCCTGGTCGAGAGCATGATCAGCGCCTAGCCGTCGCCGGGCGGCGACCCGTTTTCGTCGAGCAGCTCCGGCTCGCGCGGACGCGTGGCGATCACCTTCGCGATCCGCCGCGGCTCGGCCAGCTCCACCCGCAGCGTCACGTCACGGAACGGGACGACGGCCCCGGGGAGCGGGATCCGCCCCACGCGGTGGACGATGTACCCGCCGACCGTGTCGAACTCGGTCTCGTCCTCCTCCTCCGCATCGGACAGCTCGAAGAGGTCACGCAGGTCGTCCATGCTGACCCGCCCGTCGAGCCGGTAGGCGAGCATGCCGTCCTCGGAGATCGGCTCGACCAGCGACTCCTCGCGGTCGTACTCGTCCTGGATCTCGCCCACGATCTCCTCGACCACGTCCTCCATCGTGATGAGGCCGGCGGTGCCGCCGTACTCGTCCACGACGATCGCGATGTGGCGCTTGTTGGCCCGCATCTCGGTGAGCAGCTCGTCGACCGGCTTCGTCTCCGGCACGTAGGTGGCCGGCCGCGCGATGGCGCGGATGTCGATCTGCGAGGCGGGCGACGCCCCCGCCATCAGGTACGGAAGCAGGTCCTTGGCGTAGAGGATGCCGACGATGTTGTCGAGGTTCTCCTCGTAGACCGGCACGCGCGAGTGCCCGGCCCGCACGACCATGCCGAGCACCTCGTCGATCGGGTCGCTCACCTCGACCGCCTGGATCCCGATGCGCGGCACCATCACCTGGTGCACCTTCGTCTCGGCCAGCTCGATGACCCCGTGGATCATCTCCTTCTCGTCCTCTTCGATGCCGCCCTGCTCGCTCCCCGTCTCGACCAGCATCTTCAGCTCCTCGGTCGACAGGTAGCCGGCCTGGGGTCGGTCGCGGCCACCGAGGGCGCGGACGAGGACGTTCGAGACGGTCGAGACGAACCAGACGATCGGTCGCAGGAGGCGGTCGAACCAGCCGATCGGGCGCGCCACGAAGATCGCGAAGCGGTCGGCGAAGGTGAGCGCCAGGGTCTTCGGCACGAGCTCGCCGATGATGATCGCGGCGAGCGCGATGAGGAGCGTGACGATCACGAAGCTGATCTCGTGTGCCGCATCCTGGATCCAGGCCAGCGGGATCAGGCGGACCACGTTGGCGAGGCTGCCGGAGAGCGAGACGGCGCCGAAGGCCGAGGCAAGGAAGCCCAGGAAGGTGAGCGCGATCTGGATCGTGGCCAGGAAGCGGCTCGGGTCCTCGGTCAGGTGCTGCGCCACCCGCGCAGCGCGGCTCCCCTCCCCGATCAGCTGGTTGAGCCGATGCCGCTTGACGGTGATGAGCGCGATCTCGCTGGCGGCGAAGAAGCCCCCGACCATGATCAGCGCCAGGACGATGGCCAGGTCCAGCAGCCAGTTGCCGTTGGAGACCGCCGCCGGTTCAGGCATGCTCGGTCCCTGAGCTCTCGTCAGGCTGGGGCTGGCGGCGACGAGTGCCGATGCGGCGCGCCGGCATGCCGACCACCGTCTCGCCGGCGGGGACGTCGCGCGTCACAACCGCGCCGGCGCCGGTCCGAGCGCCAGGCCCGACGTTGATGGGCGCGCGCAGCATCGTGTCGACGCCGATGAAGGCCCCGGCGCCGATGGTGGTGCGGTTCTTGGCCACGCCGTCGAAGTTGGCCGTGACGGCCCCCGCCCCGATGTTGACCTCCTCGCCCAGCTCCGCGTCGCCGAGGTAGCTGAAGTGATGGACCTGCGTCCCGGCGCCCACGCGCGCCTGCTTGAGCTCGGCGAAGTTGCCGATCCGGCAGCGCGGCCCGATCTCGCAGCCCGGGCGGATGTGGCTGTACGGCCCGATCTGCACCTCCTCGGCGACGGTCGACGATTCGACGACGCTCGACCAGACCTGCGTCCCTGCCCCGATGCGCGAGGCGTGCACCTGCGCGTGCGGGCCGATCACCGCCCCCTCCCCGATCACGGTCGCGCCCGCGAGGACGCTCCACGGCTCGATCCGCGCGTCCTCGCCGATCTCGACTTCCGCGTCGATGAAGGTGCTCGACGGATCGACGATCGTGACCCCGGCGCGCATGTGCCGCTCCGCGATCTCGATGCGGGCCAGCCGCTCGGCCTCCGCCAGGTCGACCCGATCGTTGATCCCCATCGCCAGCTCGGCTCGCGGGGCGGCGACCACGGCCACGCGCCGCCCGTCGGCCACCGCCATCCCGACCAGGTCGGTCAGGTAGTGCTCTCCCGACCCCGAGGCGGGCACGGCCGCGACGTTGGCGCGCAACCAGCCTGCGTCGAAGCAGTAGGTCCCCGCGTTCACCTCGTCGAGGTCGCGGGTGGCGGCATCGGCCGCGTTCTCCTCCACGATCGCGCGGATCGCACCATCGGCGCCGCGCACGACGCGGCCGTAGCCGGCCGGATCGGCGACCCGCGCGGAGAGGAGCGCGATGCATGCGCCGCCATCGGCCTGGGCGCGTTGCAGGGCGGTGAAGAGCTCGGCCGGCACCAGCGGCGCGTCGCCCATCGCCACCACCACCTGCGCGACCTCGGCCGGGAGCGTCGAGAGGCCCGTGCAGACGGCGTCGGCGGTGCCGAGCTGTGGCTGCTGCCGAATGCTCCGGGCGCGATCTCCGAGGTGCGCCTCCACCTGGTCGGCGTCGTGGCCGGTGACCACCACCACCTGGTCGATGCCGGCCGCGCTGAGCGCGACGAGGACGTGGTCGAGCATCGCGCGCCCCGCCACGGGGTGCAGCACCTTCGGGAGGCGGGATCGCATGCGAGTTCCCTGGCCGGCGGCCAGCACGACCGCCGCGGTGACGGTCACGATCCTGCCGGCTCCTGCGCGGCCAGCGCGATCATCTCGATCTCGAGCAGGGCGCCCTTCGGCAGGGCACGGACCGCGACGGTGGTGCGTGCCGGGTAGGGCGGCGAGAGGTGGCGCGCGTAGACCTCGTTGACGGCGGCGAAATCGGCCATGTCGACGAGCATGATGGTCGTCTTCACGACCCGATCGAAGCCGGTCCCCGCCGCCTCGAGCACCGAGCCCAGGTTGCGGAGGGCCTGATCAGCCTGGGCCGCGATCCCGTCAAGCAGGTTGCCAGTCGACGGCTCGGCGCCAACCTGGCCCGCCGTGAAAACGAGCCCGCCGGCCCGGATCGCCTGGCTGTAGGGGCCAATGGCGGCGGGTGCCGCATCGGTCTGCACCGCGGCGCGCTCGGTCATGCCTCCTCCATCCATCTCGGCTCCGATCATCCCACGCCCCGTTGCGGTGCGCCAGCGTCGTTCCGCGCATCGTCGATCTCCACGATGGCCGCGGGCAGCGTTCGCAGGCGGGTCTGCGTGACACGCAGGCCCATCGAGCGAAGCCTCGCCGTGGTCGCCGCGGCCTGCTCCGGGTCGTCGACCAGGCTGAAGAGCGTCGGGCCGGACCCGGTGAGCTGCGGCTCGATGCCGCCCTTCGCCATGCGGGCCATCAGGTCGCCCAGCTCGGGACGCAGGCGGAGCGCCGGGGCCAGCAGGTCGTTGCCAGGAGATCGGTCTGAAGCCAGGTCGGCCGGCCGCAGGTCGGCGAAGACGGCCCGCGTTGAGAGCGGGAAGCCGGGGTGCACCAGGATCACGGGCGTGGCCGCGCGAGGCGGGGCCGGTGCCACGACCTCGCCGATCCCCGACACCAGCGCCACGGCGCGCTGCGCCGCGA
>JBGQKH010000052.1:0-13525 GCA_041499395.1 Candidatus Limnocylindria bacterium
GACGACCTCCGTGCCTCGGCTCCATCGTCAGCGCATGAGGCGTGGGGGCGGCTCACCAGCGTTCGTTGCCGTGCTGTTGCTCGTGGGTGCTGGCTGCAGCCGGGGTGCCAGCCCGGCACCCTCACCGCCGACGATCGAGGCCGTCGGTGTGGCGACCGACGTCCGGTTCTACGAGGGTCATGTCCGCATTGCCTTCGCGGACGGAACCGTCCACGAGGTGGCTGCCGGCTACCGCCAGATTGGCGACTCTCCCGGCTTCAACGTGATCATCATCGGCTCCGACAGCCAGGGACCCTTCGTTGCTTCCTTCCCCACCCAGGCAGGGCTGCCTCCGGACTGCTTCCGGGAGCATGCCGAGGGCATCGAGCGCGGCGCGTACATCGAGACGGAAGGCGTGCTGTGGTCAAAGGCGGCGAGCTTTGCGTCGCCGGTT
The DNA here is from genome assembly GCA_041499395.1 of Candidatus Limnocylindria bacterium. Lineage (GTDB taxonomy): Bacteria > Chloroflexota > Limnocylindria > QHBO01 > QHBO01 > CF-167. The sequence continues at coordinate 434 of JBGQKH010000052.1, forward strand.
CACCCAGACGTCGGCTCGACCTACCCTGGCGGCACGCGATTCTGCTTCAACGGTCGCGGCCTGATCACCGAGGTCATTGGCCCGGAGGGACCCCGGGTCACCTCGTTTGACAGCTGGACCTTTTCTTCCGATCGGCGCTCGATCACCGTGGGGTTCACCGGCGGTCGTGAGTTCGATCCCGACGATCCCTGCAGCATCGCCTACCGCGGCACCGCCGCGATGGATGGCGACGAGCTGGTGATTGGCATCTATGCCAAGCCGTTTCCCGGAGACGTGCCGAAGGATCTGATGTGCACGATGGAGGGCCACTCTCGCTCCCTCACGCTCCAGCTCGGAGCCCCCTTTCATGGCACCCGCATCCGGGACCTGGCCGGTCAGGTCTTCTTCCTTGAGGCTCCGCCTCGCCTGGTGCAGATCGGTGGCCTGCCGGAAGGATGGGTGCTGCAGTCCGCGCGAAGCTTGCCGGAGAGCCCTACCGGTCGCTGGGCGCGGGTCTATGCCCCGCCCGGGCACGTGGCCGTCACCGGGTCGTCGGTGGGGCAGGTGGAGCTCATCCAGGCATTCGGAGCGCCGGCAAATGTCAGCGGCGGTGACCCCCAGCCCGATGTGATCGTGAACGGTGAGACCGCCACCTTCTACTTCTGGGCGTCGGCAGGCGAATTCGTGCTGGTCTGGAAGGTGGGGGCGGACGGTGTCGCACTGGTCGGCAACATCGCGGACTTCACACAAGAGCAGTTCATTGCCGTTGCCAAGTCGGTGGCGGGGTCGCCGTAGACGCCAACGCCTTCCCCGTGGTTCAGTCGGCGCACGATCGTCGACCGGCCCGATAATTGCCAGCCAGGAAAGAGATGCAGCCACCCGATCGGTACTTCGACAACACGGGCCGGGAGGACGCCCTCGCGGGCGGCGTCCGCATGATCCCGATCCACACGCCGAAGGGCGACTTCCGGGTCTGGACGCGCCGCGTCGGCAACAACCCGAGGATCAAGGTCCTGCTCCTCCACGGCGGGCCGGGGGCGACGCACGAGTACTTCGCGGCCTTCGACTCGTACTTCCCGGCGGCGGGGATCGAGTACTACTTCTACGACCAGCTCGGGTCGCCGTGGAGCGACCAACCCGATGCCCCCGCGCTGTGGACGATCCCGCGCTTCGTCGACGAGGTCGAGCAGGTGCGGCAAGCGCTCGGCCTCGACCGCGACAACCTCTACCTGCTCGGCCACTCGTGGGGCGGGATGCTGGCGATCGAGTACGCGCTCGAGCACCAGGAGCACCTCAAGGGACTCGTCATCTCGAACATGATGAGCAGCGGCCCGGCCTACAACGCCTACGCCGAGCGCGTGCTGATGCCGGCCATGGACGAGGGCGCGCTGGCCGAGATCAAGCACTTCGAGGCGACGGACACCACCGACGACCCGCGCTACATGGAGCTCCTGATGGAGCACCACTACGTGCACCACATCCTGCGGCTGCCCGCGAAGGATTGGCCCGATCCGGTGAACCGCACCTTCGCCTCGATCAACCAAGAGATCTACGTGCCGATGCAAGGCCCCAGCGAGCTGGGCGCGGGCGGAGTGCTGCTCACCTGGGATCGGACCGAAGACCTTGGCCGCATCTCGGTCCCGACCCTCGTGCTCGCCGGGCGCCACGACACGATGGATCCTGCCTTCATGGAGCTGATGGCCGACAAGCTCCCCAACGGAAGCCTCCTGATGTGCCCGAATGGCAGCCACATGGCGATGTACGACGATCCCGGAACCTATTTCAGTGGCCTGATCGAGTTCATTCGCCGGGTTGACCGGGATGCCGGCGCCGGTCGAGCCGTGCCGTCATGAGCCGTCGAGTTGGTCATCGTGCCCGCGCGCGATGGCTCGGCAAGTGGATCTGGACGCTCGAGGATGTCATCCCTCCCAATCCCCTGGCCGTGTGCGTGGGCGTCAACCCGGCGCCCCTGAGCGTTGCCATCGGCCACTACTACCAGGGAGACCTGGGGAAGCGAGTCTATGAGCGCCTCCGTTGGGTCGGCCTGCTGCCCACCGAGCCAGGTTGGGAAGACGATGCTGGCGCCAGTGCAGGCGTCGGCTTTACCGATATCGTCAAGCGCCCGACCGGCCGCGCGGAGGATGTTCGCCAGGACGACTATGAGTTCGGCAGGACTCTCCTGGAACGCAAGCTGGCCGAGGTCCAGCCTCGGCTGGTGATCTTCAGCTTCAAGCGGGCCGCGGAGAAGTTCTTCGGAGACTTCGAGGGCAACGGGTTTGTCCGGGGACTGAAGATCGGCTCGGCTCGAGTCTTCGTCATGCCCGGGCCGATGGAGGAGCGCGACCGCGCGGAACGGACCTTGCGGCAACTTCGGCGGGTCGTGAAGGGGATGCGGTTGACCACCCCTTAGTTCGGCAGCTGCAGGGTCACCGGCGTCCCAAAGCGGCGGAGGTAGCCAAAGCGCTCGCTCACCGATGGCCCCGGTGACGGCCGATCCCGGGACCATGGATCATCCTCGTAGGTCACTCCGAGGGTCTGGTCGAGGGTCTGGTCGAAGGCGAGGAGGATTCCGGTGACGTAGCAGCCAGACATTGCTATCGACTACCCCTCGGTAGCGCTGCAAGTTCAGCGCTTCGATGCTCGGCCAAGATCCGGCGCGATGCGGGACCCAAACCTTTGCCCGTATGCTCCCCGTGCCTCGAAACGGGAACGTGCACGGCGATGGCCCGGAGGCTCGGAGGACGAGAGGATGCGAAAGATCACGGCGAACGTGTACATGACCCTGGACGGCCGGGGCGCATTTCCGACGTATCCGGGGTCGGATCGGCCTTCGTCGGAGCTCACCGCGCTGTTTCGCCACATGTGGTTCGACCGGTTCGACGACGTCACAACGGTCGTCATGGGCCGACGATCCTTTCTCGGGCATCAGCGGACGTGGAGCGAAAAGGCGCTCAAGCCGGGCGAGCCGAAATGGTTGCTCGAGTACCGACGGTACCTGGATCGTGTCGAGAAGGTCTGCCTCTCGCACCGCCTCAAGTCCACCGACTGGGAGAACTCGAGGATTCTGAGTGGGGATCTCGCTCGGATCCTGACCAAGCTGAAGCGCGAAGAGGGCGGGAGCATCCTGCTCGAAGGAGGGCCCGCGGTGGTCCGGGAGTGCCTTCGCCGCAATCTCGCCGACGACTATTGGTTCTTCGTCATGCCCGTCGTCTACGGGAAGGGTCCTCGTTACTGGGGACCGATGAACGGTCAAAGCACGCTCAATCTCATCGAGACGAAGCCGGGCGAGGACAAGGAGATCCTCCTCCACTACGAGGCGGTCCGCTAGGGCCGAACCTCGGGGAGGCTCACCCCCGAGGTGCTAGATCCGCCGCGTACTCGACCACCTTGCAGAACCTTGGCAGTCGCCTCAGAGGTAACCGTCGGGCGGGGCGCCCGTGCCGGATTGCGCACCGAGGCTGCCGTCCGATGGAAGCCATTCGGTCCAGCTCATCTCCCCGGCGGATCGATCTGAAGCGGCGGTCCAACGCATGGTGAGGTCCAGTTTCCAGAAGCCGATGTCGGTCGGGGCGATCGCCACCGAACAGGTCACCACCAGCGGCTTGCGCAAGGAGGGCATGTTCGGGACCTCGGTCACGGTTGCCGTCGCGGATGACCCAGCCTGGTCCGGGAAACAGTCGTACCCGGGGCCTTGTGCCTGAAGCGCCGACATCGCCTTCGTCGCGATGCTCCGTGCCACTGCCGGGTCTGTCGAGATCGGCGCGGGCGGCGGGTCGAAATGGAGGCTGGCGATCAGCGCCTCGACCTCAGCGCGCCGCTGGTCCTGGCCCGGGCCGAGAATATCCGCGTCGAGTTGGACCCAGTTGCCGAATGCCCTGGGGCGTTCGATCTTCCAGGTAAGCAGGATGTGATCGCTAGAGGGCTGCTCGTAGCTGAAGACCGTCGCCATCCCGCCGACCGTCATTCGCGTGCCTTGCTCGGGGTGATCAAAGAACGCGATCGGGTCCATCGGCATTCCGCCGCCGCCGACGGTGATCACGATGTTGCCCGGCGACAAGTCGTAGCCACGAGCGTTGCACGACGTCGAGCTGGGTGTCGTTACACAGATCCGGCTGGTATCGACCGGAGTGCTGGCAAGGTACCCTCGCACATCGTAGAAGGAGGTGGTGAAGCCTGAGATCGGGAAGTAGCGCCACGCAGCCGGGTAGTCGAATCGCAGCTCATCCTGGCTGAAGTGTTTCATGCCAAGCCCGCAGCCGCTCAGCGCGAGCAACAAGGCCGCAAGCAATGCCGCCCGGTAACCACCTCGCCGCATGTGGGGACGATGCGGCCACCCCATCCGCCCGGTCAAGGGCCAATCGACCGAGCCAGCCGCCGAGGGTGGAGACCGCGCTGCGATTGACCCCCTCTACCCCCGCTGATAGACTCCGCAGGCTTCCGCGCGGGGGCCACGGCGGCGTCGCGAGACGCTCATCGGTCCCAAGGCGCGAGTTCAAAGCAGAGAGGAGGCGAGACGTTTGGCAGAGGTCCGCGTGGGCGAGAACGAGTCGTTCGAGAGCGCGCTGCGCCGCTTCAACAAGAAGATCCAGCAGTCGGGGATCCTGGCTGAGGCACGGCGCCGTGAGCACTACGAGAAGCCCAGCGTGAAGCGGAAGCGCAAGGAAGCCAAGAAGCGCAAGGTAACCCGCGAATAGACGCCAGACGCTCCCGTCATTCCCCGCGGACCCGGACGCGGTCCGCCAGCACTGACCGATGACCCTGCAAGGCCGGATCGAGACCGCCATGCGCGACGCGATGCGCGCTCGCGACGAGCGCCGCACGCAGACGCTGCGCATGGCCATGTCGGCCGCCCACAATCGCCAGATCGAGCTGGGCCACCCCCTGACCGATGAGGACTACACCGACGTCCTCGGCAGGCAGCTCAAGCAGCGTCGCGAGAGCATCGAGGCGTTCCGCGCCGGCGGCCGCGAGGCGATGGCCGCCAACGAGGAGGCCGAGGCCCTGATCCTGGCCGAATTCCTCCCCGAGCCGATGACCGAGGCCGAGCTGGAGACCATCGTCCGCGCGGCGATCGCCGAGTCCGGCGCCGCCTCCGCGGCTGACCTGGGCAAGGTGATGGGCCGGGTCGTGCCGCAGACGAAGGGCCGCGCCGACGGCAAGGCCGTCTCCGACCTTGTGCGGCGCCTGCTGGCCGGCTGACCGATGTTCATTCCACGCACGCTTGCGCGCGCCACGGGACCCGGCACGGGTGCCTGGGCGCGCGCCGTGATCGTCGGGGGCTTCATCACGGTGGCGCTCTTCACGATCCTCAGCGTCGATATCGCCCAGGGACAGCTGAACCTCTCCGTGGGCGACGTGGCGACGTCTGACATTACCGCGCCGAAGTCGGTGAGCTTCATCAGCAACTCCCAGTGGGAGGCGGCACGGCAGGCTGCCGCGGACGCCGTCGCGCCGGTCTATACGCCGATCGCTCCGCTCGCCGACATCCGGGATCGGCAGCTCCGCATGTACGACTACATCGTCGAGTCGGTGAAGGCGGTGCTGGTCCAGCGTGACGACGGCACCATCACCCGGGCCATGGTGTCGACGCAGCTGTCCGTGGTCCTGCCGAACTTCACCTCCGAGCAGATCGCCCTCCTTGCGGGCGTGACCCAGACCGGCTGGGCGAACATCGCCGACGCGGGGCGCACGGTGCTCGAGGCGGTGCAGTCGTCCGAGGTGCGCGACGACGCGCTGGCGGAGGCGCGGCAGCAGGTGCGCACCAACATCACCAACGATCTCGGTCAGCAGGAGCGCGAGATGGCCGGCGACCTGGCCGCGGCCCAGGTGGCGCCGAACGTTCAGCTGTCCGCCTCTGCCACGGCCACCGCGCGACAGGTCGCCCGAGACGGGGTCGCCCCGATAGCGGTCGACGTCAAACAGGGCCAGTCGGTGGTCCGCAAGGGCGACCCGATCACCGAGCTGACGATCGAGAAGCTCGACGTGCTCGGCCTCACCCGCCCTCGACTGGAGGCGTCGACCCTCGCCGGCAACGCGCTGGTCGCGATCGTCCTCGCCGCGCTGCTGGTCGGCTTCCTGTGGCGCTTCGAGCCGGCGATCTGGTTCCGCAACCGCTCGCTGCTCCTCTTCGTGCTGTCACTGGTCGTGACCGCAGTGGCGCTCCGGATCGCCTCCGACCGGACCCTGTGGGCCTTTGTCGTGCCGAGCTCGGCGACCGTCCTGCTGACCACCATCCTGCTCGATGGCGGAGCCGGGGCAGCGATGGCGCTGGCGCTCGGAATGCTGGCCGGCGTGATGAACCTGGACTCGCTGCCGGCCACGATCTACACCCTCGCCGGCGGCGCGGCTGCGCTCATCACGATCACCCGCGCCGAACGGCTCAACGTCTTCGTGCGAGCCGGCATCGCCATCGGGGCGACCAATATCGTCGTGCTCACCGCGTTCAACCTGATCGACCAGCACGACCTGGCGGCGATCGCCCAGGGGATGGCTGCCGGAACGGTGAACGCGGCGCTGTCGGTCTTCCTGGCGGTCGGCTCCTTCGCGATGCTCGGCCACCTGTTCGGCATCATGACCGTCTTCCAGCTGCTCGAGCTGGCGAACCCCTCGTCGCGGCTGCTCCGTCGCCTGCTGATGGAGACACCGGGCACCTACCACCACAGCGTGATGGTCGGCAACCTGGCGGAGCGAGCTGCCGAGACGATCGGCGCCGATCCGCTCCTCGCCCGCGTAGCCGCCTACTACCACGACATCGGCAAGATGAAGAACCCGCTCGCCTTCATCGAGAACCAGGCGGGGGCGCACAACATCCACGACGACCTGACCCCCGAGTCGAGCGCCCGGATCATCGCCGGGCACGTCCGCGACGGCATCGACCTCGGCTACGAGTACGGGCTGCCGGTGCAGATCATCGGCTTCATCCCGCAGCACCACGGCACGAGCGTGATGAGCTATTTCTACGGCAAGGCGCTGCGCGAGCTCGGCGGGGATGAGGAGGCGGCCGGACGCGACCGCTATCGCTACCCCGGCCCGACCCCGCAGAGCCGCGAGGCGGCGATCCTGATGCTGGCCGACGGGGTCGAGGCATCGGTCCGATCGCTCGAGGAGAAGGACGAGGTCTCGATCCGGAGCATGGTCGACCGGATCGTGGATGCTCGCGTCCAGGATGGACAGCTCGACGAGGCGGACCTGACGCTCCGCAACATCACCCAGATCAAGGAAGCGTTCGTCCAGCAGCTGCTGGGGATGTACCACAGCCGGATCCAGTACCCCGACAACGTCGTGCCGATGGAGCCGCAGCGGCGCGATCTGGCCTGAGCGCCTAGGATGGTGGAGCCATGGGCTGCACCGTCACCTTCCACCATCGGATCAGCCAGGATCGGCTCATCGGCGCGATCGAGCCGCAGGCCTCGGCAGCCTTTCATGCGCTCCTCGAGTCGGCCGTCGGCGAGGCGATGCACGCGTCGCTGGGAGCCGAGGAGGTCGAGGTCGAGCTGACCCTCTGTGGCGACGAGGAGATGAACCACCTGAACTTCGACCACATGGGCGAGCGCGGCCCGACCGACGTCCTCGCCTTCCCGCTGCACGAATGGTCGCTCGATGGCGGCCACTCGCACCTGGCCGATGAAGAGACGGTGGTTCCGCCGGGTGGGCTGCTCCTCGGAGATGTCGTGGTCGACGTCGACCAGGCGGTCCGCCAGGCGACCGACGGCGGCTGGACCCCGGTGCAGGAGATCGTGCTGCTGACGGTCCACGGCGCGCTCCATCTCGTGGGCCACGACCATGCCGAGGTCGAGGACGAGCTGGCGATGCGCGGAGCCGAGCACCGCGTGCTGACGACCCTGCACCGCCGCCACCCCGAGGTAGGCTGGAAGCCGGGCTCGCTCTTCGATCGGCCCTCGCACCAGGTCTCGGCGCCCGCCTAGACCGCACGGTCGGCGGCCAGCTCCTTCGGCACCGGCGCGCCGTCGAGGAGCGCGTCGACGGCCAGCTTCGCCGACGCGGGGCCGGTGGAGATGCCCCACGGTCCATGTCCGGCGCACACGAAGAGCCCCTCGACGCCCGCCACCGCACCGATGAACGGGCGGCCGTCGACCGATTGCGGACGAGCGCAGACGCGGATCTCACGGATCTGCGCCGTCGCGATCGCCGGCACGTAGCCCGCTCCGCGTTCGATCAGGAGGCGCGCAATCGCCGCCGGATCAGACGGCTCGCTCGGCAGGAAGGTGGAGCCGAGCGTTGAGATGCCGGCGGCGGACGCGATGCTGAAGAGACTGGGCGGCGCATCCGTCGTGGCCGACGCCCGCTGCTCCGCGACGAGCGGGCGGTTGACGGCATCGACTTCGTCCTCCTCGACCACGTGCGTCGGGGCGGCGGCTCCCAGCTCGAGCTGGACCGTGACGCCCCAGGTGCGCCGGATCGGCTCCCAGGAGCCGGCTGGATCAACGATGAGTGGCGTCCATGGGCCACCCGCCACCAGCACCGCCCCGGACGCAACGCGGCTCCCGTCCGGGAGCTGGACGCCGCGCACCTGCCCCGCCTCGATCCATGGGGCAGCCGCCATCCCGATGCGAATCGTCGCCCCGCGGCCTGCCGCAAGACGCTCGTAGGCGGCCGTTGCCGCGGCCGGCGGGACCGGGTAGCCGGTTGCCACCCTGCAGGCGGCGAGGCCGGGGACGAGTGACGGCTCGGCCGCGGCGACCGCGGCGGGGTCCATGAAGCGCGCTTCCAGATCGGGCGCGAGCTGGCGAAGGCGCCCCGCCTGGCGGCGCGAGGCATCCGGATCGCGATTGAGCATCAGGATGCCGGCCGGCTCCGCGCCGATCTCGAAGCCGTCGCGGAGCGCGGCGAGCGCCCAGTAGTGCTCGAGGCTGGAGCGGTAGAGGGGCGCGAGCACCGCGTCGAACGGGTGCTGGATCGCGCCGAGGTTGCGCCCCGAGGCGCCCGCTCCGATCGCGGTGGCCTCGTACAGAGTGACTCCGGCGCCGCGCTCGGCCAGGATCGCGGCGGCCGAGCATCCGATGATCCCGCCACCGATCACGGCGACGTCCGGGGAGCGCGACATTGCGCCGGATTGTGCCACCATCGGCCGCGCATGAAGGTGATCTGCGGCCTGGGCAACCCGGGCGAGCGCTACCTGCTCACCCGCCACAACGTCGGCTTCCGGGTCGTGGACCTGCTCGCCGACCGGTGGGGGCTGACCGGCTCCGGGCGTGCCCGCGAGGGTGCTGCCAGGCTCCAGGTGACGAGGCCGGAGCCCGTGGGTCCGGTGCTGCTCGTCAAGCCGCTCCGCTTCATGAACCAGTCGGGTGCCGCGCTGAAGGCGGCCATCCGCCAGACGGAAGCCGATCCTGCCACCGACCTGCTGGTGATCTGCGACGACATCGACCTGCCGCTCGGCAAGGTGCGGCTGCGCCGATCGGGCTCGGCTGGCGGCCACAACGGGTTGCGCGACATCATCGCAGCGTTGGGGAGTGACGAGTTCAACCGGTTGCGGGTCGGGATCGGGCGCAGCGGCGAGCCGGTCGACCACGTGCTCGCCACCTTCAAACCAGGCGAGCGCGAACTCGCCGCAGAGGCGATCGCCACCGCCGCCGACGCCGCGGAGCAATGGCTCAGCGATGGGATCGAGGCGGCGATGAGCGCGTTCAACGGCCTCGACCTGGCCGAATCGCCGGAGTGACCGCCCCGACCCGCAGCGGAGCCGACCGCCGCGTCGCCGTCCTGTCGGCCGAGATCGCCTCGCGCCTGCCGCCTGCGACCCGCCAGCCGCTGCGCGTGCCGGCCGCGGCGCGCGCCGCACATCTCGCCGCGCGGCGCGCGGGCCTGCACGAAACGGCGCCGATGGTCGTCGTGGTGCGCACCGACGAGGAGGCGCATCGGCTCGCCGACGACCTTGTCGCGTGGCTGCCGTCCGGCCAGGTCCGCGTCCTTCCAGAGCGCGCCGCGCTGCCGCTCGAGCGGGCGCTCCCCGAGCACGACGAGTCTGCGGAGCGCCTCGAAGTGCTCGACCTGCTGGCCGGGCGGCACCATGGCCTGGTCGTCGTCGCGCCGATCCTCGCGCTCGTGCAGCGGACCCTCGCACCGGCCCAGCTGGCCGCCGGCCGCGTGGCGCTCAAGGTCGGGGAGCGGGTTGACCAGCGGACGCTGCTCACGGCGCTGGTCCACGGCGGCTACGAGGCGGCCGTCGAGGTGAGCGGAGTCGGGGAGTTCGCGAACCGCGGCGGGATCATCGACATCTGGCCGCCGGGCGCGGCCGAGCCGCTGCGCCTTGAGCTCTTCGGCGACGAGGTCGAGTCGATGCGCGCCTTCGACCCGATGACGCAGGGCAGCCGCCGCCGGCTGGAGCGCGCCACGCTCCTCCCCGCCAGCGAGTTCCTCCCCGCCGACGGCTGGGAGGCGCTGCCCGGCCACGCGCCACACCTTCCCTCGGACGCGCTGCGCGCCGACCTGGCCCGGCTCGAGCAGGGCGACGTGGCGGAGGCGGCCGAGACGTGGGCAGCGCTCCTCACCGCCGGGCCGGCCGCCGAGCATCTGCCGGCAGCGGCGCACGTGGTCCTGACCGATGCCGCGGAGCTGATCGCCATCGCGGCCGACCTCGACCGGCAGGCCATGGAGCGTCGTGACGGCCTCGTGACGAGCGGCGAGCTGCCGCCGGAGTGGCCGCTCCCGTACGCCGCCGCCGCGACCCTTGCAGCCCTCGACGCGCGCGCGGCGGAGCTGCTCGACGAGGGCGCGGGGGACGACGCCGGCTTCGGCTCCGCCCCGCCGCTCCCCGGGAGATCGGAGCGGCTCGCCGGATGGCTGGCCGAGCTGGCATCGAGCCGGCGGCTGGTGGTGACGACCGACCAGGCCAGCCGGGTCGGCGAGCTGCTCGAGGAGACGGGCCATGCGGTCGCGCCCGTCGCCGAGCTGCACGAGGCGCCGCCTCCTGGCGGAATCGGCCTGGTCCATGGCTCGCTCTCGGTCGGCTTCAGCCACGCGCCGAGCAACCTGCTGGTGCTGACCGACCGCGAGCTCTTCGGCGCGACGCGCGTCCGGCGGCTGACCCCGTCGAAACGGGCGTTGACCCGCGACCTCATCGGCCGGCTGGCGGTGGGGGACGCGGTGGTGCACATCGACCATGGCATTGCCCGGTACGCCGGCATGACCCAGCGGGAGTACGGCGGCGCCACGAAGGAGTATCTCCAGCTCGACTTCGCCGGCGACGACAAGATCTTCCTGCCGGCCGACCAGATCGGGCGGATCACACGGTATAGCGGCGGCCCCGCGCCGACCCTCTCGCGCCTGGGTGGCACGGATTGGGAGCGGACCAAGGGTCGCGTCCGCCGCGCCGTCCTGGAGCTGGCCGAGGACCTGCTGGCGATCTATGCCGCTCGGGCATCGGCACCCGGTTTCTCCTTCTCGCCCGACACCACCTGGCAGCGCGAGCTGGAAGAGGCCTTTCCCTACACCGAGACGAAGGACCAGCAGCGGACGATCGAGGAGGTCAAGGCCGATATGCTCCGCCGCCGTCCGATGGACCGCCTCGTCTGCGGGGACGTCGGCTACGGCAAGACCGAGGTGGCCCTGCGCGCCGCCTTCAAGGCGGTGCAGGATGGCAAGCAGGTGGCGGTACTGGTGCCGACCACGGTCCTGGCGCAGCAGCACCTCGGCACGTTCCGTCGCCGCCTGGCGCCGTTCCCGGTGCGAGTCGAGATGCTGAGTCGGTTCGTCGGCAAGCCCGAGCAGGCGCGGATCGTCGAGGCCACCGCGGAGGGAAACGTCGACATCCTGATCGGGACGCATCGGATCCTGAGCAAGGACATCGGCTTCGCCGACCTGGGGCTGCTGGTCGTGGACGAGGAGCAGCGCTTCGGGGTCGGGCACAAGGAGCGGATCAAGGCGATGCGGCGCGAGGTGGACGTGCTGACCCTCTCCGCCACGCCGATCCCGCGCACCCTGCACCTGTCACTGGTCGGCATCCGGGACCTCTCCGTCATCGAGACGCCGCCGGAGGCGCGCCTCCCGATCCTGACCCGCATCGCCGAGGACGACGACGGCCTGGTGCGCGACGCGATCAACCGCGAGCTGGATCGTGGCGGGCAGGTCTTCTACGTCCACAACCGGGTCGAGACGATCGAGGGCGCCGCCGAACGAGTGCGGCGCCTCGTGCCGCGGGCCAAGGTCGCCATCGGCCATGGGCAGATGGCGGAGGGGATGCTCGAGCGGGTGATGCTCGACTACGACGCGGGACGCTTCGATGTCCTGGTCTGCACCACGATCATCGAGTCGGGACTCGACATCCCGAACGCCAACACGATCGTCATCGCCCGGGCCGATGCGCTCGGCCTGGCGCAGCTCTACCAGCTCCGCGGCCGGGTCGGCCGCTCGGACCGCCGCGCGTACGCGTATCTGCTCCACCGTCGGGGGCAGCCACTCTCCTCGATCGCCCGCAAGCGGCTGCACGCCATCTTCAGCGCCTCGGACCTGGGGGCGGGGTACCAGATCGCGCTCTCGGACCTCGAGATCCGAGGGGCCGGCAACATCCTGGGCCCGGAGCAGCACGGATTCATGGCCGCCGTCGGCTTCGAGCTCTACACGCGGATGCTGGCGGAGGCGGTCGAGGCGGGGCGCGGTCGGGTGGTCGCCCCCGAGGCGGCAGCGGTCCGGCTGGACCTGCCCGGATCGGCCTACCTGCCGGATGCCTACGTCGCCGACTCGGGCGCGAAGCTCGAGGCCTACCGGCGCTTCGCCGCCATCCACTCGGAGGCTGACGTCGGGGCGCTGCGGACGGAGCTGCGCGACCGGTTCGGCCCAATCCCCGAGCCGGTCGAGGGGCTCTTCCGGGCGGTCGCGGTGCGCATGGCCGCCGAGGCTGCCGGCGTGCCAGAGGTGCACGCCGAGGCGGGGCGCGTGACCTTCAAATGGCCGCGCTTCGACCGTGCGCTGGTGGTGGGCGCGCTGACGCGCGGCGGCTTCCACCCGGTCGCGGCGTCGAACCAGGTGCGGCTGCCGGTAGCTGCGGGGCGCGACCCGGTGGATCTGGCGCTCCGAGCACTGGCTACCCTGGGCGAGGCGAACGCTCCCGCCTAGACTGGTTCCGGGAGGGGACGAACGATGCCCAGGCGTGCC
>JBGQKH010000053.1:0-13011 GCA_041499395.1 Candidatus Limnocylindria bacterium
CCCGGCCCCACCGCGGACGTGGTCGGCATCCTGAAGGAGCGCAAGGTCGACGTGATGGTCTCCTACCTGCCGGTCGGCAGCGAGGAGGCGACCAAGTGGTACGTCGAGCAGGCGCTCCAGGCGGGCGTCGGGTTCATCAACGCGATCCCGGTCTTCATCGGGCGCGAGCCCTACTGGCAGCGGCGCTTCGCGGAGCGCGGCCTGCCGATCATCGGCGACGACATCAAGAGCCAGGTCGGGGCGACCATCACGCACCGGGTGCTGACCCGCCTCTTCATGGATCGCGGCGTCCGGATCGACCGCACCTACCAGCTCAACTTCGGCGGCAACACGGACTTCCTGAACATGCTCGAGCGCGAGCGGCTCGAGTCCAAGAAGATCAGCAAGACCAACGCGGTGACCTCAATGCTCGACTACGAGATCGCGGAGGACGACATCCACGTCGGGCCGTCCGACTACGTCCCGTGGCTGAAGGACCGCAAATGGTGCCACATCCGGATGGAGGGCACCACCTATGGCGACGTCCCGCTCAACCTTGAGATGAAGCTCGAGGTGTGGGACTCGCCGAACAGCGCCGGCGTCATCACCGATGCGATCCGCTGCCTGAAGCTCGGCCTCGACCGAGGCCTCGTTGGCACCCTCGTCGCCCCATCGTCGTACTTCATGAAGAGCCCGCCGCGCCAGATCCACGACGACGTGGCGCGCGAGCGCGTCGAGGCCTTCATCCGCGGCGACGACAACGAGACGCTGGTCGGCACCGAGACACCGCCCAAGAGCACCCAGCGCAAGCTTGCGCCGGCCAAGGCCAGGGCCGCCGTCGCCGCCGACTGACGCGGTGTCCACCACGGCCAGCACCTCGGACGCAGAGCGGCCGCGCGACGCTTCCACCGGGGAGCGTCGGCGCGAGCAGCTCACCTACTGGGCCTATCGCGTCGGCGAGCGGGTGATCAACCTGCTGCCGCGCTGGCTCGTGCTGCCGCTCGCCGCCGCGGCCGGCAACGGGGCGCACGACCTGACGGCCGACAAGCGCGGCCTGGTGCGAGAGAACGTGTCCCATGTCCTGCACCTCCCCGTCGATCACCCGCGCGTGAAGCGCGCAGCCCGTCGCGCCTTCCGCAACTACGCCAAGTACCTCGTCGACGTGATGCGGCTCGAGACGCTGCGCTCGGAGGACGTGGCGAAGCTGGTGGAGATCGACAACCTGGAGCTGCTCGACGAGGCCCGCTCCCGCGACCGCGGCGTGCTCCTCTGCACCGTCCACGTGGGCGGCATGGACCTGATCGCGCCGGCGCTGCACCGGCACGGGCACGAGATGCACGTCGTCGCTGACGACACGACCTATGGACGCCTCTACGAGCACCTGCGCGCGATCCGGGCGCGGCACGGCCTGATCCTGATCGGGTGGCGCAACCTGCGGGCACTCTTCCGCGCCCTCAAGGCGGGGTCCAACCTGGTCCTCTTCTGCGACGGCGGCTACCGGGACGGGGATGTGCCGGTGGAGTTCCTGGGCGAGCCGACCACCTTCCCGGCCGGCCCCGCCTCGCTCTCGGCCCGCTCGGGGGCGCCGATGCTCCCCGTCGCCTGCAGCCGCCTCCCCAACGACCGCTTCCGGACGCGCGGGCTGCCGCTGATCACCGCCGCCAGCGACGAGCCTTCGGAGATCCACCGCGCCACCCAGGCGCTTGCCGATGCACTCGGTAGCGTGATCGCCGAGGATCCTGGACAGTGGTACATGTTCCGCCCGGTCTGGCCGGGGAACGACGCCGATCGCGCGCGGGCGAGGGCGGCCCTCGAGGCGGCGCGCCGCGGCGAGGACTGGAGCAAGCTCCCAGCGTGATCGGAGGCCTGCTGCTGGGGGCCGGCCTGCGCGCCGCCGACGTGGTCGCCCACCTGCTCCCCCGGGGAGCGGCGTATGCCCTGGCCGGCGTGATCGGGCGAGCCTGGCACCGGCTGGCCCCGGGACGTCGTGCGGTGGTCGCCGCGAACCTGGCGCGCGTCTGCGCGGCGACGGGTCGCGCCACCAGCGGCGCCGCGTTCGAAAGGCTCGTGCGTCGGGCCTTCGTGGAGCACGCGCGCTACTACCTCGAGGTGCTCCGCATCCCCCACGACTCGCTCGAGGCGGTGGGCGAGATGGTGAGCGTCGACGAGTGGGAGCGCTGGCGGCCGCTGCTCCAGGGTGGAGCCGTGGTCGCGACGCTGCACTTCGGCAATCCCGAGCCGTACGGGTCATTCCTCGCGGCGAACGGCCTGAAGGCGGTGGTCCCGATCGAGGAGATCCGCCCGAGGGCGCTCTACGAATTCCTCCTCAAGCGGCGGGCCACGGGGCGCGGGGCGGAGATGGTGCCCGTCTCCCGGGCGCGTCGGCGCCTGGTCGAGGCGGCGCGGGAGGGCGGCGTGGTCGCGATCGCCGCGGACCGCGACTTCGCGGGCGATGGCCATCCGGTGACCCTCTTCGGCGTCCCGACCACGCTTCCCACCGGACCGGCCACCCTGGCCCTGATGACCGGTCGACCGCTCCTGGCGGCGGCCTGCTGGCGGATCGGGCCCGAGCGCTTCAACGCGCGGGGCTGGCTGATCGAGGCAGATGCCAGCGGCGATCGCCGCGCTGATGTCGCGGCCCTGACCGAGGCGATGGGGCGGCGCTTCGAAGAGGCGATCGGCGCCAACCCCGAGCAGTGGTTCGGGGCGTTCCAGCCGATCTGGCCAGAGGACCGGACGGCGCCCGATGCCTGAGCCAAGACGGCGCGAGCCCCGCGGCGGCGGCGATCGTGGCCGCGCCGACATGCACCTGCACACGCTCTACTCCGACGGGACGATGGAGGTGCAGGCGCTCCTCGACCACGTCGAGCAGCGAACCAACCTCGACCTTGTGGCGATCACCGACCACGAGCGGATCGACGGAGCGCTCCGCGCCCGCGAGCTCCACGAGGCCGGCGACTACCACTTCGAGCTGGTGGTCGGGGAGGAGATCACCACCCGGCGCGGACACGTGCTCGCGCTCTTCCTGCGCGAGCGGGTGCCGCCGCTGCGCCCGCTCGAGGAGACGATCGAGCGGATCCACGACCAGGGCGGGATCGCGATCGCGGCGCACCCGCTGGCGCCGCTCACCCCCAGCCTCGGGCATCGCAGCCTCTTGCGCCTGCACCACGACCCCGACCCGCGCCACCAGCTCGACGCGATCGAGATGCTCAACCCGAGCGTCGCCGGCCGTGCCCGACGCCCGCATCGGGCCGCCCTCAACGAGCTGATGGGCCTCGCCGCCGTGGGCAACTCGGACGCCCACGTGCTCGAGCACATCGGGACCGGCTGGACCTGGTTCGGCGGAGCGACCGCCGCCGACTACCGAGCCGCGGTCTCGGCTCGCAGCACGCAGGCCGAGGGCGAGTACTGGACGCAGTGGCACAACGTCAGCGTCTACGGGAGGCAGCTCGTCGCCAAGGCGCGGCACGTGCGCCATACTCTCCGTCCCACAGGAGAGTGGCGATGACTGAGACGATGGCTCCATCGGCCCCGGCCACGGGCTCCCTGCCGGTCCGCCAGCCGCTGAAGATCGGCATCGTCAGCCCGTACGGATACCCCCATCCGGGCGGCGTGAACGAGCACGTCCGGCACGCCTACGAGGCGATGCGCGCAATGGGCCACGACGTCTGGATCATCACCAGCAAGTACGGCAAGGAGCGTACGACGGAGGGGCACGTGATCCGGCTCGGGACAGGCTTCGCCTTCCCCGCGAACGGGAGCATGGGGCGCGTGACCCTCAGCTGGCGCTTCAAGGAGCGCGCCCGTGAGCTGCTCGCCGAGCAGCGCTTCGACATCCTCCACTTCCACGAGCCGTTCGTGCCGTTCCTCTCGCCCACCGTCCTCGACCAGTCGGACACCGTGAACGTCGGCACCTTCCATGCGTTCGGCGGCTTCTCGCCCTCCTACTGGGTCGGGAGCCGCTTCGCCGGCCGCCTCGCGGCCAAGCTCCATGGCCGGATCGCGGTCAGCGGGGCCGCCCGGCACTTCATCAGCCGCTACTTCCCCGGTGACTACCAGATCATCCCGAACGGCGTCGACCTGGACCGATTCGCCGATGCCGAGCCGTTCGAGGAGCTCCGTGACGGGACGATCAACATCCTCTTCGTCGGTCGCTTCGAGGAGCGCAAGGGGCTGATCCACCTCCTGCGCGCGTATCACCGCCTGCGCAAGCGACACGTCGACGCGCGGCTGCTGGTGATCGGCACGGGGCCAAAGGCACGCGAGTACCGCCGCTACATCGGGCTGCGCCAGATCCGCGACGTCGAGTTCCTGGGCCGCGTTCCCGACGATGCCAAGGCGCGCTACTTCGCCAGCGCCGACATCTTCTGCGCCCCCGCGACCGGGCAGGAGAGCTTCGGGATCGTGCTGCTCGAGGCGATGGCGGCCGGCGTCCCGATCGTCGCCTCCGACATCCACGGCTACAAGAACGTGGTGCAGCGCGGCGTGCAGGGGCTGCTCGTGGAGCCGCGCAACCATCGCGCCCTGGCCGCGGCGCTCTATCGGCTCGCCAACGACGAGGAGCTGCGGCACCGCATGGGGGATGCGGGGCGGGCGAAGGCGCCGGAGTACGCCTGGGACCAGGTTACCGAGCGGATCGTGGACTTCTACTACGAGGTCCGCGAGCGGGCGATCAGCTCCGGATCGGTCGCGGGCGAGAGCGGCTTGCGGTAGACCCGCCCGCTCCGGGCGACGGCGAACCCGACCGACTCATAGACCCCGAGGGCCCCGTGCGGGTTCTCGGCATCGACGCCCAGGCCGGCGGTGGTCATGCCGGCGTCGCGCAGGACGCGAAGGCTCTCGGCCACCATGGCGCGGGCGATCCCGCGTCGGCGCCATGGGGCGCGCACGCCGACCGAGTTGACCCAGCCGCGCTTCAGCCCGAGCTCCGCGTTCGCCTCGCGGTCGATCCGGTTCAGCACCTGGCCGACGATCTCGTCGCCCTGCCAGGCGACGACCCACAGGCCCATGTCGCGGCGAGGGTCCGCGCGCATCTGCTCGAAGGCCGCGTCGCTGCCATCGATCGCGCCCCAGTGGTCGCGGAAGACCTCGACCTCGGTCTCGAAGAAGCGACGCAGGTCCTCCTCGCGCGCCGGCCGCAGCTCGATCCCCTCCGCGAGCGCCAGGTCGGGGATCTCGTCGAGGTTCGGCCGCTCCATCTCGTAGTCGTAACGGACGATCGCGTAGTCGTGCGCCTCCAGCAGGGCGATGCGGCCGGCCTCAGTGTCGTTCACCCAGCTCTGCATCCGCTTGTCGATGCCCGCCGGGTGGGTCGCGGCCACGCGGGCCTGGCGCTCCTCGATCCAGTGCAGCATCGCCGTCCCCAGCCCGCGCCTCCGCCAGTCCGGGTGCACCTGGCCCCAGGTCGAGTAGTTGCGGCCACCGTCGTTGTCGAGCTCCCAGCCCGCCTCCGCATAGCCGATCGGCACCCCGTCCACCTCCGCCATCAGGAGGTCCTCGCCGAGGTCCAGGTTCGAGGGGTGGTCGAGCCAGCTGGCGATCTGGGCGGCCGATACCCGACGCGGCACGTCGTCCGCGGCGTTGCCGGCATTCAGCAGGCCGCTGATCACCGCGTCGTCGCCCGGGCGCTGCAGGCGCCGGAAGCGGAGGCCGGGGATCGGCGGCCCGTAGGCCAGGACGATGCTCATGCGCCCGGCTCCATCGGCTTGCGGTAGGCGGCCGACTTCATGACCACCTCGAACCCGCACTCGACGTAGAGGCGGAGGGCGGCATTGGGATTGTCCGCGTCCACCCCCAGCCCGGCGCTCGTCAGCCCTCGATCGCGGAGCACGGCCAGCGAGCGCATGACCAGGGCGCGGGCCAGCCCCCGCCGACGCCATTGCCGGCGCACGAAGACGCTTGCCAGCCAGCCCTGCCGCTTGCCCGTCGCCTCGTTCTCCGCCTCGTTCACCTCGTTCACCACCCCTCCGGCGACCTCGTCTCCGTCCCAGGCGACGACGTGGAGGCTCGGGTCGAACTTCGGGTCGCTCCGCCACGTCTCGAACCGCTCGTCGGTCGCCTCGAAGCCGCCCCAGTGGTCGAGGAACGCTTCGATATCAGCGTCCCACAGCTGCCGGAGCCGATCGGCCGCCACCGGGCGCACCTCGAGGCCATCGGGCATCGGCGGCACCACGATCCCGTCGAGGTTCGGGCGCTCCATGTCGAAGAAGTACCGCACCGGCCGATAGCCCTCCTGCTCGATCAGCGCGAGCTTCCCGGTGCGGAGCTCCGGGCACCAGGTGCCCAGGACCGAGGTCAGCTCGGTCGGCTCGTTGTGGCGGCGAGCCGCAGCGGCCTCCTCGCCGAGGCGCAGGAGCCAGCGGCCGATCCCCCGCCGCCGCAGGTCGGGATGGACCGTGCAGCCGATGCGGTACTCGCGCAGCCCGTCCGTCGTGTCGACGCGGGCGACGTTCGTCTCGGCCACGATCTTCCCGCCCAGCTCGACGACGAGCACGTCGCGAGTGGCGTCGAAGCCGGGTGTCGGGCGCGCGTACCAGTTCTCGGTCTCCTCACCGGTCGAGCGCCAGTGGATCCCATCGGCTGCGTTGTCGGCGTTCTCGAGCTCGGCGAGCGCCGCGCCATCGCCGCGGCGGTAGTGGCGCAGGGTGAGGCCGGGGATCGCCGGCATGATCGATTCGGCGGCCGAGGTGTTCATCGGGTGGTCTCCATCGGCTTGCGGTAGGCGCGGGCGCGCGAGTGCACGGCGAAGCCCGCCCGCTCGTAGACGCCCAGCGCGCCGGTGGGATTGTCGGCGTCCACGCCGAGCCACGCGCTCGTCATGCCGCGCCCACGAAGCAGCACCAGGCTGCGCGCCACGAGTGCCGAGGCGAGCCCGCGGCGGCGCCACGGCCGGCGCACGAAGACGCTCTCCAGGAGGCCGCGCTTTCGGTTCAGCAGCTGGTTCTCGTTCTCGTAGATCGCGTTGGCCACCGCCCCGGCGATCTCGTCGCCGTCCCAGGCGATGACGAAGAGCGACGGATCGAACTCCGGATAGTCGAGCCACTCCTGGAACGCCTCCTCCGACGCGTCGAAGCCGCCCCAGTGATCCTGGAATGCCTCGACGTCGGCATCGAAGAGGCGCCGATAGCCGGCCCGGTCGCTCACCGGCCGCAGCTCGAGCCCATCGGGAAGCGCAGGCACCTCGACCTCGTCCAGCGTCGGTCGCACCATGTTGAAGAAGTAGCGAACCACCTCGTATGCGTGGCCCGTGACCAGCGCCATGGCCCCCGGCCGCCGCTCGTCCGCAAACGTCCCCAGGAGTCGCGGCCGCTCCGTCTCGTGGGACGCGGAGACCTCCCGCAGCCGGGCCTCGTTGTGCTCGAGGATCGCCGACCCGACCCCACGTCGCCGCCACATTGGGTGCACGTAGCCGCGGGTGATGTAGTCGCGCGAGCTGCCGTCGTTGGTATCGAACCAGGAGGTCCAGCCGTAGCCCACGACCTCGCCGGCGACATCCGCCACGACCACGTCCAGCGCCGGGTCGAAGACCGGCGAGGGATGGGTCAGCCAGTTCACGAGGGCGGCCTTGGAGGTCCGCTCGTCGACCTCGTCCGCCTCGTTGCTCGCGGTGTAGACGCGGAGCAGCGCCGGCACGTCGGCGATGCCAGTGGTGGGACGCAGGACCAGGCCGGGCGGCGTGGCGGTCATCGGATCAGCCCACCCGCTTCAGCTTGCCCGTGCGCTTCGCATAGCGCTCGGCGCGCCCGAAGGCCCACAGCCCCAGCGGGATGAAGACGATCCCCATCAGCAGCAGCGGCCAGACGTCGCCCAGGAGCGAGCCGATGCCGACCCCGTCGATCAGCCCCGCCCGCACGCCCTGGAGGACGTA
Source organism: Candidatus Limnocylindria bacterium (assembly GCA_041499395.1). Classification (GTDB taxonomy): domain Bacteria; phylum Chloroflexota; class Limnocylindria; order QHBO01; family QHBO01; genus CF-167. The sequence goes on from JBGQKH010000053.1 coordinate 7,847, forward strand.
GGTCGCGGGGCTGAAGTTGGAGAGCACCTGCATCCAGCCGGGGAGCACGCTGACGCTGTAGTAGACGCCGCTGATGAGCAGCAGCACCGACTGCAGCACGAAGGTCATCTGCGCGCCGCGCTCCACGTACATCAGCGGCAGGATCGCGGTCATGACCCCGATCCCGATGAACGAGAAGGATCCGAGCACCATGAAGACCGCCGCGGTCGCGAAGTTGGCGTGCGACAGGTCCAGCTGGAAGAAGAGGGCGAGGACCACCAGCACCACGACTGTATGGACGAAGCCGAAGGCGATGGCGTAGACCGTGGAGCCGAGCATCTGGGCATAGCGCCGCACCGGCGCCATGAACGTGTACTCGAGGGTCCCCTCCCAGCGCTCCCAGCTCACCGTCTCCGCGATGAAGCTGAAGACGACGCTGAGGTAGTTCCAGAAGACGGCGCCAATCACCAGGGTCAGCAATAGCCGCTCGTTCCCCGCGCCAGAGCCGATGAGCGAAACCGCCAGGGCGCCCGCCACGGCATAGACCAGGAAGGCGACCTCCCAGCCCCAGTAGCGCTTCGTCAGGTTGAAGTTCCGCTCGACGAAGGCGAACGAGGCCTTCAGCTCGCGGGTCATGGTGGTCATCGGTCAGTCCTCGTCGTTCTTGTCGTCGTCGCCGAGGTCGTCGTCGAGCGAGCGACCGGTGTAGGTCATGAAGACGCTCTCCATGGTCGGCTCTTGCCCGTGCTCCTTGGCGACCTTCGCCTTCAAAGCTTCAGGTGTGTCCTCGACCACGATCCGTCCATCGTTGATGATCGCGATTCGATCGCAGAGCCGATCCGCCTCGGCCAGGTCGTGCGTGGTCAGCACGATCGTGGCGTCATGCGTGTCGCGCAGCTCCTCGACGAAGGTCTGCACGTCCAGCTTCGACCGCGGGTCGAGGCCGGTCGTCGGCTCGTCGAGGAGGAGCAGGGTCGGGCTCGTCAGCAGCGCCCGCGCGATCGCGACCTTCTGCTGCATCCCCCGGCTCATCTGCTCGAGCGGCCGGCTGAGCCGCTTCTCCCCGATCCCGAGCCTGGCGAGGATCGCGATCGCCTCGGCACGAGCCGGCTTCGGCTCCATGCCGTAGAGGCGCGCCGCGTAGGCGAGGTTCTCGAACGGGCTGAGCTTCTTGAAGAAGGCCGCGTCCACGCTCACCCGGTTGATGACGCGCTTGACCGCCATCTCGTCGCGCTCGATGTCGTGGCCGAACACCTCGACCCTGCCGGTGTCGAGGGTGAGCAGCGTGCTCACCAGCCGGATGAGGGTCGACTTGCCGCTGCCGTTGGCACCCAGCACGCCGTAGATCTCGCCACGGCGGATGCGGATCGAGATGTCGTTCACCGCGGTCACCGGCTTGCGCTTGCGCCCGATCAGGAACCGCTTCGTGACGTGCTCGACCAGCAGCGCCGGCACGCCCTCGTCGGAGAGCACGCGGTGCGTCCGGGAGGGCATCGTGGCGGTTGCCATAGGGCGCATCGGCTCGGTCTTCGGTTGTTCCAGGAGACCGGTCATCTGGGGTTCCTCTTCCTGATCAGTCATCACCCTGCTCGGCTCGGATCTCTCATCTCATGCGAAGAGCCGCGGTCCCTGCGCGGTCCGCGGCTCCTGCTCCTCGCCGGTGGGCGAGCATCAAAAAACCGTGGACCGGATCTGGTCCACGGCTCGTGCCTTGTGCTTGGCGGCCCTGCCGCCTGGCTTCAGCTCGAGGGGGACGCAGATCTCCCGCCATTGGCGCCACTGGTGGGCGTCACGGGGCGCTCGAATCGAGCGCTGCACAGGAGTCTCATGGTCGGATCACATGTCCTCGTTGAGAGGTTTCGCCGGGCGGCACCACACATCGGTGAGGCAAGGTCGGAGCCGCCGCGGGAGGATACGACCCGGCTTCCGGCGGTGTCAAGCCGAAAGAGGGGTAGTAGTTAGAGCCCGGCGAAGTTGCCGCGGCCGGGCCGGACAGAGCAAGGCGGCGTCAGTTAAACCGCTAGGACGTATCGGCGTGGGCATCGGCGCCGCCCACAGGCTTTGCGCAAATGCTCCCGTCGGGTACGCTCTCAGCCACTCTGGAGCTAGTGAGACGACATGGTCTGCTCGAACTGCGGCACCGAGAACAAGGCGGGTCGGCAGTTTTGTACCGAGTGCGGGTCGTCCCTCGCCGCCGGCTGCCCCAACTGCGGCAGTTCCATCGAGCCTTCCGAGAAGTTCTGCGGCACTTGCGGAACGTCGATTGGCGGGCCGCGCCAGTCAGCCGCGGCTCCCGTCGCGGAACGCCGGCTCGTCACCGTTCTCTTCGCAGACCTGGTCGGCTTCACCCCGTTTGCGGAGGAGCGCGACGCGGAGGACGTGCGTGACACGCTCACCCGCTACTTCGATCTCGCCTCAGAGGTAATGACGCGCTATGGAGGGACCGTCGAGAAATTCATCGGTGATGCCGTCATGGCCGTGTGGGGCACGCCGGTCGCGCATGAAGACGATGCGGAACGTGCGGTTCGGGCGGCTCTCGAGCTGGTCGACGCGGTCCGCAGCATCGGTCCCACGATTCAGGCGCGGGCCGCGGTCCTGACCGGGGAGGCGGCGGTCACCCTTGGTGCCACGAACCAGGGCATGGTCGCCGGCGACCTAGTCAACACCGCCGCACGCCTTCAGTCGGCGGCACAACCGGGGGTCGTTTTGGTGGGCGAGGCGACGCAGCGTGCCGCGAGCCAGGCGATCGCCTTCGAGGAAGCCGGGGAGCAGACGCTGAAGGGCAAGGCCAGCCCGGTCCCGGCCTGGCGGGCCGTGCGCGTCGTCTCGGAGCGCGGCGGACGCAACCGCAGCGAGGCACTCGAGGCGCCATTCGTCGGCCGCGATGAGGAATTCCGCCTCCTCAAGGACCTGTTCCACGCGACGGGCCGCGAGCAGCGGACCCGACTCGTGTCGGTCATTGGTCCAGCGGGAATCGGCAAGAGCCGCCTCGCCTGGGAGTTCCTCAAGTACCTCGATGGCCTCGTCGAGAACGTCTGGTGGCACCACGGCCGGAGCCCCGCCTACGGCCAGGGGATCACCTTCTGGGCCCTGGGAGAAATGGTGCGCGGCCGGTGCGGGCTGGCCGAGACCGATGACGAGGCGACAACCCGCGCGAAGGTGACGGAGATCCTTGCGCAGCATGTCCCCGACTCCGAGGAGCGGAACTGGATCGAGCCCGCACTCCTGGCCCTGCTGGGCGTTGGATCGGGGAGCGGCTCCGAGCAGCTCTTTGCCGCGTGGCGCACCTTCTTCGAGCGCCTGAGCAGCTCCGGCAGCGTGGTGCTCACCTTCGAGGATCTCCACTGGGCCGACAGCGGCACGCTCGATTTCATCGACCACCTGGGGGAATGGAGCAAGGGGCACCCGATCCTGGTCGTCACCCTGGCCCGGCCCGAGCTGCTAGAGAAGCGATCAGACTGGGGGGCAGGCAAGCGCAACTTCGCCTCGGTTTACCTCGAACCGCTGCCCGAGGCAGCGATGCGTGAGCTCTTGGCCGGGCTCGTGCCAGGCCTTCCTGAGCCGGCGATCCGGGCCATTGTGTCGCGGGCCGACGGCATGCCGCTGTACGCCGTCGAGACGGTGCGGATGCTGGTCGCGGACGGCCGGCTGAAGGAGAAGGCGGGCGTGTATGTGCCCGTCGGCGACCTGACCGCGCTCGCGGTGCCCGAGACCTTGACGGCCCTGATCGCCTCGCGCCTTGATGGCCTGGAACCCGCCGACCGGACGCTGGTCCAGGATGCCTCCGTTCTCGGGCAGAGCTTCACCCTCGAGGCGCTTTCCGCCGTGACCGGCCTTGACGCCGCCACGCTTGAGCCTCGCCTCCGGGCGTTGGTCCGGCGCGAGCTTCTGACCATGGAGGTCGATCCCCGATCCCCCGAGCGCGGTCAGTACGCCTTCCTGCAGGCACTCATCCGGGAGGTCGCCTACAACACGTTCGCCAAGAAGGACCGCAAGACACGCCACCTCGCCGCGGCCCGCTTCTTCGAGCAGCTCGGGTCGGACGAGCTGGCCGGGGCCCTGGCCGGCCACTACCTGGCGGCGCACGCCAACGCCGCGGAGGGAGCCGAGTCAGAAGCGCTGGCCGCCCAGGCTCGGATTGCGCTCAAGGCGGCGGCCGAGCGGGCGGCGTCCCTCGGAGCCCACGACCAGGCGGTCGCCTTCCTCGAGCAGGCGTTGACCGTGACGACTGATCCGGCCGATGAAGCCGATCTCCTCGAGCGCGCAGGCCGATCGGCGCTAGCCGCGGCCCGCTATGGGCGAGCCGAGGAATTCCTTCGACGCGCGCTGGCCCTCCACCGAACACGCGACGATCGCCTTGCGGCCGCCCGGACCACGGCGGCCCTGGGATGGGCGCTGATCGTCGGTCACCAGGAAAAGGCGGCGCTCGAGCTGCTCGTGCCGGCTTCGACAGAATTCGCGGACCTGTTCCCGGATCGTGCCGTCGTCGCGCTGGACGGCATGCTCGCCAGAGCCTATATCGACAACGAGGAGCCCCGCCGCGCCATGGAGGTCGCGGAGCGGGTGCTGGAGGCCGCGGAACACGGCGACCTGGTGGAGATCCTCGCCACCGCGCTGCTAGCCAAGGGAGGGGCACTCGGCGGTATCGGGCGCCGGCGCGAGGGGATCGGAGTCATCAGGGCGGGCGAGCAGCTCGCGCGGGACAACCGGTTGGACGATACGCTGATGCTTGCGCTTAACAGCCGCGGCTTCCTGCAGCTCGACATCGATGTGGTTGGTGCGCTGGCCGCCTACCGCGAAGGGCTCGCCCTGGCTCGCCGAGTCGGCAGCCGCGTGGGCGTTCTCCGGTTCGTCAGCAACCTCGGGTATACCGCCTTCCTGGCCGGCGACTGGGACGAAGCGCTGGAACAGCTCGACGGACAGCTGGCCGAAGACCTCGAAGACGCAGACCGCATCTCGTTGCTCGGCAACTCGGTCATCGTCCACGCATGTCGCGGCGAAGACGTCGCCGACGCGCTCGACGAGCTTCGACGCCTGCTGGGCGACGACCCGGCGCGCGCGTCCACGTCGGGCGCCGATGACGCGATCGGGAATGCAGCCCTTGCCGATGGACGGCTGGGCGACGCACGCGCGGCCTGGCGGCATTTGGCGGATCAGGATGCGGGCAACGCCCCGGAATTCAGGTA
>JBGQKH010000054.1:0-12658 GCA_041499395.1 Candidatus Limnocylindria bacterium
GACCTGCTCGAGCGGCGCCCCGACTGGGGGAGCGGCGTCCGCAGCGTGACCCGCATCAACCTTGAGCCGCTCGCCGATGTGGAGATCGCCGAGATGCTCGAGGGGCTGGTGCCCGGCCTGCCTCCCGCCGCGCTTCGCTCGATCGTGGGGCGCGCGGAGGGGATCCCGCTCTACGCTGTCGAGACCGTCCGCATGCTCCTCGACCGCGAGCTGCTGGTCCCCGAGGATGGCCGATACCGACTGACCGGGGATATCGGCTCGCTGGGCGTCGCCGAGACGCTCCACGCCCTCATCGCCAGTCGCCTCGACGCCAACCGCCCGGAGGACCGCGCCCTGCTCCAGGACGCATCCGTGCTCGGGCAGAGCTTCACCCTCGACGCGCTCGCGGCGGTCGCCGGGGTCGAGCCTTCCGCCCTGACCGATGCGCTCGAGCGCCTCGTCCGCCGCCAGCTGCTCACCGTTGACGCCGATCCCCGCTCCCCGGAGCGCGGCCAGTACCAGTTCGTCCAGGCCGTGGTGCGCGAGGTCGCCTACGCCTCGCTGGCGCGCGCTGACCGCAGGGCGCGGCATCTCGCCGCCGCGCGGCACATGGAGGGTCTCGGCAACGAGGAGCTGGCCGGCGTGCTGGCGAGCCATTACGTGTCAGCGCACCAGGCGTCCAGCCCGGGTCCCGAGGCGGATGCGCTCGCCGCCCAGGCCCGCATCGCGCTGACCGCGGCTGCTGATCGGGCGGTCGCGCTGCACTCCCACCGGCAGGCGATCGCATACCTCGAGCAGGCGATCTCGGTCACCTCGGATCCGGCCGAGCAGGCGGCGCTCCACGAGCGAGCCACGGACGCTGGTGACCACACCAACGACCTGCCCGCGGCCATCGAGCATGCGCGTGCGGCCCGCGACCTATACCGGACGCTCGGCGACACGGAGGGCGTGGTGCGGGCCGCGACGTGGCAAGGACGCCACCACACGTCGGCCAAGCTGGAGCCGCAGGCCGTCGCGATCTTCGAGGAGGCGCTCGTCGAGGGCGCGGCGATCGGCGACTCAGCAGAGTACGCCGCCATGCTGGCCGAGCTGTCGCGGGTCTACATGATGACCGGCCGATCCCAGGAGTCGATCGCCACGGCGGATCGGGCTCTGACGCTCGCCGGCTCGCATCGGCTGGTCCGCCCGGTGGTCGAGGCACTCATCAACAAGGGGACCGCGATGCTGCAAGTGGGCCGCGCGATCGAGGCCGCCGCGACCCTGCGCGGAGCCGCGGCGGAGGCCGATCGCCACTCCCTCGGCGCGTCTGCGCTGCGGGCGCGGAACAATTTGCTGGGCGCGATCGGCGAGGACGACATGAGGGAGTCGATGGCGCTGAAAGACGAGATTTACCAGCTTGCGCTCCGGGTGGGCAACCGGCCGTTCGTGTTCCAGGCCGTCATGCTCCTCGCCGATGACTCGCTGGCCTCCGGAGACTGGGGCAAGTGGATGGACGAGATGGATGCCCTCGAGGACGGAGAGACCGTCGCGCCCTTCTACGGCGCGGCATTTGCCAACATCCGGGCAAAGCTGGCCGCCCTGCGCGGCGACCGCGAGGGCGCGGCGACGTTGATGGCCAGGGCCAACGAGATCGCGACGCAGCTGGACAGTCGAATGGCCACCGCGGCCGGGTTGATGGGCGAAGCGGACATCGCCGCGTGCGCCGGCGACTGGGAGCCGGCGGCGCGCCTTGCGCTCGAGGCCGGGAAGGATTCCAACTTCGGCGTCGACGGACCTGACCTTGCTGCGTTCGCGGCGATCGCCGGCAACGAGACCGCGGAGCTGGAGCAGGCCATTGCGATGCTGCGCGCGTGGCCCAACCCGGGCCGGCTGATGGCGGCCCGTCTGGCCACGGCAGAGGCCGGGCAGGCGGCTCGCGAGGGACGCTGGGACGACGCCCGCGCCGCATATCGGACGGCCCTCGAGGTGAGGCACAACGGCGGCGATCTGCTCGGCGAAGCCCGCGCCGGACTGGCCTGGGGCATGCTCGCTGGCGATCGCGACCCGGAGGCCGCCGCCGCTGGCGCCGCGGCCGAAGCGTTCTTCACCGATCGCGGTGGCGGGGCGGTGGTGGCCGCCTATCGCGCCGCCTTCGTGCCAGTCAGCGCGCCGGCGGCGGAAGCATCCGCCCCGGCTCGGGCGGCCACCGAGAAGGTGCGCTCCGCCCCCTAGTTCCGGGCGTCGAGCCGTGCGAAGCCGTGGCCGCCCATCACGCGCCAGGAGATCCCATCGTGCTGGAGGTGATAGATCGCCGGCATCGGCATCGCCCGGTGAAAGTTGTGGTCGACGGCCGGCTCGAGCGCCTGGAGGATGAGCGAGATCAGGTTGCCATGGCTGCCGGCGAGGAGCCGCCCGCCCGTCGCGTGGCGGGTTCGGAGCAGATCGAGCGCTCGCATCCCGCGTCGCTGCGCCTCCCGACCGCTCTCGCCGCCCTCGACGGCGAAGTCCGGATCGGCCCAGGCGCGGACAAGGATCTCCTCCCAATCGCTCCGCGGCTCCGCCGTCAGGCGGCGCTCGCGCAGGTCATCGATCAGCTGCACCTGGTGGAAGCGCCGCGCGGCCGTGGGCGTGACCGTCTGGACCGATCGGGCATACGGGCTCGAGTAGACGGCATGGAAGAGGTACGGGTCGAGCTCGAAGGCAAGCTCGTCGGCGTCCCGCAGCCCGTCCTCGCTGAGCGGCCGCTCGTCGTCGCGCTCCTCCCAGCCCGGAGTGCCGGGCGGAATCGGGGTCGCGTGCCGGACGAGCACGATCTCCAGGGGCGGCAGCCGCCGCAGGTCCTCGCGCTCCGGGTCGTTGTGGATCATCGGTGCCTGCTCATGCGGGGCACAGTCTGGCGTTTACGCTCAGCGTACGTAACCGCCAACTTGTCGCGACGATAGTCGATTCGATGGCCGGTGCTTGCGCCGAGCGTGAGCGGTTGCCAACCTGGGCCCCAAGCTCAACCACTCCCCATGGCCACGGCCATCCGCTACGCTCCGCGCATGGCCGCCCAGCCACTCACCGCGAGCCGCGCCGATCGCCGCTGGCTCGCGCTGACCTGGCTCATCTTCCTGCTCACCGCAGCCGCGCTCCTGGTCAGCATCGTGCTCTGGGCACGCGTCGACTTCGCGGTCCCGCCGATCACCTTCTATCGGTCCTCGTGGATCGTCCTGATGCAGTGGCTGCTGATCCTGGCGCCCGGCACCGTGGGCCTGCTCCTTGGCCTGCGGCTGGCCGGCAGCACGGTTGCCATCGCCCTCTCGGGGATCGGCCTGGAGGGGATCGCCGCGCGCCGCTACCAGGCGCCGGCGGGCTGGCCCGGGGAAGCGGGACGGGCGGCCACCTCCTCCGCAGCGCCCCTCGCGGCCGGCGCGCTCCTCACCGAGGAAACCCTGCGCGCCTTCATTGCCGAAGCGGTCCGCGAGGAGCTCGCCCGCCGCGACGGGGAGTGAGCGACCTGCGCCGCATGCCAAGATGACCCGGATGTCACTGCCGCCCGCGGACGAGCGCCAGCTCCGACGGCCCCTTCCCCTGCGCCAGCGACTCGCGGTCGATGCCGCAGCCGTGGTCCTCACGCTCACGGCCGCGCTGTTCGCGGCGCTGCCCGCCGCGCCCGCGGTCGTCCCGTCTGCCTCCCCGATCCCAAGCGGTACGCCAGGCACCTCCCCCAGCGCCAGCCTGGTTGCGGTCGAGCCGTCGAGCACGCCGGTTCCCTCCGAGCTGCGTCAATTCCCGGTCAGCGCGGATGCCTACGTCTATGCCGGGCGGTCGACGCAGAACTACGGAACGACGACCCAGCTGCGGGTGGACTCCGATCCCGAGACGCTGACCTACCTCAGGTTCACGGTGTCCGGCATCACGACTCCGGTGCGCGGCGCGAGGCTGCGGATCCACACCCTCGGCAGGCAGACGCTCGGCTTCCAGGTCCGCTCCGTGAAGGGCGCCTGGTCAGAGTCGCGCCTCACGTACGCGGCGCGGCCCGCGGACGGCGCCGTGGTGGGAAGCTCGGGGCTCATCGCGGGCGAGGCCTGGATCGAGGTCCAGCTGACCTCGGCCGTCGATGGCAACGGGCAGGTCAGCTTCGTCCTCTTCACGACCGGCACGACCGCCCTCACCTTCGACAGTCGCGAGGCGGGCGCAGCCACTGCGCCGATGCTGGTGGTGGAGGTGGCGAAGAGCCCCGGGAGCTAGGCCCCGTTGCTGTGGAGGGCGTCGAGGTACGCCCCGTGGCCGGAGGCGCTCTGCCACTCCGTGGCGCTCTCGACGCTCGTCCCCTCGCCCCATTCGTTGAAGGTGGTGATCAGCTGCCAGGGCTCGTGGCTGGCCACCATCGCCCTCACGCTGGCCGCCCAGCGCGTCGTGTCGCGGACCAGGCGCGCAGCGGCCTCGTTGGCCTTGTTGAAGCCGGGGCTGATGGAGTAGCTGAAGCCGGCCTGGTTCGAATCGGCTCCGGCAGGGGCGTACTGGTGCCAGCTGTCCGGCTGATGCGCGCAGGCCTTGTAGCCGGAGAAGACCTTGAGCACGATGTAGGCGTGGACGGTGTTCGCCTGCGTCCAGCGATCGGCCATCCCGCACCCGTCACCGGGGTCCCCGTAGACGAACACGACGAACCGCCCCCGGACCCGCAGGTAGGCCGGGTTCGCGCCGTAGCGCTTGGCCAGGTAGGCGAGATCGCTGCTGATCTGCTGGACGCTCGGGTTCGACGACCCCTCGGCCTCGTAGTAGACGGCCCAGCGGAACGTGCCGCCGCCGGTCGCCGCGAGGAGGCTCGCGACGCGCGCGTCCGTGCGGCTGCCCTGGCCCCACCACGAGTTGATGCCCACCTGGATCCGACCGTACTGCATCGCCGCGATGTGGGCGCCAATCGTCGTGGCCGACCCCGAGTCGTAGAAGCCGAGCGAGGGGTGGTACTTGGTGAAGGGATCCATCCCCTGCTGCTTCCACGCTTCCGGGAACCACGGGTAGTAGAAGGCGGCGCGGATCGGGAAGGAGGGCTGCCGATCGACGCCTCCCGGCGGTGTGCCGGTCGGGGTCGGCGTGGCCGTCGCGCCGGCGGGCGACCCCGAGCCGTTCGCGCCCGGCGGCCCACCCTGGCCGGCCGTCGCGCTCGCGCCGGGTGCGGTGCTCGCGCCGCTGGAGCCGGGAGAGCCCCCGCTCGAGGTGCCTGACGAGGGACCGACCGTGGCGCTCGGGGAGGGTCCGTTCGAGACTCCGGGCGCCGGTCGGGAAGCGATCACCACAACGATGACGATGATGCCAACGATCGCGACGCCGGCCACCCATGGCCAGGGCCTGGTTCGCATCAGCAATCCTCTCGACCGGCGCGGCGGGACGTCTGCCTGCTCAACGGGGGGACACCGTACCCTCGGCCGTGGCTACCGGCCAGCCCCATTTGGTACTGAAGACGGTGCCGCCGATGGTCCGCGCCGCCGCTCATGCGAGGCCGCCGCCGGCCGCGAGTCACGACGGCCCGCGCGCGCGGCCCGCGCGTCGTGCGCGGACGACGAAGAGCGGGATGAGGATCACGGCCACCACCAGCAGCCCGATGATGACCAGCCGAAGGGGGTCGGGGGCCGGCGTGGTCGGCGCGCCCACGGGCTCGTCGTCGCTCGAGCCGAGCAGGTCGATCGACGGCGCGGGAAGCTGGGCGATCTCGCTCAGGACCTGCAGGTAGCGATCTCCGTAGAGATGGCTCGGCTCGATGTAGGAGTTCTCGCTGAACTCGTTCCAGCTGATGAGGCCCAGCGCATCCGGACCGGATTGGATCGCCGCACTCACCTCGCGCCGCAGCGTGTCGCCGTCCTTGCGATCGACCACCGTTTGATGGCCGAGCAGGGTCGCGTCGAAGCCCGGCGCGGCGGGTGCGATCCACAGCCCGTGGGCGGCGTGGACGGCGGTGGCGAACCCGTCAAGTTTGCCCTGGTACCCGGGGAAGGTGTCGGGATTGACCGATGACCAGTAGTACGCGTCTCCGTCGACGAGCTGCTGGATCCGCTGGAAGCCGGCCACGTTCTTCTCGGAGGCCAGCACCAGGAGGCTCACGCGCAGGTTCGCGGTGATCGATTGGATATCGGCCACGGAGAACTCCCAGGTCCCCGACACGATGACCAGCGGCTTGTCGAAGATCCTGAAGACCGGATCCGCCGCGTAGTGCGCCTGGAAGAACTCGAGGTCGGCCTTGACGCGGGCGGCCGGCAGTGGACGGCGATTGACGTCGAGCCCCTGGTAGATGATCGCGAGCTTGAACTGCTCGGCTGTCGCCACCTTCATGAGCGTCTCGAGGCGACTGTCGAGCGCCGGCGCGCTCTTCCAGCTGACGATGAAGCCGGTGATCCCCGCGGCCTTTGCCCAGCGGATGTGCTGGCGCATGACGGTGGCGTCGTCGCTCGAGTAGGGCCCGAGCGTCGGCAGGTCGCTCTTCGCCCGCTGCCAGGATGTCTTGTCGAACCAGATGTAGTAGTACGCGAGGAACGGGACCGGGTTCGGCGCGGCTCGCGGGCCAGGCTCCGTCGGCTGCGGATTCGCCGGCCCGCCCATCACCGCGGAGGCCGATCCCAGGGCCACCAGGAGCAACGCCCCGACGACGGTGAGGCGTGCCCGCCTCCGGGTCACCGAATCTTCAGCCGGGTGCCGGGCAGGATCCGCCCCCGCTCGATCACGACGTCCGGGTTGGCGCGAACGATCTCCTGCCAGGAATCAGCGCTGCCGAGCAGCCTGGCGGCGATCGACTTCAACGTGTCTCCGCGTTTGACGATGTACTCGCCACCCTCCAGCAGCTCGTCGGCGGCCGGAGCGGGCTCCGCTGCCGAGGCCGTCGCCCGCTTCGTCCGCGCTGGGGCGGGCTTGGCGCGAGGCGTGGCGACCGCCTTCGGCGACCGCGTCGTGGCGGCGGCTGCCCGGCGCGTGGCGACCGGCTTGGTTGGGGCTTTGGCGACCGGCTTGGCGGACGCTGCGGGGACGGGCTTGGCCTGGCGAGCGGCCCTCGTCTTCGCCGGAGGCTCTGCCGGGGCATCCGTCGGCGGGGCCGGCTCGATCGGGGCGGTCACTGCCGGCTTCGCCACGGGGGTCGCCTGCGGACGGATCCGGGCGCGCTCGGTCGCTCGTGCCGCCTGGCGCCGGGTCGCCTCGAGCCGGGCCTCGAGGGTATCGGGCTCCGGGCCCGCCTGGGGGGCGGTGACCCGCGTCGCCTGGAGCCTGGTCGCCATCGGCTCCGTGGCCAGGATCGCGTGGAGCCTGCTCGCGATCGGCTCGGTGGCGGGGGACGCCTGCGGCCTGGTGGTCCGGGTCGCCCGAGCGGGAGTCGACATCGGCGGACCGGGCGTGAAGGGTTCCCGCCTCGTCGCTAGCGCGCCGCCCACCGTGGTGGAGGGGACCGCGCCGGCCGGGGCGGTGGGGATCGGTTGCGAGCCGCCCCCACCCGCGCCGAGCATCGGATCGCCGCTGGCTGCGGCGGCAGCGCCGCCAGCGAGCGCAGGCCGCGGTCGACGGCGCAGCCACGGGGCCCGGTTCCAGGGCCCGCCGGTCCGGCCAAGCGCCACCAGGCCAAGGGCGACGACCAGCACAAGGGCCACGACCACGCCGACGTCCAGGTAGCTGATGAACTTCAGGTCGACCTGCTGGTCGCGCGAGAGGGAGACCGGCCGCGAGAAGGCGATCCCCCAGCCCCGCGCGGCGACGTGGTAGTCGCCACGGGCCAGGGCCACCATGCTCAGCTCACCCTTGGTGGTCTTCATGTCGACCTCGTGGCCATCGGGGTACGTGACCGCCACGGTCGCGTCGATCGGGAAGCCGAAGAGCGCGTCGTGCACCGAGAAGTGGGCGGCGTAGAAGAGGAGCTGGATGGTCCAGGCGCGTTCCACGCTCGGCGTGTAGCGCTGCTGGGCGACGTGGACGACACTGCTGCCGTCGACCACCACGTCCTGGGCCGCATAGGTGATGTCCTTCGCCAGGAGCTCGCCGGCGAGGGCGACCACACGCTGCCCGAGCACCGTGAACGTTTGATCAGGTGACACGCTGATCAGCGCCCCGATCGCGCTCTTGAAGGTCACCTTCGTCACCCGGGACGGATCGATCCGGTTGCCGGCCAGGTCGATGAACTTGAGGCTGATGTCGTAGTACATCTCGTAGGTGGCGAAGATGTCGCCGTTAAAGCTCCTCCAGCGTGCGAACCGCTCCTCGATCCCGGGCGCCACCCTCAGCGGCAGGGCGTTGGGCAGGTCCTTCGTCTCGTCGAAGGTGGGCTGCACGACGGTCTGGGCGATGCCCTTCGCGTCGGAGACGAACTGCTTGCCGTCCAGCACAAAGGGAAGCCCCGGCACCGCCGGCATGGTGTAGATGGTCAGCAGGCGCGGCTGCACGGTGAGGGTTCTGCTCGCCTGCGATGGGAGCAGCGTGGAGCTGCCGCTGAAGGTGACGGTGACGATGTAGGTGCCGGGGTTCACCGGCGCCTTCGGGGTGAAGACCGCCTTGCCGGCGGAGTCGGTGCGACCGCCGGAGACGTCCGCGTTGATGCGGAGGTCGACGTGGACGTTCGCCAGCGCAGACCCATCCGAGAGCGACAGGTGCGCGGTCACGAGGGCGCGATCGCCCCACGCGACGGCGGCCACGGGGTCCACCCGCAAGACGGTGGCGCTCTTCACCGCAGCCTGGGCGGGAGAGGCCAGGAGGCCGATGACGAGGGCCGCCAGCAGGATGGAGCGGATGCGGCGCATGGACAACGACCTCACGGTCGGTTCCGAGCCCCGCCGCGGAGCGCCAGGGCGTACCTGACCATCGGTGGGACGGCCGCCACCAGCAGCAGGAGGACGGCCAGGACGATGGCCATGGCGTAGGCGCCGTAGAGGACCGCACGGTTCGGCTCGGGTGGGAGGCTCGTGTCGCGGCTCGTGGTGAGGAACGCCGCGGGTCGCGGCGGGCTCGCGAAGTCGAACGCGGAGACGAAGCTCGTCGCGGCCGCGTCGCGCGTCGAGAGCGGCGGGACCCCCCAGTTCTCCTCGATGAACTTCAGGGCCGAGGTATAGTCGAGCGTGGTGGTGTTGACCTGGCCGACGCGTGCATAGGCGCTCACCAGCAGGGCGGGCACGCGGAACCCATAGCCGTACGCGTCGACCTGCGGCGGGAGCACGTGGTCGTACCAGCCGCCCCAGTCGTCGTAGGCCCACATGAAGGCGGAGCTGTCCCAGTAGGTCGAGCGCATCAGGCCGTTGACGATGGTCTCGACGAAGCGCTGCCCGGCGCGGAGGCTTCCGGGCGGATGCTCGCTCGATCCGAGCGGGGCCATGTACGCGACCGCAGGAAGCGTCCCGTTCCGAAGGTCGGTGTAGTACTGCTCCATGTCGACGATGTGGCTCTTCAGCCTGGGGTTGTCGATGTAGTTGTTGAACGTGAGCAGCGGGGAGAAGACGACCTGCGCCGCCTTGTCCCCCGCGGTCGCCACGGTTCGGTAGGTGATGTTCGGGTCGTAGTTCTGGACGTAGAACTTCCAGCTGATCCCCGCGGCGTCGAGGCGGTCGAAGATGGTCGGGAGGTTGTCGAAGCCGTTCGGCGGGAACGAGTCGTGGTTGGGGTCGCCAGGCCCCGCGGTGATCCAGTACATGTGGTTCATGAAGCTGCCGGCCGCGGCCGAGCTGAAGAATCGGTCGAAGAGGACGTACTGGTCCGCGATGTTCCAGTAGTAGGGGATGTCCTCGGCGTTGAAGTAGCCCATCGCCTGGCGGGCGTTCTGGAGCGCGTTTGCGCCGCCGACCGCGACATGGGCCGACACGAACCCGTTCATCTTCCCGTTGAGGTACTGGCCGACGAAGATGTCCCGGTTGTGGAGCAGGTCGGTGATCGGCTGGCCGCCCACGTGGAACGGGGTGACGCAGCCCTGGGAGGGCTGGGTCGGATCGATCGGCATGCAGGTGTTGGGGGGAATGCCGTCGACGCCGGGGTAGGTGCCGAAGTAGTTGTCGAAGGAGTGGTTCTCCTGGAGGAGGAACAGGAAGTGCTTGATCGGCGTCTGCGTCGGCGGGTCGACCGCGAGGGCCGGGCCCGGCGCGAGCAGCGTGACGAGCAGCGAGAAGATAGCGAGGGCTCGCAGGATCATGGCCGGACCTCGTAGATGACGATCACCGGCTTGGCCACCTCGACCCCGGATGCGGAGCGCACCATCACAGTCTCGGTGTGCACCGCCAGGCCGTGGTAGCGGCGGACGTACTCGAGCACCTTGTTGGAGAAGAAGCTGGAGCGCGAGGCCGAGTAGGAGTCCCAGACCACGTACTGGAGCTCGTTGTTCCGGATCAGCAGGTCCGGGTTGGTGAGCGGCGTGTAGGCCGGGTTGCGGGCGAGCGGGTTCGGGCTGACGGAGAGGCCGGAGGCCGGCCGATGCCCATAGAACTGCAGGATGTTGGCCATCGAGGGGCCGATCGTCATCAGGTGCGAGCCGTCCGGCGTGTTGGCATCGATCCAGGCGCCTGCCTCGCGCCCGCCGGGCACTCCGCCGGTCCCGGCCAGGAAGGTGTCCGAGCTCGACCCTCGCACCAGCGCCACCGTCGGCAGGGCCAGCGACACGAGCACCGCCGCCATGGCGAGGGGACGCAGCCAGGCGAGGTTCACCGCCCAGCCAACCGTGGTGTTCACCCATCCCGGGCGGAACTCGAGGAGGGCGCGGGCGGCCAGCAGCGCCACCGGCGGTGCGATCGGCAGCAGGTACTGGAACCCCTTGACCGGCCAGAGCTGGAAGAAGGCGAAGGGAACGATGATCCACGAGGCGAGCAGCACGTCCTGCCACCCCAGGCGGCGGCGGAGCAGCACCAGCCCGGCGAGCGCGGCGATCACCACCAGCAGGCCGAGGGAGGGCCCGACCGTCGTCGCGTAGAACTCCCACGTGTGGTTCGGCCGCCGGAACAGCTGCCAGATCAGGTACTGCCGCGTACGCTCGGTGCCCCCGCCTCCGGCCAGCAGGAGCGTCAGGGGGAACGGCGCGATCACCACGAGCATGGCGACCGTGGCGATCACCAGGTCCCGCAGCCGCGTCCGAACCGCGGGCTGCAGAGCGAGGAAGGTGTACACCGCCCCGATCAGGACGATCCCCGTCTCCTTGGCGAGGAAGGTCAGGCCCATGGCGCCGCCCGCCGCATAGAGCCAGGACGCCCGCTTGCTCGCGGCGAACTTCGCCACCAGGTAGAGCGTCAGCGTCGCGAAGAAGGCCATCGGGCCGTCCAGCAGGACCTGGCGCGACACGATCACGTGATACGGCATCAGCGCCAGGATCGCGGCGGCGAGCAGGCCGGCGCCGTGCCCGTAGAGGAGGCGGCCCAGGGCGAAGGCCAGGTAGATGGTGGCGACCCCGATCGCGACCGCCACCAGCCTGCCGGCCAGGTCGCTCACGCCGGAGCCGTAGACGACGGCGAGGACGAACTGGAAGAGGAGGGGGTGGGCGCGGAAGACGGGGAAGATCTGCGACAGGGTCGGGTCCTGCGCGATCGCTGCCGCCTGGCCGGAGTAGACCGCTTCGTCGGTGTTGTAGCCGAGGCTGTTGAGCGACCAGATGCGAAGGGCGATCCCCACGGCCAGCGCCAGGACGAGCGGCAGCCACCTCACGAGGAAGGCGCCGATCGGGCGGGCGATGACCAGCGCCTGCCTGCCGCTTGTCAAGGGCCACGACGGAGTGGCGTCACTCCCGATCGGCCGAAGCGCGGTGGAGGCGAGGACTGGAGAGGGGATGGTGGTGCCGTGGGGATCGCGTGGAAGGCGGGTCCGCGGGGGGCCGAGACGCATGGCGCCAGCCAGGTTCCGGATGATCGCCTGCCACCAGACCCGGCCGGCCCTGGCTGGTGGCTGCATCTCGACTAGCCCACCTCCCTGGAGGCCACGTCGGCCTCCGCCCGGCCGACGTCGGCCGGGAAGGGGTTGATCGGGATGGGAACGCGATCGCTGTCGCCATTGCCTTCGATCATAGACGGGAGGATCTCAGCCCACTCGTGGCCCGGGACCCGCAGCCTCCAGGTCCTGGCACGTTCCAGGGCCGAGGTCAGGATCTCCTTCTCCTTGCGGCGCAGGGCCTGATAGTCGTCGCCGTCGATCCGCAGGTGCGGCGCGAAGGTCGCGAACGGTGGGAAGCCGTAGGCGTCGTCGGTGTTCTCGATCAGCTGCTCGACCGCCTCGTCCAGGGTCATCTCTTCCTGCAGCGACTCGCCGCGCTCCATCAGGAAGACGTTCTGGATCGGGGCCTCGCCGCCCACCTCGCACTCGAAGAGGCTGTTGATGTGGTACTTCGGCGGCGGAACGATCATCTGTACCATCGAGTTGACCGACATGATCGGGATGTTCAGCGAGCCAAGGTAGCGCCCGACGCTCCTCCCGCTCTTCGAGTGGAGCCGGCTCTGGACCGAGAGGGCGGCGCGCTGCCGCCTGGTGAGGTCCTTGCCGGCGATCACCGCCATGGTGTGGTAGCTGAGCGTCATCGGCTTCGGGTAGGAGAGGGCGCGACCATCGGCGGTGATGATCGTCATGTCATCGCTGAGGAAGGTGTAGCCCCGCTCACGGACCAGCTGGATGACGGTGCTCGTCTTGCCCGTGTCGGTCTGCGCCGACAGGAGCGTCGCGCGCCCGCCGGTGGCCAGCGAGGCCGAGTGGAGCAGGACGTAGCCCTTGGAGACCAGCAGGAAGCGCAGCA
>JBGQKH010000055.1:0-12119 GCA_041499395.1 Candidatus Limnocylindria bacterium
AAACCTCCTCATCGGGCAGTACTCGGCAGTCACGGTAGAAGGCGCTGAAGAGCTGCGCCGTCTCGAGCAGGTAGTGGGTCAGCTCGTGCGTCTCGCGGCGCTCGGCGGCATCGGCGACCACGTCGGGCAGGGACAGCAGCCGACCGATCAGCGTCTGCTCGGCGAGGTGGGAGAGGAGCGTCGCGGCGCCGCTCGCATCGGGCGCATGTCCCGCCACCGCTGCCCTGCGCAGGATCGAGCTGCAGCGGGCGTGGGCGTACTGGACGTAGTAGACCGGGTTCTCGGCGCTCTGCTGCTTGGCCAGCTCGATGTCGAAGTCGATGCCCGATGCGGTCGCCCGCGAGCCGAAGTACCAGCGGGCGGCATCGGCGCCGATCTCGGCCAGCAGCTCGTCGAGGCTGAGGAACTCGCCGGAGCGCTTGCTCATCGAGTCGACCTGCCCCCCGCGGATGAAGCGGACCCAGGCGATCAGGATCACCTCCACCGCCCCGCGGTCGTAGCCCATCGCCTGCGCCGCGTTCTTGAGGCGCGCCACCGTGCCGTGGTGGTCCTGGCCCCACAGGTAGACAAGCTCCTCGAAGCCGCGGCTGAACTTCTGCGCGAGGTAGCCGATGTCCGAGGCGAAGTAGGTCGGCTGCCCGTTGGAGCGGAAGATGACCCGATCCTTGTCATCGCCGTAGGCGGTGGAGCGGAACCAGGTGGCGCCCTCGTCCTCGAAGACGTGGCCGCCCGCGCGCAGCTGCTCGACGGCGCGCCCCACCCAGCCCTCGTCGTGGAGCGACCCCTCGCCGGTCCAGACGTCGAAGCGGACGCCGAGCCCGGCCAGGCTCTGCTCGATGCCCGCCCGGATCTCCTCCGATGCCCAGCGTCCCAGGATGGCTCCCGCGTCCGCTCCTTCGGCCGTGGCCGCGGCCCACGTGTCGGTCGGGACACGGCCGGCGAGCTCGGTCACGTAGTCGCCGTGGTAGCCGTCCTCCGGGACCGGCTCGCCGTTCCGCCGCGCCAGCACCGAGCGGCCGAGGTTCGTGACCTGCGAGCCGAAGTCGTTGAAGTAGTACTCGCGCATGACGGCGTGGCCCACGCCCTCGAGGACCCGGCAGAGGAGGTCCCCCACGAACGCCCCGCGCGCATTCCCCACCGTCAGCGGCCCGGTCGGGTTGGCGGACACGAACTCGACGTTAATCTTCCGCGGGTTTGCGACGCGGACACGGCCGAAGTCGGACCCCGCGGCGAGGATGGCGGCGACCTGCTCTGCAACCCAGCCGGGGTCGAGGCGCAGGTTGAGGAAGCCAGGTGGCGCCACGCTCACCTCCGCCACGCCCTCGGGCAGGCCGAGGTGCCGCTTTAGCGTCTCCGCGATGCGCATCGGGGCGTCGCGCACCACCGGGGCGAGCTGCATCGCCGCGTTGGTGGCGTAGTCGCCATGCTCGGGGCGCGCCGGCTGCTCGAGGCTGATCGCCGGCCAAGAGGCGCCATCAGGCCGGCGCAGGTCGCCGGCCGCCTCGGCGCGGTCGCGAGCTCTCTCGACGGCGGCGCGCAGCGCGTCGCGGACGGAGCTCATCGGTCTCGTGCCAGCCGCAGCTCGAGCGCCTGGTCAGCGCTGAAGCCGCGCAGCCCCAGCGATTCGGCCGCGACCTCGAGCAGGGCCCCGGCCGGCGCCAGCCCGATCAGCTCGCAGTGGTCGATCTCGACCCCCGACTTCCGCGCGAGGCGCCGGATCTCGTCGACGACCTTGGCGATCCCGGTCCGCTCCCAGTCGACCAGGTTCATGCTCACCTGCGCATAGCGCGGCTCACCGGGGTTCTCGAGCAGAACCGCCATCGCCTGGACCGCCGGCATCCCGCCCGACGACTCGCGGATCGTCTCCGCGATGTGCCTGGCGATGGCCAGGTCGTCACTGGCGAGGTTCACGTTGAAGGCGATGAGCGGCTTCCGTGCGCCCACGGCGACCGCACCGCCGCGCGGGTGCATCCGCTTCGGGCCGAAATCGGGGTCGCGCTCCGGGTCGACCCCGATCTCCTCCTTGAGCCCCTCGTATTGGCCCCTGCGCACGTCGGCCAGGCGGCGTCGCTCGGGACGCTGCGCAGCCTCGCCGTAGAGGTAGACCGGCAGCCCGAAGGTCCGCGAGATCTGCTCCCCGAAGCGGCGCGCCAGGTCGACGCACTCCTCCATGCGGGTGGTGCCGAGCGGCACGAACGGGATGACGTCGACCGCCCCGATGCGCGGATGCGCCCCCGTCTGCTTCTCCATGTCGATCAGCTCGAGGGCGCGGCCGACGGCGGCCGTCGCGGCCTTGACCACCGGCTCGGCCGCGCCCGCGAAGGTCACGACGGATCGGTTGTGGGTCTCGTCCCGCGAGTAGTCGAGGAGCGTGACCCCGTCGATCGACCGGACCGCGCGGACGATCTCGTCCACCACCTCGGGGCGGCGCCCTTCGGAGAAGTTCGGGACGCACTCGATCAGGCTGGGCACGCGGTCCTCGCTGGGCGTGGCTTGGGTGGACCGATGATACCCGTGGCTCCCCGATCAGGCGTCGCCAGCGGCCTCGTGTCGTGGGTCGTCGCGACCGATGGTGTCCGGGTTCTTTCCCCAGGCCCGTGCCAGGCGCTCGGCGAGGAGCTGGAGCGGGATCGCGGTCGCGATGGCCGCGCCGATCATCCGCGGCAGCGCGCCGGCGAGTGGCACGCTCAGCCGCCCGGCCGGGGTGAGCGGAAGCGGGATCTCGTCGCCAAGGTCCGCCGCGAGGATCGCGGCCGCGGGCATGCCGAGCGCAGCCGCTGAGCGGAGGACCGCGCGGGACCGCTCGCGAAGCGTCTCTCCCCAGCCCTCCGCGTCGGTGAGGACGAGGATCAGCCCCGTGTGCTCGTCGGCCGCCGCGAGGTGTCCGTGGCGGAACGTCTCGAGCTGGAGGGCCGACGCCGGCAGCTGGGCACCCTCCTCGATCTTCAGGGCCAGCTCCCGAGCCGCCGGGTAGTCGAGGCCCGAGCCGGCCAGCAGCAGGCGCGAGCAGCCCACGAGCGCGGCGGCGGTCGCCTCCGCGCCGGCCTCGTGATCGGCGAGCTGGAGCAGGGCGCGCACCACGACCGGGTCGAGCGGCGCTTCCCGCAGCTCGCCGGCGAGGACCGCCGCGGCGATCAGCGGCGAGAGGTACCCGACGGTGTGGCACCAGCTCTGGTCCTGCTCGTCGGTGGTGAGGACGATGTCAGCGAGCCCCGCACCCGGGGAGCGGTCGCTCACCGTGATGAGCACCGTCGTGCATCCAGCCCTGCTCGCCGCCTCAAGGGCGAGGTTCGTCGCCCACGTCCCTCCCTCATGGGAGACAGCGATCAGGACGCCGTCGACGGGCGGCCGGCGCGCGATCTCGAGCGCCTGCATCGGCCAGGCGGTCGCGCCGTCCAGGGCATCGGTCAGCAGCGCTGCCGCGACCATCGCCGCGTGCTCGCTCGTGCCGCAGCCCGTCGTCCAGATCGGCCGATGGTCGGCAGCCGCCATGCGAATCGCCAGCGCCGGGCGAGCCAGCGAGCGATCCGACTGGAGCCGATGCACCAGCCGCTCGGCGAGTGCCGGCTCGGCGGCGATCATCTCGGTCATCGCATATGGCGGCCCGTCCCGCAGGGCGGGCATCTCGGAGCCCACCCACGGATCCGGCGCGCTGGGGAGGGGAGCCTCGGGGTCGAATGCGGCCATGGCCCGATGCTACGCTGCCCATTGATGTCAGGTCCCTCCGGCTTGCCGGTCCCGCCACGCGCCAGCTTCGAGCCGACGCTTCCCGCGGACCCGAACCTCGTCAACCTCCATGACTACGAGCGGGTGGCGGCCGAGCGCATCGCGCCCGGGCCGCTTGCCTACTTCACCGGGGGCGCCGGCGACGAGGCCACGCTGCGCGACAACCGGGCCGCCTTCGCCCGCCAGGCGATCGTCCCGCGCGTCATGCGCGACGTCTCGAGCGTCGACACCCGGGTGGAGCTCTTCGGGCGCAGCTGGCCGACGCCGATCTGGATCGCCCCGACGGCCCTCCAGCGGATGGCCCATCCGGACGGCGAGCTGGCCGTGGCACGGGCGGCGGCGGCGCGCAACGTGACGATCGCTGTCTCGACTTCGGCGAGCACCGACATTGCCGACATCGCCGCGGTGGGCGGGCCACGCTGGTTCCAGGTCTACTTGCTGGCCGATCCGGGCGCGCGCCGCGCCCTCGTGCAGCGTGCCGTCGACAACGGCTACGAGGCGCTGGTGCTCACCGTCGACCTGGCGCGGCTCGGGCGCCGGGAGCGCGACCTGCGCGTTGGCTTCCGCATCCCGGAGCAGGTCGACATCCCGAACGTGGCAATCGCCGCGGGAGTGACCCTGTCCGAGGTAGCATCGGTCGCCTTCACTGACCGACTGACTTGGACCGATCTGGAGTGGCTTGCCCGCTTCGGCGTGCCGGTCATCGTCAAGGGGATCCTCCATCCCGACGACGCACGGCTGGCGATCGAGCACGGAGCAGCAGGGATCGGGGTGAGCAACCACGGTGGACGCCAGCTCGACGGCTCGATCGCCTCGCTTGATGCCCTGCCGGCGATCGTCGACGAGGTGGACGGTCGCGTTCCGATCCTCATCGACGGCGGGGTGCGGCGCGGCACTGACGTCCTCATCTCGCTGGCCATGGGCGCGACCGCGGTCGGCATCGGCCGGCCGGTGATCTGGGGGCTTGCCGTGGATGGCGAGGCGGGCGTTGGGAACGTCCTCGACCTGCTCACCAGCGAGCTGGTCAACGCGATGGCGCTCTCCGGCGCCGCCTCGATCGCCGACCTGACGCCGGAGCTCCTCGCCTAGGCTTCGGTCGCCGCGGCGTACTCAGCGGGGTGGTCACCGCGGTCCTTGTCGCTCGTCTTCGCGATCATGGCCAGCGTGCCCTCGACCGTCATCCCGTTGGCATCCGCCGCCCGCTTCACCGTCTCATAGGTGATGTTGATATCGGGCA
This sequence comes from Candidatus Limnocylindria bacterium, assembly GCA_041499395.1. Taxonomy (GTDB): domain Bacteria; phylum Chloroflexota; class Limnocylindria; order QHBO01; family QHBO01; genus CF-167. The sequence goes on from JBGQKH010000055.1 coordinate 4,964, forward strand.
TGCCCATGGTGTCGTGGGCCCGCATGCATCCGCAGTTCAAGCACATTGCCTTACTCCTTCTTCGTTGACCGGCTAGTCGATGGTGGCCTTGCCGGTTGAAACACGACGCAGCAGTACCCCGGCTTGAGATCGAGCTGCGGCGTCAGCCCCGAGTCCGCCAGGGCCTCCGTCACCCCGCTCGCCCACGCGAGGTTCATCCCGCACGTCAGGTCGCGATGTTTCGTCGCGAGCGAATGGAATGGGCAGTTTCGGAGGAGGACGGCGCCACTCGTCGCGTCGACGTTGGGCGCGTAGCCGGCGTCGCTCAGCGTGTCGAGCAGCGCCTGCTTCAGTCGCCGCCGACCTGGCCGCACGCCGGCGCCACGACGCGCCTCGAGCCCGACCATCGTCCCCCGCTCGTGAGCCACGGCCTGGACCGCCTCGGTGCCGGACGATCGGTCAAGCCGATCGAGCGCCGTGGCCATGACGTCGGCCGCCGCGTCGTAGCGCCGCGGAGGGAATGAGACCGAGAGCTCGCGATCGGAGCGCCGATAGAACTTGGCGGTACGCCCTGCCCCCGGGCCGGTGCGGGCGCCCCGACGCCGGTACTCCGTGTCGAGAAGGCCGGCCTCCACGAGGCGATCAAGATGAAAGGCGGCGAGCTCGCGGCTGATCTTCAGCACGGTGGCCGCGTCGTCGCGCCCCATCGGCTCCCGGCTCGAGACGACCAGGTCATAGAGCTGCCGCCGGTTCGGCTCGTCGAGGAGCGCGACCGCCTCGACCGGATCGGCGGGGGATCGGCCTTCCGTCATGCGGGCAGTCTAACACCAACGTGCATTAGCGAAAGACTTGACATCACACCGTGCCTCTGTAACGATAACGTCCGTTCACATTAGAACAAGGGACGCAGAGGAGAACTCATGGCAACCTCGAGAGAGCCGGTCCGTCTCGCACTTCGGAAGCTGTGGTCGGATCACGTCATCTGGACCCGCGAGTACATCGTCGCCGCGGTCGCCGGCACGCCGGACGCAGAGGCCGCCGCCGGGCGCCTGCTCAAGAACCAGGAGGACATCGGCGCCGCGATCGTGGGCTTCTATGGCCAGGCCGCCGGCGACAAGCTGACCGACCTGCTCAAGCAGCACATCATGATCGCGGTCGACCTCGTCGCCGCCGCCAAGTCCGGTGACCAGGCAGGGTTCGCCACGCACGACGCGCGGTGGACCGCCAACGTCGAGGAGATCGCCGGCTTCCTGGCCGGAGCCAACCCCAACTGGCCGAAGAAGGACCTTGTCGACCTCCTCTCGCTGCATCTCAAGCTCACCAAGGACGAGGCGGTCGCCCGGATCACCGGCGACTGGGCAGCCGACATCAAGGCCTTCGACGACATCTTCACCGAGATCATGGTCGTCGCCGATGCGCTGAACGATGGCCTCGCGGCGCAGTTCCCGGATCGCTTCCCGGGCACACCGGCATGACCGCACTCGACACGATGGAGGCGGCGCCCGCTTGGGCGACGCTCCCGATCGGCGCAGCGGGGCCTTCCTTCGAAGGTCTGCTCGGGACCGATGATCAGCGCCATGGCGCCTCGGACTTCGCCGACCGCGACGCGCTGGTGCTGATCTTCTCGTCGAACCGCTGCCCGACGGCCAAGGCCTACGCTGAGCGGATGAACGCGCTCCAGGCGGACTACGGCCCGCGCGGCGTGCAGGTCGTGGCGATCAACTCGAACGACCCGCACCTCTACCCGGACGAGAGCTTCCCCCGCATGGTCGAGCGTGCCGCCGAGGACGGCTACGCCTTCCCGTATCTGGTGGACGACGGCCAGCGCGTGGCAAAGGCCTTCGGCGCCTCGTGCACCTTCCACGTCTTCGTCCTCGATCGGGCTCGTCAGCTCCGCTACGAGGGGCGCTTCGACGACTCGAGGTTCGCGACGAACGTCACGAGCCACGACCTGCGGAACGCTCTCGACGACCTGCTGGCGGGACGTGACGTTCGGGTCGCCAAGACTCGAGCCTTCGGCTGCAGCCTCGACCTCGTCTGATGCGAGCCGCACGCGGCGTCGCCATGGCTGCGGCGCCGACGCAGCTTCGACCGGTGATCCTCCTGATCGCCGGGGCCTGGCTCCTGGCGGTGGTTGCGCAGGTGACCGGCAACGCCGCGCTGCTGCATCACCACGCCCTGATCGAGGGCGGCGCGCCGCTCTGGCTCACGACGCCGATCTTCCTTGTCGCCTGGCAGGTGATGATCGCGGCGATGATGCTGCCGGCCAGCATGCCGACCATCCGCGCCTTCAGCCGCGGAGTTGCGATGGCCGCCCGGCCGTCCTACAACCTGGCGGTCTTCATCGGCTCCTTCGCCCTGGTCTGGACCGCGTTTGGGCTCTTCGCATTCATGGGCGACTTCGTCCTGCACCACGCGGTCGACGCGACGCCCTGGCTGGCCGCGCGCCCGTGGCTGATCGAGGGAGGCGTGGTGGCCCTCGCAGGGGCCTACCAGCTCACCCCGCTGAAGCGGATGAGCCTCTCGGTCTGCCGCGACCCGGGGAGCGCGGTCCTGGCCAGGTCGCCGCTGGCGGCCGGGCCGATCCACCACGGCATCGACCACGGCCTGGCCTGCCTCGGCAGCTCGGCGGCACTGATGCTCCTGATGTTCGCGGAGGGCTACGCGAACCTGTGGTGGATGGTCGCCCTCACCGCGGTCATGGCGTACGAGGTGATGGGGCGCCGTGGTGAGGAGGCAGCGATGGTCGTCGGCCTGCTGCTGCTCGCCTACTCGGTGGGGATCTTCGTGGCCGCCTAACCGGCGACCGGCAGCTCACCGCGCCAGACGGCGCATTCCATCCAGATGTCGGACCCCGGCGGATACTCCAGCTCCTCCGTCCCGATGATCTCGAACCCGAGCTTCGCGCAGACGGCGTTCGAGGGTCCGTTTCCGACGGCGGGGAAGGCGTAGACGAAGCGATACCTCCCCTCGCGAGCGAGCGCCTCCATTGCCAGCGCGGCGCCCCGGGTCGCCAGGCCGCCGCCCTGGAGCTCGGGCAGAACACTCCAGCCGGTCTCCCAGGCCGGTTCCCCGTGCCAGGTCGTCTGCCAGTAACCGATCCAGCCGGCCGCCGTCCGCTCCGGTCCGACTGTGATCACGAAGACGCGACCCGCGCCGCTTCCGTCGATGACCAGGTAGCGGGCGTGCCGGTCGAGCAGCTTCTCCTCGGGCTCCGGGCCGCCGAGGTAGGTCATCATCGCCGGGTCGCCGAGGAGGCCTCGCAACAGCGGAAGGTCGGCCTCGCTCCAGGAGCGGAGGCTAACCTCGGCCATCCAGGTCCTTCACCCGACCCAGCTGCGCGATCGTGTAGGTCGCGTAGTCCGCCCCCGGAAGCGCGAGCTCAAACATGGTCTGGAAGCGACCCTCGTCGCCGAACATCCACGTCTCCCGGGCGCGCATCCCGGGAGGGCCATTCTCGACCTGGCTTGCCTCGAACACGAGGCGGGATCCATCAGGTGCCACTTCCGCGCACCGGTACTCGTGCACGAATCCCTCGACGTAGTAGGAACGCATCGTGACCTGGCCACTCGTCGCATCGTGGCTGAGGAGACAGAGGTCCTCGTGCGGTTCCCGCTCAGGTTGCCCCGCTTCCGGCGGCCACTGCGTCACGCTTCCGCCCAGGATGAAGGCTCCGCGCAGCACGAGCTCGTAGTGCCGCGTCTGACGCCCTTCTCCTGGCTGGCCGGAGGCCGTCCCCTCCCACTGTCCCAGCGCCCGCTGCGCCGCGCTCCACGCATCGGTCATTCGAGCGCCAGGTCTTCGGACATCGGGACGCGGACTCCACGCTCCCGCGCGACCTCGAGGGCGCGCTCGTAGCCCGCGTCCGCGTGGCGGATGACGCCCATCCCAGGGTCCGTGGTCAGAACGCGCTGCAGGCGAGCGGCCGCGGCATCGGTCCCGTCCGCGACGACGACCATCCCGGCATGCAGGCTGTACCCGATCCCCACGCCGCCCCCGTGGTGGACGCTCACCCAGGTCGCACCGGCGGCCGTGTTGACCAGGGCGTTGAGGATCGGCCAGTCCGCGATCGCGTCCGAGCCGTCCTTCATCCCCTCGGTCTCGCGATACGGCGAAGCGACCGAGCCGGCGTCCAGGTGGTCGCGCCCGATCACGATCGGCGCCGACAGCTCCCCGGACCTCACCATCTCGTTGATCGTCAGCCCCGCCTTCGCCCGTTCGCCGTAGCCGAGCCAGCAGATGCGCGCCGGGAGACCCTGGAACGGCACCTTCTCCTCGGCCAGGCGCAGCCATCGGTGCAGGGACTCGTCCTCGGGGAAGAGGGCGGCCAGGGCCGCGTCGGTCTTGAGGATGTCGTTCGGGTCGCCCGACAGGGCGGCCCAGCGGAAGGGCCCCTTCCCCTCGCAGAAGAGCGGCCGGATGAAGGCCGGGACGAAGCCGGGGAAGTCGAAGGCGTCGGCCACGCCGGCGTCCCGCGCGAACGAGCGGATGTTGTTGCCGTAGTCGAAGACGACCGATCCGGACCGATGGAAGGCGAGCATCGCCCGCACGTGATCCGCGATGGATTGCATGGAGCGACGGGTGTATGCCGCGGGGTCGCTTGCACGCAGCGCAAGCGCCTCGGCCAGGCCGATCCCTCCCGGCACGTAGCCGTTCAGCGGGTCGTGGGCGCTCGTCTGGTCGGTGACGATGTCCGGGCGCCAGCCACGGCGCACCAGCTCCGGCTCGACGTCAGCTGCATTGGCGATCAGGGCGGCGGAACGCCCCTCGCCGGCAGCGCGCCAGCCATCGACCTTGCGGATTGCCTCGTCCAGGTCGCTCGTCACCTCGTCCACGTACCCGACCGAGTGGCGTCGCTCAGCCCGTGCCGGATCCACCTCGATCGCCAGCACCGCCCCGCCGTTCATGGTCACCGCCAGCGGCTGCGCGCCGCCCATCCCGCCCAGGCCAGCGGTCAGCGTTGCCGTCCCCTTCAGCGTGCCGTTGAAGTGCTGCCGCGCGCACTCGGCGAAGGTCTCGTAGGTGCCCTGGATGATCCCCTGGGTGGCGATGTAGATCCACGACCCTGCCGTCATCTGCCCGTACATCGTGAGGCCGGCGCGCTCGAGCTCGCGGAACTGCTCCCAGGTCGCCCAGTGGGGGACGAGCATGGCGTTGACGATCAGGACCCGAGGCGCCTCGGTCGTCGTGGTGAAGACGCCAACCGGCTTGCCACTCTGCACGAGGAGCGTCTCGTCGTTTTCGAGCCGCCGCAGTTCCCGGACGATGGCGTCGAACGCCTCCCAGCTGCGCGCCGCTCGACCCGTGCCGCCGTAGACGATGAGGTGGTCGGGGTCCTCGGCCACGTCGGGGTCGAGGTTGTTCATGAGCATGCGCAGCGCCGCCTCCTGGCCCCAGCCCTTGCAGGAAAGCTGGGTGCCGCGAGGAGCGTGGACCGGGCGAGGTCCGGAGGCTGGTTTGGCGGTCGCAGTCATGGACCGATGATAGGCCAGCGAGTCCGAAGGGCCGTCGGGTCGCTTCCTACGACGGCCCGGGCAGTTCGGGCGGTGAGGTTCCCGGTGGCAGGGCGAAGATGAGCACCGGCTTGGTGCATCGCCCGTTGAGGCCGTAGTTGCACCCAGTGGCACCGATCCCGATGTATCGGCCTCCAAAGGCTTCAATGCCCTGCACGTAGCCGTCGACCTTCAGGGAGATTGGCGGGTCCGATGAGGTCAAGATCCACCAGGGCGTCCCGGGCCCAGCATCGCCGACCGCGACGGATCGCTCTCCGGAGGCCGCCACGACGACCGGCTGAGCGCGGTCGCCGCCCTTGAGCGGGACCTGGTGCCAGACAAGGCCATCGGGTGACTGCCAGGCCACGGCGCCGTCGAGATCTCCGTGCACCATGCCGACCGCCACGAACCCCGAGTCGGTCGCGGTGACGTCAGCGGGCTGCCCCAGGCTCTCGCCGCTCATGGCGCTCGACTGCCAGGTCACGCCATCGTCGGAACGCCAGGCCCTGGCTGGACTCGCTCCCGATGTTTGGTCCATGTCGTACCCGACTACCACGATGTGGCCATCGTGGACCGCCAGGTCCTGGAGGTACCGGTTGCCAAACGTCGACTCACCGGCCCCCTCACTCCAGTTCACGCCGTCCTGGGACGCCCAGAGGACGGGGATCCCATTCGGTCCAAACCCGAGAGCCAGGTAGCCGTTGGCGGTCGCCGCCACGTGGGTGGTCCCTTTCGGCAGGGAGCCGCTCGGCGTGTCATCCCAGCTCGCACCTCCGTCGCGAGAGACCCAGAGCGCGGATTCCCAGGCCGACGTGCCGCCAGTCGTCACGAGCCGCCCCCCGAGCGCGATGAGCTGATCGCCGTGCCCGCTCACGACGCCCATCGAGACCTCGTCAGGGCTCTCGTGCCCATGGTTGCCACGCACCACAGCGGCCTTCCAGCGGACGCCGTCGGGCGAGATCCATGCCGCCGCGCCATTGGCATCTTCACCAGTGATCACCAGCCTGCCGCCGACGGAGGTGATCGAATCAAGCCCCTTGGCCGCGGGGAACTCCACGACCGCCCACCCGTGAGCGCCACCCGAGGTGACGGTGGGGTTGGCCAACATGGACCAGACGGCGATGAAGAGATAGAGGAGGGCGACCACTGCGGCGACGGTTCCCGCGACGATGAGAATCGCCGGCCGCCAGCCCCTCTCCTCCATTGCCATGGACCGATGATAGGTCCGGGCCTAGTCGTCGCCGAAGGGGTTGGGGCGTGAGGGCTTGGGCGGAAGGCGGAAGAGGTCCTCTTCGCTCGGCCCCTTGGGGAGCGGGAGGGGCCACTCCTCGCCCTCGTCCGGCGGCTTTGTGTGCGAGAGCAGATCCCCCCAGCCGACGTCGGCGGATTCGTCGAGCTCTCGGCGGTACACCGGGAAGCGGTCTTCGCCAGCGGCATGCGTGAAGCCAGCCGCCGTGTACGCGGAGGCGGGGCCGGCGGGCAGTGACCACGGATCGGGAACGCCCTCTGGATAGCCCTCCACGGCGATGATCCCGCGCCGATCTAGCTCGTCGCAGACGGCAGAGAGGAGTGCGGCCGCGGTGCCCTCGCGGTCCGGTGTCTCGGCCACGACCTGGAGACAGGTGACGACCCACGGGGCCGGCGAGTCGGGGAGCGACGGGTACCTCTCCCGGATGATCTGGGCA
>JBGQKH010000056.1:0-12046 GCA_041499395.1 Candidatus Limnocylindria bacterium
CGTGGTCGTCCGCGAGCATCATCTCGCCGACCGGCTTCCCGGCGTGGAGCACCTCGACGCCCTCGTGGGGCACGAGGCGCACCCGGCCGTCCTCGACCCAGAGCGACCCGACGCGCGGCGGGATCTCGTGGCCGTGCAGCACGACCTGGTTGGCGGGATGCGCCCCGACGTGGTTCTCCCCCGTCACCAGCCAGTGGAGCCCGACCAGCGAGAGCCAGCCGTCGGGGCTGCGCAGCCGGGCGTCGCGGTCCGCGCGCCAGGCGCCGACCTCCGCGGCGTGCTCGTTGGGAGTCAAGGCGCCGAGGCTAGCCGCGGGCCGTGGGGGGCCGCAGGTCGGCGAACCCGGCCGCCCGCTGGTAGGCATCGGCCACGCGCAGCACGGTCGACTCGTCGAAGGCGCGCCCGATCACCTGGAAGCCGACCGGCAGCCCGTCTGAAAGTCCGCATGGGACCGAGATCCCCGGCAGCCCGGCGATGTTGACCGGCAGGGTGCACGCGTCGTTCAGGTACATCAGCAGCGGGTCCTCGGTCTTGGCGCCGATCTTGAACGCCACCGTGGGCGAGGTGGGCGCGAGCAGTGCGTCCACCCTGGCGAGGACGGCGTCGAACTCGGCCTTGATCAGGGTGCGGACCTGCTGGGCCTTGAGGTAGTAGGCGTCGTAGTAGCCGGCCGACAGGGCGTACGTCCCGAGGATGATGCGGCGCTTGACCTCCGGGCCGAATCCCGCTCCCCGCGTGGCGAGGTAGTTCCGCATCAGGTCGTCGTCGCCGGCGCTCAGGCCGTAGCGCACGCCGTCGTAGCGGGCCAGGTTCGCGCTCGCTTCGGCGGGGGTGATGATGTAGTAAGTGGCGAGGCCGTGGTCGGTCGAGGGCAGCGAGACCTCGACGATCTCCGCGCCGAGGCGCTCCAGGACGCCGATCGCGTCGCGCACCGCACGCTCGACGCCGGGCTCCATCCCCGCCACGAAGTACTCGCGCGGCACGCCGAGGCGGAGCCCGCGCACGTCACCGGTGAGGGCGCCGCCGTAGTCTGGCACCGGAGTGTCGACGCTGGTCGAGTCGCGCGGGTCGTGGCCTGCGAGCGCCTGCAGCACGGCCGCGGCGTCGGCAACCGTCCGCACCAGCGGACCGCACTGGTCGAGCGAGCTCGCGAACGCGACCATCCCGTATCGGCTCACCCGCCCATAGGTCGGCTTGAGTCCGACGATCCCGGAGAGCGACGCGGGCTGCCGGATCGAGCCGCCGGTATCGGTCCCCGTGGCGAAGTAGGCCTGCCCTGATGCCACCGCGGCGGCCGATCCACCGCTGCTCCCGCCCGGCACGAGGCTCTCGTCCCACGGGTTGTGGACCGGTCCGAAGGCGCTGTTCTCGTTGCTCGAGCCCATCGCGAACTCGTCGAGGTTCGTCTTGCCGAGCAGGACGGCGCCGGCTGCGGAGAGGCGCTCCTCCGCCGACGAGGCGTAGGCAGAACGGTAGCCCTCCAGGATCTTCGAGCCAGCCGTCGTGGGGAGGCCGCCGTTCGGCTGCCCCTCGTCGTCGAGGGCGCGCGTGACGAAGATGTCCTTGAGGGCGTATGGGATGCCGAGCAGGGGCCTGTCGGCCCCCTCGCCGGTCGCCAGGCCACGGTCGGCGGCGTCGGCGGCTGCCAGGGCGCGCTGCTCGCCAAGGGCCAGGAACGTGTTCAGCCGCCCTCCGTCCCGGCGGATGCGGGCCAGGCACGCCTCCGTCAGGTCGCGCGACGAGACCTCTCGGCGGCGCAGCAGGGCCCCCGCGTCGGCGATCGACAGGTCGGCGAGCGGAAGGGGATCCGACATCGGGCTAGCGCCCCTCCTCGAGCACGACCGGCACGCGCAGCAGGCCCCCCTCGCGCAGCGGCGCCTCCGCGAGGGCCGCCTCGCGGCTCATCGACGCGGTCACGAGGTCGTCGCGCATCACGTTCTCGAGCGCGATCACCTGGGCGGTGGGGCCGACCGAGCTGGTGTCGACCTCCGAGAGCTTGCCGACCGCCTTGAGGATGCGGCTCAGCTGCGGGACGAGCCGCTCGATCTCGTCATTGGTCAGCCCAAGACGGGCAAGGCGGGCGACGTGCTCGACGTCGGAGCGGCTGATCATGGCCCGATGATAGCGGCGCGCGCCCAGCCGGCAGGGCGCCACAATGGCGCCCATGTCCGACGAGCCGAAGGCGATCGCGATCCCGATCCCCGGGGGGCGGATCGAGGCGATCCTGCTGCCCGGCGGGCCGGGCGTGCCGTTGCTCGTGCTGGGCGGGGTGGAGACGGGATTGCGCCCGATGGCCGGCTCGGAGCACGCCCATCTGCGCCGGTGGGAACGCCGCACCGCTCACCGGCCCGTGGTGATCATGGGGCGCCCGCTCCCCGACGACCCCATGAGCGCGCCGCGGATGATGCATCCGCGGGCTGCGGCCGGCTCGATTGCCCGCGGGGTTCGGGCGCTGCGGGGCATCGTCCCGCCGATGGCGGTCGAGGCCGAGTCGGGCGGAGGTCGGATCGCGCTCTGGCTGGCGATCGACCACCCCGACCTGGTGGCGCGCCTCGTCCTCTCCTCCGTGGCCAGCGAGACGACGGCCGACTCGGTGATGACGTGGCGAATGGCGGAGTGGCTGGCGATGGCGGAGCAGGGGCAATGGGCCGATTTCTTCGCCCACCTGGCGCTCCAGCTGAAGCCGGCGGGGAGCGTCCACGCCGAGGCCTTCCCGGTGCAGCCTCGGTTCCAGCCGCACCCTTCCACCCCGGAGCGGTTCATCGGCGAGCTCCGGGCAACCCTGGACCCATCTTCGTTCGTCACCGACCGGCTCGGCGAGATCGGGGTCCCGACGCTCGTGCTGGCGGGAGGCCAGGACCAGGTCGTCCCGCTTGCGTCAACCCAGATGGTCGCCGATCGGATCACCGGCGCGCGGTTCGAGGTCGACCCGGAGTCCGGCCACACCGTCCGCACCTCGTTTCGAGACTATGACGAGATCGTGGAGGCCTTCCTGGTCGAGGGGGACTAGCTGGCCCCTTCGTCCAGGAGCCGGCGGAACGCTTCCTCGTCGAGGACCCGTACGCCGAGCTGCTCCGCCTTTGCGAGCTTGCTCCCGGCCTTCTCCCCGGCGACCAGGTAGTCGGTCCTGGCGCTCACCGATCCCGCGGCGTGGCCGCCCGCCGCCCGGATCGCCTCCTCGGCCTGCTCGCGGCTGAAGCCGGGCAGCGTGCCGGTCACGACCAGCGTCTTGCCGGCGAGCGGGCCCACGGTCGACGCAGCCGCCGCGCCCGGTGGTGGCGGCTCGGCCACGACCCCGGCGTCGAGCAGGGCATGGAGCGTGCCGCGGGTGTGCTCGCCTCCGAAGTACCCGGCGATCGACTCCGCCACGACCGCACCGATGCCGAAGACGGCGGTGAGCTCCTCGGCGCTCGCGTCGCGCAGCCGATCCGCCACGCGCCGTGTCCAGCTCGCCTCGTCCTCGCCCTCGGCGGGCACCACCTCGCTGCCGAGCCACGCGGCCAGGTCGATGGCGGTCTGCTCCCCCACGTGCCGGATCCCAAGCGCGTTGAGGATGCGGGCCAGCGGTCGTCGACGCGCGGCCTGGATCGAGGCGAAGAGGTTCTCGGCGCTCTTGCGGGCGTACCGGTCCAGCGCCTCGAGCGTCTCGACGTCAAGCCGGAAGAGGTCGGCGGGCTCACTCAGCAGCCCGCGCTCCGCGAGCTGGTTGACGACCGCGTAGCCGGCCCCCTCGATGTCCATCCCGCCACGCCCGGTGAAGTGCAGGAGCGCCCCGATCCGCTGTGCCGGGCACCACGGGTTCGGGCAGCGCCAGGCGACCTCGCCCTCGTCGCGCACCGCGGGGGTGTCGCAGACGGGACAGCGGGACGGCATCTCCCAGATCGTCTCGGTCCCGTCGCGCGCGTCCACGACCGGCGAGACCACCTCGGGAATCACGTCGCCGGCCCGCTGGAGCACGATCGTGTCGCCGACGCGCAGGTCCTTGCGCCGGATCTCGTCGATGTTGTGCAGCGTGGCGCTGCGCACGGTCGTCCCCCCGACGAAGACCGGCGTCAGCCGCGCCACGGGGGTGAGCGTCCCGATCCGCCCGACCTGCACCTCGATCCCCTCGAGCTTGGTGGTGACCTGCTGGGCGGGGAACTTGTAGGCGGTTGCCCAGCGCGGAGCGCGGGCCACGAAGCCGAGGCGCTGCTGCTGCTCGACGCGGTCGACCTTGATGACGATCCCATCGGTCTCATAGTCGAGGCCCTTGCGGGCGTCCGCCCACTCCTCCACGTACCCGATGACCGCCTCGATCCCCTCAACGCGACGTGAGTTCGGATTGACCGGGAAGCCCAGGCTCCGGAGCAGCTCGAGGCTTTCGCCGTGCGTGCCGAGTCCCGGCACCCCGACCACCTGGTAGCACCAGACCGAGAGACGTCGCCCCGCGGTCACCGCGGGGTCCTTTTGGCGGACCGTGCCGGCGGCCGTGTTTCGGGCGTTGGCATAGAGCGGCCTGCCGTCGCGCTCCAGCTGCTCGTTGAGGGCCGCGAAGGCGCCGCGCGGCATGTAGACCTCGCCGCGCACCTCGAGCCGATCCCCCGGCGGGTCCGCGCGGAGGCGGAGCGGGATGGCGCGGACGGTCCTCAGGTTCGGAGTGACGTCTTCGCCTGTCGTCCCGTCGCCGCGGGTCGCGCCCCGGATGAACGAGCGCGCCTGATAGACCAGGCTGATCGCCAGCCCGTCGATCTTCAGCTCGCAGACGTAGCCCACCGCCGGATCCGACTCCCCGAGGCCGAGCCCCTTGCGGACCCGCGCGTCGAAGTCACGGAGCTCGTCGTGGCCAAAGGCGTTGCCGAGCGAGAGCATCGGCACCTCGTGGCGCACCTCGGCGAAGAGCGACGATGGCACCGCGCCGACTCGCTGCGTCGGCGAGTCGGGGGTGGCCAGATCGGGGTGGGCCGCCTCCAGCTCGGTGAGCTCCCGCAGGAGCCGGTCGTACTCGCGGTCTTCGATGGTCGGCGCGTCGAGGACGTAGTAGCGGTAGTTGGCGTCGTCGATCGCTGCGCGCAGCTCGGCGACCCGCGCCCCGGGGTCAGTCGGCATCGGCCTCGTCGGCGGTGTCGGCTCCGTCGGAGCCGTCGAACCAGGCGCGGATATCGAGGGTGTGCTCCCGGTAGTGATCGGCGCCGTCGAAGGCGACGATCTCCTCCAGCGTGTCGCCATCCGCGTCCCGCTCGCCCAGGGAGTCGGCGTCGACGACGGCGAGCCGCGTCGCGAACTGCTCGTAGGCGCCCTGCTCACGCTCGGCGACCGTCGCGTAATCGGTCTCGGAGGCGACCCGCGCCACGACGTCGTTCCGGTCGTCCACCGAGAGCTCGTCCCTGCCGAACTCGGACAGCTCGCCCAGCTCGGCGCGGTGGAGGGATTCCGCCGCGTGACCGGCCCAGTAGCCGACGTGGGCGAGCAGCTCCCGCGCCGACCAGGCTCCCACCAGCCCAGGGGCGGTGCGCAGGGTGGGGTCGATGTCGCCGATGGCCGCCAGGAACTCATTCCGGGCCAACTGGAGGTCGTCGATCAGGGCCTGCACGTGCGGGTCTGGGTCAGCCATGGACCGATTCTAGTAGCGGGTGGCGAGCTATTGACGCTCCAGGCCCGCGTATGCCGCGATCAGCTCCTTGACGCCCTGCCCGACGAAGGCGACCGTCACCCACTCGTCGCCCTTCTCGAGGCGGCTCGAGACGACCACCCCGTCCCCGAAGCGACGATGCAGCACCTTGTCGCCCGCATGCCAGGCTGTCTCGGCGGAGACCGGTCCTTCGGGGCCCGTTGGGGCGGACGCCACGAATGCCCCACTCCCCAGGTCGAGCTCGCCGCCCTTCTCATAGTGCGCCGACGCCACCCGATCCCTGGCCGCATCCAGCTCGCGCCCGATCGGTGCCGTCCCGGCCATGTCCGGCAGGTTCACCGGCCGCAGCTGGTCGGAGACCCGCCCCCGCGGTGAGCGATAGCCACCGGGGAGCCATTCGTCGTCATCGGTCCCGCGGCGCTGCCAGCCGCCCTGCGCGCCCCAGGCCCGCCGGTACGGCGTCGACGCCTCGCGATCGGCCTCCAGGAGCTCCTCGGGAAGCTCCGCCAGGAAGCGCGACGGCTCGCTGGCCGCGCCGACCCCCCACGTGGAGCGGTGGTTGGCGTGGACGAGGTAGAGGCGGTCCTTGGCGCGCGTCATGCCGACGTACGCCAGGCGTCGCTCCTCCTCGAGCTCACGGTCGTCCTCGAGGGCACGCCGGTGCGGCAGCAGCCCCTCCTCGAGCCCCACGATGAAGACGACCGGGAACTCCAGCCCCTTCGCCGCGTGCAGCGTGATCAGCGTCACCCGGTCCGGCCGATCCTCCAGCTCGTCCTGGTCGCTGACCAGGGCAACCTCCTCAAGGAATCGCTCGAGCCCCTCGGGGATCGCGAGCTCGTCGAACTCGGCGGCGTGGTTGCGCAGCTCGAGCAGGTTCGTCCAGCGCTCCTCGCCCTCGTCGGTCCCGTCCTTGAGCTGCGAGCGCAGGCCGGTCAGCTCGTAGACCATGTCGAAGAGGGCCGACGGTGGATCCTCGGCGGCGACCTTCGCGAATCCCCGCACCAGCCCGGCGAAGCCGCCCAGGGCGGTCCGGGCGCGCGGTGAGAGGTTGGGGTTCTCGCCGGCCTGCTCGATCGCGCTCCAGAGGGTGCCGCCCCGCGCGTCTGCCCAGGCGCGGAGCTCCTCCATCGTCTTCTCGCCGATCCCGCGGGCCGGCACGTTCACGACCCGCTCCAGCGCGACGCGGTCCGAGGTGTTGCGCGACAGGCGGACGTAGCCGAGCGCGTCCTTCACCTCGCGCCGCTCGTAGAAGCGCGTGCCACCCACCAGCTGGTACGGGATCCCGAAGCGGACGAACGCCTCCTCGAGGACGCGGCTCTGGGCGTTGATGCGGTAGGTGATCGCGATCTCGCCGTAGCGGAGCGCCCCGTCCTCGTCATCGGCCCGCTGGGTGAGGATCGTGGAGAGGGAGCCGCGCCCTCCCTTGCCGGTGAGGCGCTCGATCTGGCGCGCGACGAACTCGGCCTCCTCGTACTCGTTGTACGCGTCGAAGAGGGTGATCGCGGTGCCGGTGCCACGATCGGTCCAGAGCTTCTTCTCCTTGCGCCCCGCGTTGCGGCTCACGACCGAGTGCGCGGCGTCGAGGATGGTCTGCGTGGAGCGGTAGTTCTGCTCGAGCTTCACGACCCGTGTGGTCGGGTGGTCACGCTCGAAGTCGAGGATGTTGCGCAGGTCTGCCCCTCGCCAGGAGTAGATGCTCTGGTCGTCGTCGCCGACCACCGCCAGGTTGCCGTGCTTCGCAGCCAGCAGGCTGCAGAGCAGGTACTGGGCACGGTTCGTGTCCTGGTACTCGTCGACCAGGATCTGCTGCCAGCGCCCCTGGTAGCGGGCCAGGACCTGCGGGTGCTGCTCGAAGAGGAAGACGGCTCGCATCAGCAGGTCGTCGAAGTCGACCGCGTCGTCCTCGGCGAGCTGCGCCTGGTACGCCTCGTAGACCCGGGCCGCGGTCTCGTCGTAGTAGTTCGCGGCCTGCCGGGTCGCTGTTGCAGGGTCCGCCAGCTCGTCCTTGCGCTGCCCGATCCAGGCCAGGAGCCCGGCGGGGGCGAAGCGCTTCTCGTCGAGGTCGAGGCGACGCAGGATCCCCTTCACCATCGCCACCTGGTCAGCTCGGTCGTAGATCGTGAAGCTTCGGCTGAGGCCGATGGCGCCGCCGTCGCGGCGCAGGATCCGGGCGCAGATCGCGTGGAAGGTGCCGATCGTTGCCTCGCGGGCCGCCTCCTCCCCGATCAGCCCCGCGATCCGCTCGCGCATCTCGTTGGCGGCCTTGTTGGTGAAGGTCACGGCCACGATCTGCCACGGCTTCACCCCGGTCGCGACCAGGTAGGCGACCCGATGGGCGAGCACGCGGGTCTTGCCGCTTCCCGCACCGGCAAGGATCAGGAGCGGCCCGGTCACGTGCGAGACGGCCTCGCGCTGCGGCTCGTTCAGCCGCGCCAGGATCTCGTCCGGCGTCAGCCGCGCGGGCTGGTTCGGCGCGGCGCCAGGCCGCTCCGGGATCGGGGGCTCGGGCGCAGTTCGCCGCGGCGTCTTGGCAGGCATCGGTGCCCTGATTCTAGGGTCGATGCCCCTCGACGACTCAGTGCCCGGTGACGCCCTCCACCTGGACGCCGGCGCCCGGGCCCTGGAGCAGGGATGGCCACTCCGCGGCCATCGCCATGGCGGGTCTCCCACCCGTCGACTTCGATCATGATGACCCCACCGAGCAGCTCCTTGCCCTCGACGAATGGGCCATCGGTCGTGACCGGCTGGCCCGCCCGACGTCGGACCGTGCGGATCACCTTGGGCCACGCCAGGTCGGCGCCGCCCTGGATCCGGTCACGGTAGCGCTCGAACCAGGCGATGTGCTGGCTGATGGGTTCGCCGCGCTCGCGCTCGGACATCTCCTCCCAGCGCGCGGCGTAGTCGGGGTCGGGATAGCTGAAGAGCACGAATCGCATCGCTCATTCCTCGGGTGCGTGGCGCACCGCGGGGCGCCGTCCGAACCGTACGACGAATGA
This sequence comes from Candidatus Limnocylindria bacterium, assembly GCA_041499395.1. Lineage (GTDB taxonomy): Bacteria > Chloroflexota > Limnocylindria > QHBO01 > QHBO01 > CF-167. Next base: position 8,605 of record JBGQKH010000056.1, read on the forward strand.
GCCGATCCGGGGATCGACGAAAGGCGCCTTCTTCCTCCATCCACGCCAGGAGCAGATCGGTTACGGCAGGAACTCGGAGAGGGGGGTGGCAGTGCACGCGTTGGCGAGGCAGGGCAGGCCGAGCACGTTCTCGATCGTGCGGAGCACGCCATAGTGGTTGTGGGTCGTGGACGACACGACGCCCGACAGGCCCTGGCGCGCCACCATCATGAAGACGTTCCCGCCACCGTTGGTAGAGGATGAACCCTCGTCAAAGGTGACGATCAGGAGCGTGTGCGCCCAATCCGGGCTGCTGAAGACGTGAGGCAGGAACGCGGCGAGGAACGCGTCGCCGGTCGCGAGCGAGCAGTCATGCATGTCGTTGCACAGGTTGGGCGCCACGAACGCCACGTTGAATGCGGTCGGGTTGAAGGCGGCCAAGGGCTGAATCTTGGCGCACTCGGTGGCGCTGCCCTGAACCGCTGTGAAGCTGATCGCCGGCTCGTGCTTGCGAACGTACGTGCCCGCGACCCCCGGGCCATCGATGCCTCCGCTCGCGGAGCCCCCTGCAAAGCAGCCTCCCGGCACGTTCTGGGCGTAGACCCGCCACTGCTTCCCGGCGGCCGTCACCTGGCTGGCGAGGGTCGGAGCCGTGATGTTGTGGATCCCATCGTCCTTCACCCCCTGGGTGGAGCCCGACCAGAAGCCGAGGTAGTTCGGCTCGCTCGGGTGGCTGACCCCGTACATGCGAGTCGCGCGGCCGAATTGATTGGAGAGGCCGTAGAGGTACGGCATCGACGACGCCGTGATCGCCGATGCCTCCTCGTTCTCCATCCAGACCACGACGACGCGGGTGATGGTCGTCGACGGCGGGGGCGCGGTCGGCGCCGCGGTCGGCGCCGCCGTTGGCTTCGGCGCTGGGGGTGAGGTTGGCGCCGAGGTCGGCCTGGGCGTCGGCCTGGCCGTCGCGCCGGGCGTGGAGGTCGAATTGGGCTGGCCTGATGCCCGGCCCGTGGCGGCGGGGCTCGGAGTTGGACCCGCCTCTCCGGCGGGCATCGGCGTCGATGCGGCCCCGACCGGTTGACGCTGGCCGACAACGCTGGGGTTGGGAGTCCCTCCCGGAGTGTCCGAGGTCGCCGCGCCAGATGCAGGGGGCGCGACCAGCCCGACGGCCGGGGCGGGTTGGGGAGCCTGGTGCGTGGTGACTGCGGGCGCCACCACGCGAGCCAGCGCCATGGCCGGCAGGAGGGCAACCATGATGAAGAGGTTTACCGAGCCAACCCAGGATCGTTTCGCGACAGCAGCGGCTCCGCGACGACCGAGGGGCTGGCGACGGGGAGGTTGCGGATCGAGCGAGCGGAGCGACGGCGAGAGGGACTTGTAGCGCATGGGAGGGAACCTCGGATAGCGTGGGCGCATCCGTTGTTCCCCGAGCCTGAAGCATGGGGAGCCGTTGTCCTCCTAGGCCCATGGTCCGGCATGGACCGGCGAATACGTCCTATCGGCCGTTAGCGCCAAAGGACCTTCGCGGGAGCGTTCGCGGGGTTGTCGACGACCCCTAGGGCAAGAATTCCGAGAGCGGCGTGGCAGCGCACGCGTTGGCGAGGCACGGGAGCCCCAGGAGGTCCTCGATCGTGCGCAGCACGCTGTAGTGGGTGTGCATCGTGTGGGAGGTCATGCCGGAGAGCCCCTGGCGAGCCACGACCGTGAAGACGTTGCCGCCCCCGTTGGTGTCCGACGAGCCCTCGTCGAACGAGATGACGAGCAGGGTCTGCGGCCATTGCGGGCTGGTGAGGATGCTCGGCACGAACGCCCGGAGGAAGGCGTCACCCTTGGCGAGCGAGCAGTCGTGGGCGTCGTTGCACAGGTTCGGGGCGACGAAGGCCACGTTGAAGGCGGCCGGGTTGAACTGCGCGAGGGGCTGAATCTTCGCGCATTCCGACGGCGAGCCGGAAACGGATTGGAAGCTGATCGCCGGGTTGTGCTTGCGCGCATACGTTCCGGCAACACCCGGACCGTCCACTCCGCCCTTGTAGGTCGCTCGCGTGAAGCAGCCGCCCGGCATATCCTGGGCGTAGAGGCGCCATTGCTTGCCTGCCGCCGTGACCTGGCTGGCGAGGCTCTCCGCGTCGACGTCGTGCACCCGGTCGTCGGTCACGCCCTGGGTCGCGCCGGACCACAGGCCCAGGTAGTTTGGCTGGCTCGGGTGTGTGATCGCGTACATCTCGCTCGCGAGCCCGTAGCGCTGGGCGAGGCCGTAGAGGTAGGGCATCGATGCGGCGGTGACCGCCGATGCCTCCTCGTTCTCCATCCACACCACGACGACGCGGGTGATGGCGCCCGGCGCCGAGGACGATGGTGCGGAGGGAGCATGCGACCCGCCTGACGGATGCGGCGTCGCAGGCGCGCAGGCGGCGAGGATGATCGCCAGGCAGCCGAGGATGGCCATCCGCTTCGGCGCTCCAGCGGGAGACATGCCGCGCCGCACAGGGTCGGACCCGGCCGCCCGCGGGGGACGGCCGGGTCCAGGAGTTGCCGGGGATGTGGTCAAGGCAACGTCCGGGGATTCCCGGCCTAGTAGTCGCCCATCCCGCCGCCCATGCCGCCCCCGGGCATCTGCGCCTTCTCCTTCTCGGGCAGGTCGGTCACGATCGTCTCGGTGGTGAGCAGCAGGGCTGCCACCGAGGCGGCGTTCTCGAGCGCCGAGCGGGTGACCTTGGCGGGGTCGATGATGCCGGCCACGAACATGTCTGTGTACTCGGCCTTCTGCGCGTCCCAGCCGTGGCCGGGCTTCAACTTCCGCACCGCCTCGACGACGACCGACCCCTCCCAGCCGCCGTTGGCAGCGATCTGGCGGAGCGGCTCCTCGAGCGCGCGGCGCAGGATGTTGACCCCCGTCGCCTCGTCACCGAGCGCCTCGACCTTGTCGAGCGCCGGCACGGCGTGGAGCAGGACCGAGCCGCCACCGGCGACCATCCCTTCCTCGACGCCGGCACGGGCTGCCGAGAGGGCGTCCTCGATGCGGTGCTTCTTCTCCTTGAGCTCGACCTCGGTGGCCGCGCCGACCTTCAGGATCGCCACCCCGCCGGAGAGCTTGGCCAGGCGCTCCTGGAGCTTCTCGCGGTCGAAGTCGGAGGTGGTGTCGTCGATCTGAAGCTTGATCTGGGACTTGCGGGCCTCGATCGCCTTCGGATCACCCTTGCCCTCGACGATGGTGGTGTTGTCCTTGGTCGAGGTCACGCGCCGCGCCTGGCCGAGATCCTCGAGCTGCACGCTGTCGAGCTTGCGGCCCACCTCCTCGGAGATGACGCGCGCACCCGTCAGCGTGGCGATGTCCTCGAGCATGGCCTTGCGGCGATCCCCAAAGCCCGGGGCCTTGATGGCCAGCACGCTGATCGTGCCCTTGAGCTTGTTGACGACCAGGGTGGCGAGCGCCTCCCCGTCGACGTCCTCGGCGACGATC
>JBGQKH010000057.1:0-12042 GCA_041499395.1 Candidatus Limnocylindria bacterium
AGCAGGATCAGGACCAGGTCGATGAGCGTGAACTGGCCAACCTCCCGCTTCCCGAAGAGGCGCAGTGCGACCAGCAGGGCCAGGTAGATGATCGTGGCGCGGACCATCAGCTCCCAGGCCGGTACGTGGAGCTCCCACATAGGTCAGCCCAGCGTCCGACGGCGCGCGAGCCAGAGGATCGCGACGAGCGACTTCGCGTCGCGGATCGTACCGGTGTCAATGGCGGCCACCGCGTCCGCCAGGGGAAGCCACGACCGCTCGAGCGCCTCGTCGTCGGGCGACTCCGCCTCTACGGGGAGCAGCTCAGTCGCGAGGAAGACGGTGAGCAGCTCGGTCGAGAAGCCGGGGGCGGTGTAGAAGGACGGCCCCTCCTCCCAGCTCGTGGCGGCCAGGCCGCACTCCTCGGCCAGCTCACGACGGGCGGTGAGGAGCGGCTCCTCGCCCGGCTCGCGGGTTCCGGCCGGGATCTCGAGCAGCTCGGCGCGTGCCGCCTGGCGCCACTGCCGGACCATCGCGAGCCGCTCGCCGTCGAAGGCCAGGATCGCCACGGCGCCCGGGTGCTCCACCACCTCCCGCACAGCACGCTGCCCGGACTCGAGCTCCACCTCGTCCACGCGCAGCGCCAGCAGCCGCCCGGTGAAGGCTCGGCTGCTGCTGATGGTCCTCTCCGACACGCCGAGCATGCTAGCCGGTGGTCCTAGAGCCGGGGGAGGCACCAGCGGCTACGATCAGCCGCGTGATCGTGGTCGAGGGCCTCCGCAAGGACTTCCGCAGCCTGACCGCCGTGCACGACATGGCCTTCACGGTGGGCGACGGGGAGATCTTCGGGCTGCTCGGGCCAAACGGCGCCGGCAAGACGACCACGGTGCGGATGCTCGCCGGGCTCATCGCGCCGACCGCGGGGAGCGCCACCGTCAACGGCCACTCCCTCGGGGAGGGCTCGCAGCGGATCCGGGCCATCACCGGGATCCTGACCGAGAGCCCCGGCCTACACGAGAAGCTCACGGCGCGCCAGAACCTCGCCTTCTACGGCCGCCTCTACGGGCTTCGTGGATCGCGGCTGCGCGATGCCGTCGAGCGCTACCTGGGCGTCGTCGAAATGACCGAGCACGCCGACCGACGGGTCCAGACCTTCAGCAAGGGGATGCGCCAGAAGGTCGCGATCGCGCGTGCCCTCCTCCACGAGCCGGAGGTGATCTACCTCGATGAGCCGACGAGCGGCCTCGACCCCTCCGCGGCCAAGACGGTCCGCGACTTCGTGGCCACGCTCCGCGCCCTCGGCCGCTCGATCGTGGTCTGCACGCACAACCTCGACGAGGCGGAGCGCCTCTGCGATCGGATCGGGGTAATGCGAGGCACCCTGCTGCGCGTCGACACGCCGGCCGGCCTGCGGCGCCACGGCCGGGCGGCGACAGTGCGCGTTCAGCTGAACGGCGCGCGCGGCCCGGAGTCGTTCCTCGGGCGGCTCGCGGACCTGCCCTTCGTCACCGGCGTGCAGGCGAAGGAATCGGTCCTGGTCGTCGAGCTCACCGACCCCGCCCACGACACGCCCGACCTGGTCGCCTCGCTCGTGAACGCGGGGGCACGGATCACGTCGGTCGTCGAGGATGCCCCCACCCTGGAGGAGGCATACCTCGCCCTCGTCGGCGAGCGCGGCGAGCGGGACGCAAGCCGATGAGGCTGGCCTACGTCCTCGCCGTCTTCGCGAAGGAGTGGCGCGACCTGCTCAGCAACCGCCTCCTGCTCGGAGCGGTCGCCTTTCCCGCGATCGTCTTCGCCGCCATCCCGACCGGGGTGGTCGCTTTCATCCAGGCGAACGACCTCGATCCGCACCAGCTCGGGCAGATCCAGCAGTACATCGCCAACTTCCCGGATCTCGCTCCGAAGCTGGCCGCCCAGGGCTTCATCATCACCAACTTCATGGCCTACTTCCTGCTCATCCCGGCGATGGTGCCGATGGCGATCGCGACCCAGTCGGTGATCGGCGAGAAGGTGGCGCGCTCCCTCGAGCCACAGCTCGCGACGCCGCTCGAGGTGGGGGAGCTGCTCGCCGGCAAGACGCTGGCCGCTGCCCTGCCGGCCATCTCCGCTACCTGGATCGTCTTCGCGCTCTACGGCTTCGTGAACGGCTCGATCGCCGACCCGATCCTGACCCGCCTCGTCTTCAGCGACGTGTGGCTGGTGGCGATGGCGACCCTGGTGCCGCTCATCTGCCTGCTCAGCGTCCTGCTCGGGATCGTGGTCAGCAGCCGGGTGAACGACCCCCGCACCGCCCAGCAGATCGGCGGCTTCGTGGTGATCCCGATCATCGCCGTGGCGGTCGCGCAGTTCCTGGGCGGGCAGGCGACCTTCACGATGCAGCAGGTCGTCATCGGTGACCTCATCGTGGCGGGGCTCATCGGGCTCACGATGCTGCTCGGCTCGTGGGCCTTCGACCGCGAGTCGATCCTGACCAGGCTGACCTGACCCGATGCAGTCCGGCACTCCGGTCCCGCTGCGCAGGTACGTGGTCGCGGGCCTCCTCGCCGCCGCGGTCGTGAGCGGGATCCTGCTGCTGGTGCGCCCGTTCATCTTCAGTTTCGCCGCCCCGCTCGACGACACGAACTATCGCGTTGCCGGCGTCCTCGAGGCGCAGGCCAAGCCGATTGCGGTCGAGATCGTGCTGAACGAGGCGCATGGCCTCCCCGGCGAGGTGCACCGCGACCAGGGGGTCGGCCTGACGGTGGTCGTCTCGCCGGTCGGCACCGACGCATTTGCCGTCGTCGATGCATGGAGCCCAACCAACCAGTGCGCCATCACCCTGGGCGCGGATCGCCTCGTCGACTGCGCCGGCGACACGTGGACCTTCGACGGCGTCCCGATCGACCCGGCGCACCCGGGGCTGACCGAATTCCCCTCGACGGTGCGCAACGGCGCGGTGGTGGTGGACTTCACCCGCCCCGTCTCGGTCCCCTCCTCCTAGCACCCTCGGTTGCCGCCAGAGGTTTGACGCTCTTCTCGAGGGCGTGGGAGAATCCGGGCCGCCTCGCGCCGCCTTGCGCGCGCGACCCCCATGGTGGCCTTAGCTCAACCGGCAGAGCATCGGATTGTGGATCCGAAGGTTGCGGGTTCGACCCCCGCAGGCCACCCCATCGCAGGCTCGCATACAGCGAGACTCCCGGGCCGAGCGACCCGGGAGCCTCAGGAACGGGCGATCAGATCGGTCGCGGGTGGTGGACGTACGAGCCACCGGTCATCGTGCGCACGACGATGTCGACGACGCCACCGAGCACCACGCCGCCGATGAGTGCGGGCAGCACGTACAGCTCGTCGACGACCGGGCCCCAGGTGCTTGCGGTGCCGAAGGACTCGCTCCCGAGCCAGCCACCAACCACCGCGAAGATCCCGGCCACCAGCCACTCGTAGCCGGTCCGTGTCTCACCGATCAGCTGCACGATCAGGCCGAGCACGAGCGCGCCGCCGACCAGCAGCAGCAGGCCGAAGCCACCCATGCCGATGTTCCAGCCGAAGAGGTCAAGCATCTTCATCCTCCTTCGAACCGGCCGCGACGCCGTCGTACGCTCCCTGGCATCACCAACTGCCGGCTCCATCGGTCAGGATCGGCCTCGATCGAAGGGATGGCCAGAGCCGTTCGTCCTGTAGATGGTCCCAGCCCATAGGTCATGCCCGGAAACCGGACCAGAGCGCTACAGACCATCCAGCACCGCATCCGTACGCTCGATCCCATGTTCTCCACCGCGCCCCGTCGTGGGCCTCGCCGCGTCATGGCCCGCGCCGTGGCCCTCTCTGGAACCTCTCTCCTCGCCGCGGCGCTGCTGATCTGGGCCCCGCCACCCGCGACCGGCTGGAACCAGTCGAGCGCGGAGGCGACCCTCTGGCAGCTGCTCAACGGGGACCGGGTCAACAACGGCGTCGCGCCGCTCACCAGGCACGCCACCCTGGTCAGCATCGCCCAATGGCGGAGCAAGGACATGGTGGACCGCGACTACTTCGACCACACCATCCTCGGCACCAGCTACCAGGTCTATCACTGGTATGACCAGAACCACCTCAGCTGGTCGTCGGGTGGCGAGAACATCGGCTACAACGCCGGCTACGCGGATGCCGATTCACCAGTGGCGATCAACGACGGCTTCATGAACTCGTCCGGGCACCGGGCGAACATCCTCAATGCGAGCTGGACCCACGGCGGCGTTGGCGCCTACGGGGCGGATGGCGTCACCTGGGGCGGCAGCGTCCGCAACATCCGGATGTACACCGAGGACTTCATCAAGCTGAAGTCCGGCTCGCCGCCGCCCCCTCCGCCCCCGACCCCCAAGCCGACCGCGAAGCCGACACCCAAGCCGACCGCCAAGCCGACCGCGGCACCGACCGCCACGATCGTGCCGACCCAGGTCCCGACCGATGCTCCCGAGACAGCCATGCCGACCCCGAGCCCGGACGGAAGCGCGTCGTCCCAGCAGACCGACGGCCCGTCGCCGGGGGCCACTGCGGCACCCGCGGCAGCGGCAAATCCGCTCCGCATCGAATCGGCGGATGCGGCCGATCGGGGCATCTTCGAGACCGTCATCGGCTCGCTGCTCGGCTTCTTCCTCGGCTGATCGGTTGGTGCGCGGGCGGAGCGACGGCACCGTCATCGGCCTCGGCGGCCGGGCTAGACTGCCATCGATGTCGGTGATCCTCGAGGCGCACGACCTCGTCAAGCGGTATCCGCTCGGCGCGGGTTCGGTGGATGCCCTGCGCGGCGTCTCGCTCACGGTGGTCAAGGGCGAGTTCGTGGCGATCATGGGTTCGTCCGGCTCGGGCAAGTCGACGATGCTCCACCTCCTCGGCGGGCTCGACCGGCCAACCAGCGGCTCCGTGGTGATCGACGGGATCAACATCAGCGAGCTCGACGATGAGGGGGCGACGCTGACCCGCCGCGCCAAGACCGGCTTCGTCTTCCAGTTCTTCAACCTCATCTCGCTGCTGAACGTCGCCGAGAACGTGGCCCTGCCCTTCCTGATCGCCGGCGATTCCCTGACGACGCACCGGGAGCGGGTCGATTCGCTCCTCGACCTTGTGGGGCTCGCGGGCAAGGCGAACCACCGGCCGGACCAGCTCTCTGCCGGCGAGCAGCAGCGGGTGGCGCTGGCGAGGGCCCTGGCGACCGAGCCCGCGATCCTCCTCGCCGACGAGCCGACCGGGAACCTCGACTTCGTGACCGGCACCGAGATCCTGGATCTGCTGTGGGACTCGAGCGAGCGCCTCGGCCAGACGATCGTGCTGGTCACCCACGACGCGCGCGCCGCTGCCTACGCGGATCGCGTGCTGGTGGTGCGGGACGGCACAATTCGGGACGAGATCTCGCTCGGACGCCGCGCTGACCACGAGGCTCGCCCGCTCATCGCCCGCCTCGCCGCGCTGGGGCTCTAGCGCGGTGCGCCTGGCGACCCTGGCCTGGCGCGGCCTCACCGCCCGGCGACTGCGCTCCGCGCTCACGATCGTGGGGGTCGCTCTCGGCGTGGCCCTGGTGGCGGGGACGCTCCTCGCCAGCCAGGCGGCCAGCGAGGCGGTCCAGCGGGCCGCGCAGGAGATCATGGGCAGGGCGCAGATCCGGGTGCGCGCCTTCGACCCGGCGGGCTTTCAGCCCCGAACCGTCACGACCCTCCGTCAGATCCCCGGCGTGGTGACCGCGGCGGTGGTCGCCGAGCGTCGGATTCAGTTCACCACCCTGCCCGGTCCCGATGAGATCGTCTTCGACCCCGCCCTCGCCCTCGGCGTCGATCCCGGGGACGAGGCCGCGGTCCGCACCTACAACCTCGTGGCTGGCACCTTCCTCTCCGCCGACCGGCCGAACGAGGTGCTCGTAAACGCGCGCTGGGCGGGTCGATACGGCCTCGCGGTCGGGGACCTGCTCGAGCTGAACGGCCGATCCGGCCTGCTGAAGTGGCGGATCGCCGGCCTGCTCGACGACCTGGGCGTTGGCGCCCTCCAGCAGGGCAACGTGGTCGTCCTGAATCGGTCGACGCTCAACCAGGCGTTCGCCGTGCCCGCACCGGTGATTCACGTGGACCTGGTCGTCGCCCAGGGCCACCTCGCCGATGTCGACGCCTCGCTGACCCGGGAGATGAAAGAGCCGTTCGTAGTCGAGACCGTGGCGGATGCCCAACGCCAGCTGGGGCGGGCGCAGGAGGGATTCGCCGGGATCGCGTTCCTGTTCGGCCTGGTCGCGCTTGCGGTCGGGTCGTTCCTGGTGGCCAACACCCTGGCGATGACGCTCACCGAGCGGACGCGGGAGATCGGGCTGCTGCGGGCCGCCGGCATGACCCAGCGCCAGGCGCTCGGGCTCTTCCTGCGGCAGGGCGCGCAGGTTGGCCTCATTGGCAGCGTTCTGGGCCTTGCCCTGGGGGTCGGCCTCGCGGCGCTGATCATCGGCTTCCTGAGGAGCACCCGGGCCGTGCTGGTGAGCGGCCTTCCCCTCAATCCCATCGCGCTCCTGCTCGCCTTCGCGATGGGCGTCGTGGTCACCCTGGCTGCGTCCGCCTTCCCCGCCGCCGCGGCGGCGCGGATCTCACCCCTCGATGCCCTGCACCCATCGCGCCAGCCGGCAAGGACGCTCTGGGGTCGGCTCCGCTGGCTCGTCCTGCTCGAACTGGCCGTCGTCGGGCTGGGCGCTGCGGCGTACCCGCTCGATCGGGGCCGATTCGGGATCGCGGGCGTCGCCCTGGCGCTGGCCGTGCTGGTGGCCGGCACCGCGCTCACCGCGATCGGCGTGCAGCCGCTCAGCCGGGTGGTGGGCAGGCCCTTCGAATGGTTCTTCGGCGCGGAGGGCCTGCTGGGCCGGGCCAACCTGGGGCGCGACCGCCCGCGCACGGGCCTGACCGTCGGGGCCCTGATCATCGCCCTGAGCACCGTGGTCACGCTCGGCGCGGTGGCCGAGAGCGCCCGCGCGACGGCGGACCGCTGGGTCGCATCGATCCTTCCCGGCGGCTACGCCATCCGCCTCACGCTGGCGGTCAAGATCGACCAATATCGCCCCGACTTCGAGTCGGTGGCGGGGGCGGAGGCCGCTTCCCCGATCACTGAGCTCCCGGTCGTGCTCCACAAGGGCGACTCGTCGTTCGAGGCCTCCCTCGCGGGCATCGAGCCGGAGGTATTCGAACGGACCGGCTCGCTGATCTTCACCCAGGGGGACCGAACCGCGGCGTTCGCGGCCCTGGCGGCGGGTGGGGCGATCCTGGTCCCGGAGCCGGTCGCGACGCGCGATGGCCTCACCATCGGGTCGAGTGTCGAGCTGTCGCAGCCGGGTGGCGAGCGCCACGCGTTCCGCGTGGCGGGGATCATCGCCTACACCCTCCCGGCAGCATCGCCCGACGGGGCGATGCTCGTCAGCCTGGGCGACGCGCGGTCGACCTTCGGGGCGAGCAGCGCGTCGCTATGGGCGTTCGTGCCGCAGGCTGCGATCACGCCTGCAGCGTTCCGCGAGGCGCTCGGCGCCAAGGCGCAGGCCTATGCGGCCGAGCTGCTCACCGCCTCGCAGCTGGCGAGCGACCTGGAGCGGTCGCTCGATCGGCTCATCGGCCTCTTCGACGTGCTTGCTGTGCTGGCGGTCGTGATCGCCGGGCTGGGGATCCTCAACACCCTGGCCGTCAGCGTGGTCGAGCGGGCGCGCGAGATCGCAATCCTTCGCTCCCATGGAATGACCACCGGCCAGGTGCAGGCGATGGTCGTCGCAGAGGCTGCCATCATGGGCGCCATCGGCGGGATCGCCGCGGTGGCGACCGGCATGCTCATGTCGATCGCCGTGGTCGGTGGCGCCACGCCGCGAGATTTTGGGGCGGGGCTCGCCATCCCGTGGCCGCTGCTCATCAGCGTCGTGCTGCTGGGGACGGGGGTGGCGGCGCTGGCGGGCCTCTACCCGGCCCGCCTGGCGTCGCGGATCTCGATCGTGGGCAGCATCGGGCACTTCGAATAGGAAGGAGCGAGGGATGCCGGGTTGGCTCCGGGAAGCATCGGCCGGACGCGCCTTCGTGGGCCGCCTCGAGGCGGGGGACGACCTCGTCGAGGAGATCGAGCACCTGGCTGCCGAGTACGAGGTGAAGGCCGCCTGGGTCAGCGTCATCGGCGCGGTGCGGCATGCGTCGTTCGCCTACTACGACCAGGAGGATCGGCGCTACATCGAGCTCGACAGCGACGACCACCACGAGCTGTTCGGGTTCGTGGGCAACATCTCGGTCCGCGACGGGCGCGCCTTCCTGAACGCCCACGCCGGCTTCGCCGCGCGTCACGGGGGGACCGTCGCTGGCCACCTGCTCCCCGGCTGCGAGGTCTTCGTCGCGGAGGTGACGATCCGCGAGATGACCGGCGTGGAGCTGACCCGCACGCCCGACGAGGTGACCGGCCTCTCGCTCTGGTAGGCCGCCGCCTTCAGGACATCTTCAGAAACCTGGGCGCAGACTGCGCCGATGCGCCTGCTGGTGGTCGAGGATGACGCTCGCCTCGGCCGTGCCCTCCGCCGGATGCTGGAGCACGACCGTCATGTCGTCGAGGTGACCGACCACGGGCTCGATGCCGTCGACATCGTCTCGTCGGGAATCGGGGTCGAGGCCGTCATCCTGGACGTCGGGCTGCCCGACATCTCCGGCGTGGAGGTGGCCCGCCGCCTGCGCAGGGGCGGGCACCGCGTCCCGATCCTGATGCTGACGGCCCGCGACGGGATGGCCGATCGAGTGGCTGGGCTCGACGCCGGCGCCGACGACTACCTGGTCAAGCCGTTCGCGTACGAGGAGCTGGTGGCGCGGCTGCGGGCCCTCGACCGCCGGGCCGCGGGCCATCATCAGATTGACCAGAAGCTCGCCAACGGGCCGATCCTCCTCGATCAGCGGATGCATCGGGTCGAGGTGACCGGACGCGTCGTCGAGCTCACCCGGCGCGAGTTCACCCTGCTTGAATGCCTCCTGCGCCACCCGGGCCAGGTGCTCAGCCGTGACCAGCTGCTCGACTACGCGTGGCCGTTTGGCGACGATGTGACGCACAACACGGTGGAGGCGTACATCCACCTCCTCCGCTCGAAGCTCGGGCCAGAGGCCAGCGCTCGCATCGTCACGGTTCACGGCGCCGGCTACCGGATGATCGATCCATGAGCGGACGAGTTCGGCCGTCTTCGCCCCCGGATGCCGACATGCTGCGCCGCGTGCGTTTTCGGCTCGTCGGGTGGAGCGCGGGGCTCACTCTGCTCGTCATGCTCGGTCTCGGCACGGCGGTCTACCTGGTCATCAATACGTCGCTCACCGGCAGCGCGGTCGACACCCTGGAGCGTCGCCTAACCGCCACCGAGGACCGCCTCACCTCGCTGCCTCCCGACCGGTTTCCACGGCGTCCGGAGCTCGGCTTCCCGGACGTCGGGATCCCGTTCGGGGCCGCCGCTTTCGGTGGCTCCGCCTCGGGGACGGTGACCCTCATCGTCGACCAGGGCGGCCATCTCTTCGGGCCGTTGCAGTCCGGCCTGGAGGGGCTGCCGATCACGGACGGCATCCGCGCGGCGCAGGCGAACGGAGAGGACCTTCGCGAGTCGACGCTGAACGGCACCCCGGTCCGCGTCCTCAGCCGGCGGATCACGGTCAACAACCAGCCCGTGGTGATCCAGATCGTGGAGGATCGGGCGGCAGAGGAGCGCACCCTCGCCCTGCTCCTCGCCGTGCTGAGTGTCGGTGGCGCCGCCGCGGTGGCCGTCGCGATCGGCCTCGGCTTTGTGTACGCCGGTCGGGCCCTCATCCCCATCCGGGCCTCGCTGCGCCACCAGCGCGACTTCGCCGCCGATGCCAGTCACGAGTTGCGAACCCCCCTCACAGTCATCGGCCTGAACGTCGGCGAGCTGCGGCGCGACCCGGAGCGGCCCCTCGCCGAGGTCTCCGACGTGGTTGATGACATCGAGGCCGAGGTGGGACAGCTCACCACGCTCGTCGAGGAGCTGCTGCTCCTGGCCCGGAGCGACTCCGGTGCCGTAGAGGTCCGGCATGAGCCGATCGACCTCTCCGACGTCGTGACGGTGGCACTCCTGCGCCTTGCCGACCTGGCGTCGACGCGTGGCGTCACGGTCGCCCGCGATACCGTCCCGGCCGCGATCCACGGCGACCCGGAGCGGCTTGCCCAGCTGGTCACGATCCTCGCCGACAACGCCATCCGCTTCAGCCAGGCCGGGGGGCCCGTGCGGGTAACCGTCGCGATGATCGATGGCCGAGCACGCCTCGTGGTCGAAGACGAGGGTCCCGGCATCCGAGTTGAGGACCTGCCGCGCCTCTTCGACCGCTTCTGGCGGGCCGCTGACGCGCCGCCGGGCGGCGTCGGCCTCGGCCTCTCGATCGCAGCGTGGATCGTCAAGGAGCATCGAGGCCAGATCGGCGCCTCCGACCGCCCGGGCGGGGGAGCCCGGTTCGAGGTGAGCCTGCCGGTCGATTGAGCGGCCGCGAATCCTCCACTTTCAGGAAATCACAAGGAACGAGTGTCAGGTTGGGACCCACGCACCGTCGTGATCGGGGCCCCTCGCCCGCTGGAACCTGGAGGATCGATGAGAGTCTGGTGGATCGCCGCGGCCGTCCTGGTCGTGATCGGCCTGGGGGTCGCGGGATACGCGATCCTGGGTCCCGGCTTCGCCGCCAAGGCACAGGTCCAGTACCTGTCCGCGACCGCGTCGGTCGCGGACGTCAAGGCACAGGTCGTCGCGACCGGCACCCTTGAGCCGGCTCGCGGCTTCTCGCTCGCGTTCGGCAGCGCCGCGACGGTCACGCCGGCGGCTGCTCCTGGGTCGGGGACTGGCGGCAGCACCACGGCCGCCAGCGGCGCAGGCTCGTCGATGAGCTGGACAGTGAGCTCGGTCACGGCCGCGGTGGGGCAGCAGGTCAAGGCAGGGGACATCCTCGCGACCGCGAGCACGATTGCGATCAACAGGCAGATCGCCGTGGCCGCCGCCCAGGTTGCGGCCGACAAGACCACGGTCAGCAACGGCGGCACCACGCTGCAGGTGGCGAACGCCAACCTGGCGCTCTTCAATGCCGAGACGAACCTCAATACCCTCGTGGCGGAGCGTGCTCATAGCAGCCTGGTCGCACCGGAGGCGGGCGTGGTGACCGCGGTGAACGTCAGCGCGGGCGCGGTCGCGCCCAGCGGCGCGGCGATCGTGATTGCGTCCGATGCGATGGTGGCGTCGGCACTGGTGACCGAGACCGACGTCTCCTCGATCAAGGCAGCGCAGGTCGCCACGGTGACCGTCACCGCGCTCGGAACCGATGTGAGCGGGACCGTCAGCTCGGTCTCGACCAGCGGCTCGTCGAGCAGCGGCGTGGTTGGGTTCGGCGTGCTGGTGGCCATCGATTCGCTGCCCACTGGCGTGCTCCCGGGGATGAGCGTCCAGGTCACCGTGGTCACGGCCCAGGCACTGGGCGTGCTCTCCGTCCCGAGCGTCGCCCTGGGTGGCACCCTCGGTTCCTACACGGTCAGCGTGCTGGCCGGTGACGGCACCGTCTCCACCCGGTCGGTCGGCACGGGCCTGGTCACGGCCGACCTGGCGGAGGTCACCACCGGCCTGGCCGCCGGCGACAGGGTGGTCACCGGGACGGCGTCGACGCAGCTGACCACGACCACGGGCGGCGGCGGCTTCCGCGGCCTCGGTGGCGGCTTCGGCGGTGGCGGCTTCGGCGGCGGAGGTGGTGGCAACTGATGCCCGCCCCCGCGAAGCACTCAGCGGAACAGACCTCCTCCCCGCAGGATCGGCCGGCCAGGGCCACGATCATCTCGCTCCAGGGGGTGAGCCGCACCTATCGCCTCGGGTCGGTGGAGGTGCCGGCCCTGGTCGATATCACGCTCGACGTGGCCGACGGTGAGTTCGTGGCGATCGTCGGGCCGTCCGGGTCGGGCAAGACGACGATGATGAACATCCTGGGCTGTCTCGACCGGCCGACCGGCGGCCGCTACCTGTTCGACTCCGTGCCGGTCGCCGACCTGAACGACGACCAGCTGGCCCTCGTGCGCAGCCGCAGCATCGGCTTCGTCTTCCAGAACTAC
>JBGQKH010000058.1:0-11631 GCA_041499395.1 Candidatus Limnocylindria bacterium
CTGGAACGACGTCTTCCTGGCTGCCCAGGAGGAGCTGGGCATCCCGCGCGGCAGCATCCGCGCCACGGTCCTGATCGAGACGATCCTCGCAGCGTTCGAGATGGAGGAGATCCTCTGGGAGCTCCGCGAGCACGCCTCGGGCCTGAACGCGGGGCGCTGGGACTACATCTTCAGCCTGATCAAGAAGTTCCACTCCCGGGCGGACATGATCCTCCCCGATCGCGTCCAGGTGACGATGGCCGTCCCGTTCATGCGCTCCTACCAGCAGCTGCTGGTCCGCACCTGCCATCGGCGCGGGGCGCACGCCATCGGTGGCATGAGCGCGTTCATCCCGAATCGCCGCCTGCCGGAGGTCACTGAGAACGCGTTGGCCCGCGTCCGCGAGGACAAACAGCGCGAGGCGGGTGACGGCTCTGACGGCACCTGGGTGGCGCACCCCGATCTCGTGCCCGTGGCGCAGGCGGTCTTCGACGCATTGCTCGGGGATCGGCCGAACCAGAAGGATCGGCTTCGCGATGACGTGACGGTCGCGGCTGGCGAGCTGCTCGACGCGCGGGTTGCCGGCAGCCGGGTCAGCGAGGCCGGGGTCCGCACGAACGTGAGCGTGGCGCTCCAGTACCTCGCCTCGTGGCTGGCAGGGAACGGCGCCGCGGCGATCAACAACCTGATGGAGGACGCCGCGACGGCCGAGATCAGCCGCTCACAGCTCTGGCAATGGCGCGTCCATGGCACCGCCCTGGACGACGGGAGGCCCTTGACAGCCGACCTCTACCGGCAGATCCGCGACGAGGAGCTCGCGGCGCTGCTCGCGTCCGCCCCTTCTTACCGCTGGACCGATGCCGCTGTACTCCTCGACGGGCTGGTGCTCGCCGATGACTTCGCCGAGTTCCTCACCCTGGATGCCTACCGCATGCTGGAGCCCGGGCCGGCGGATCGCTAGATCAGCTGCCGCTCCTGGAAGCTCCCGGCGCCGCGACGCCCGACGAATGCGCCGTCGTGAACCACCGGCTCGCCCCGGAGCAGCACGGTTCGGATCGCACCGGTCACCGCCATCCCCTCGTACGGCGTGAAGTCGCTCGTGTGGTGCAGCCCCGCCTGGCCGAGGGTGCGTCGCGCCGCCGGGTCGAAGAGCACGAGATCGGCGTCCCTGCCGCGCTCGACCGCTCCCTTCGAGGAGAGGCCGAAGAGGCGAGCCGGGGTGGTGGCCAGGAGATCAGCCATTCGCTCGACGCTGATGCGGCCCCCGACGACGCCCTCGTTGTACACCACCGCCAGCAGGGTCTCGATCCCCGGTGCCCCGTTGCTGATCTGGGGGAACGGCGGCGCCGGCACGCGCTTCTCGATCGCCAGCCGGTCGGGTACGTGGTCGGTGGCGATGAGGTCGAGTCCCCGGCCGGCGAGCCCGAGCCAGAGCGCCTGCCGATCCGCATCCGAGCGCAGGGGCGGCGAGATGACGTTCTTGATCACCTCGCCTTCGTCGGCGAGGCCGTAGCGGGCATCGGTGAAGGCCAGGTAGTGGGGGCAGGTCTCGGCGAAGACCGGCCAGCCGCGCGCCTTGGCGGCGAGCACCTCGGCCAGCGCGTCCGCGCAGGAGAGGTGGACGATGTAGACCGACGCGTCGGCCGCTCGCGCAAGCGCGATGGCGCGGTGGGTCGCCTCCGCTTCGGCGTAGGTCGGTCGAGTCAGGGCGTGGTAGCGGCAGGCAACCTCGCCCCGGGACAGCGCGTCGGCGACGAGCGCATCGATGACCGTCGCGTTCTCGCAGTGGACCTCGAGCATGCCGCCATGTCGGCCCATGGCGCGGAGCGCCGCGAAGAGGCGCTCATCGGGCAGGCGGAAGTCGTAGACCATGAACGCCTTCGCGGTCGGCACGCCCGCGGCGATCAGCTCGGGCAGCTCGGCGACCGGGTCCGCCTGCTGGCCGCTCATCACGGCCGAGAGGCCGAAGTCGACCGCCGACTCGCCGGCCGTCCGAGCTCGAAACTCGCGCATCCCCGCCAGTAGCGAGGCGGCCCCTTCCTCGCTGATTCCGGTGCCCGGATTGTTGAACGCCAGGAAGGTCGTGGTGCCACCGAAGGCGGCAGCGACGCTGTCCTGGAAGAAGCGATCCGGCTCCTCGTTGCTCGGAAGCCGCGTGTGCGTATGGACGTCGACGCATCCGGGGAGGACCAGGAGTCCGGTCGCATCGAGGACGCGAGCGTCGGGATGGGCTGATGTGAGCGCCTCGCCGACTGCGGAGATTCGGCCCGAGGTGATGGCCACGTCGGCACGGAAGGAGCGGTCAGCGGTGACGACGGTCCCCCCGCTGACGACGAGGTCAGCCACTCCCGGCATCCGCCTCCTCGATCACGATCTCCTGCGCCCCCTCCCACAGGACCCGACGCCCCAGCTCGGGAAGCTGCGCGGCGCCGCTTGCCACGGTCGCGAAGTGATTGCCGGCCAGCGGTCCGACCCGCGACGAGAAGCTGCACGCGCCGTAGGGGACGAGGATCTCGCACTCCGACAGCTCGCCGACGTAGATGAGCAGCTGCCCGGGCGCCGGATGGGCCGTGTGGTTCTCGTAGCCCACCTCGGGACGGCGATCGCCGAACGGGATCCAGGTCCCCTCCCCGCTCCAGCGGCAGTGGATCAGGTGCGATCGGATCGGCAGCCAGGGCTGCAGCGCCTCGCGCGTGCGGGGGGCGGCCTCCTCCCATCGGGCGGTAAAGTGGAGGTCGCCAACCCGGATCGTGAGGTCCGCCATCCGTGGAGGATACCAGTGGCCGATCCCCGCCCGACCATCTCGACCCACGTGCTGGACCTGGAGCTCGGCGTGCCAGCGGCCGGTCTGCCGGTGGCCCTCTTCCGCCTCGAGCAGGACGGGCGCCCGGAGCTCCTCGCGGAGCTGACCACCGATGCCGACGGCCGGATCCGTTCGCTCCTCGCGACAGAGCTGGAGGTCGGCGACTACCAGCTCGTCTTCGACCTGGCCGCCTACGCGGCCACGCTTGACCGAGACGCGGACTTCTTCGAGAACCTCGCCATCGGGATCCGGGTGGACGAGGCCGACCGCAGCTACCACGTGCCGCTGCTGCTCTCGCCATTCGGCCTCTCGACCTACCGCGGGACCTGAATGGAGATCCCAGCGGCGGACGCGCTGAACGCCCTCTCGGACGACGCCTTCGCTGGCGCCCTCGCCCCGCTCTTCGAAGGAGCGCCGGGCTTCCTGCGACGCCTCGCGATGGCGCGCCCGTTCGACTCGGACGATGCGATCTTCGTCGCGGCGCGGGAGACGGCAGCAGCTGCGCCCGAAGCGGACCTGCGCGAGCTGCTGGATGCGCACCCACGCATCGGTGCCGACCCGGCCGCGATGTCCGCGCTGTCGCGCGGCGAGCAGGATGACGACGCCGCTGGCGACGAGGCGCTCGCCCAGGAGCTCGCCGACCTGAACGCCGCCTACGAACGGCGATTCGGCTTCCGGTACGTCGTCTTCGTGGCCGGGCGTCCGCGAGCGGCGATCATCCCGTTGATGGAGGTCGCGCTCCGCAACGAGCGGGACGCCGAGCTGCGTCGGGGCGTGGACGACGCGATCTACATCGCGGCCGATCGGCTTCGGTCGATCCGTGGCGAGCCGGCCGGCGATGAGGAGGCGGATTGACGCGGTACGAGATCCGCTATGGCAAGGCGGACGTCAAGGTCTACCGCACGCATGGCACCCCGCTGCGCGGCGTCACTGCCATCCCCGAATCACCCTTCACCGGCCGCGAGAACATCCTGATGGCGGCCGAGCTCGAGGTGGCCGTCCACGGCACCGCCTTCCTCGATGCCTACACGCGCGGCGACAACCGCCTCGTGGTCGCCACGGACACGATGAAGAACTTCATGCACTCCGCGACCCTCGCCTCGAACGCCGCGACGCTCGAGGGCTGGCTCTCCGACGTCGGCACGGACTTCCTCGCCGCCTACCCGCATATGGAGCGGCTGACGATGTCGGGTCGCGAGCTCCCGTTCCAGGCTGCGCTGGTGCCGAGCGACGACGGCGATGGGTTCACGACCTCGGAGGTCCTCTTCGCCCGCGACCGGAACGACCGCTCGACGGCCTCCCTCGAGCTCGAGCGCGACGGAGATGGGGTCCGCATCACCGGCCACGCCTGCGCACGCACCGACCTGCAGCTGATCAAGATCACCGGCAGCGCCTTCGCCGGCTTCGCACGCGACGAGCACACGACCCTGCCGGAGCGTCGCGACCGGCCCCTCTACATCTGGTGCGATATCGGCTGGCGCTACGCCGATGCCGCGGACGCCCTGGGCTCGGATCCGGCGCGCTACGTGGCCGGGGAGCAGGTGGCCGACCTGGCGGCATCGGTCTTCCACCACTTCGTCAGCCTCTCGATCCAGCACCTCGTGAACGAGATCGGCACGCGGATGCTCGAGCGCTGGTCACAGCTGGCGGAGGTCAGCTTCGAGGCGACGAACCGCCTCTGGGATCCGGGCGAGCAATCCCCCACCGACCCCAGGGCCAAGACCTACGCCGATCCGCGCCCGCCGTTCGGGCGGATCGGCCTCGTCATGCGGCGCTAGCGGGCGATCAGCCCAGGCCGAAAATCCCCAGGTCGATCGCCGGGCAGCGGTCCATCACGACCAGCAACCCGGCGCGATCGGCTCGCTCCGCGGCCGCCTCGTCGATCACGTCGAGCTGCATCCAGACCGCCCTCGCCCCGATCGCGATCGCCTCGTCGACGTGCTGCCCGGCACGGTGCGACGCCCGGAAGATGTCGACGACCTCGATGGGGCTTTCAGGCGGGCGTGCCGCCGCCGCGCTGGCCAGGTCCGGAACCGTCGCGAGGCCGTGGATCGTGGTCGCGACCGGGTAGATCGGGATCACCTCGTACCCATGGCGGATGAGCGTCCGCGACACGCCATGGCTCGGACGGGTCGGGTCCGGCGAGGCGCCGACCACCGCCCAGACATGGAACTCGGTGAGGATCCGGCGAGCGACCTCCGGGTTGCTCCAGCGCGCGATGTCGAGGGTCATCGGTTCCGCGCAAGCTCCTGGAGCGCCGCCTTGATGCGCAGGTCGAGCCCACCCTCGCTGCCGGCAACCATCCCTGCCGCGCGGCGCGCCTCCGACGCCGTGTACCCGAGCGACTCGAGGGCGGCCACCACGTCCGAGTCGGTGCTGGATCCCCCGCCGGCGGCAATGCCCGCGGCGTGGATCTTCTCCTTGAGCTCCAGGATGATGCGCAGCGCGGTCTTGCGTCCCACCCCGCTCACCGAGGTGAGCAGGTCCGCGTCGTCAGTCACGATCGCGAGCTGCAGCTTCGTCACTGCGTGCGCGCTGGTGATCGCCAATGCAAGGCGCGGCCCGACCCCCGTGACCGTCATGAGCAGCTCGAAGAAGGCGAGCTCCTCCGGCGAGGCGAAGCCGAAGAGCGCCTGGAGGTCGTCCCGCACGAGGTGGTGCACGAAGATGCGCGCCTCGCTGCCCACCCGCAGGCGAGCCAGCAGGGACGGGCCGGCGACCACTCGATACCCGACCCCACCGATGTCGACCAGGACGAACTCCTGCCCGACGTGGGTGACCGGGCCGCGGAGCGATCCGATCATCGCGCCGCGGCCAGCTTCGTCGTCGCAGCCCCGCGGTAGGCGCACCCGATTGCGACCGCCAGCGCATCGGTCGCGTCGTCGGGTACGCCGTCCATCGACACGTCGAGCAGGCGCGCCACCATCGCGGCCACCTGCCCCTTCTCCGCCGCGCCGTTGCCGCAGACCGCCTGCTTCACCTCGTTGGGCGTCGGCTCGTCCACCTCGAGCCCCGCCTGCGCCGCGACCAGCAGGGCGACGCCACGTGCCTGGCCCACGGTCATGGCGGTCTGCACGTTGCGCTGGAAGAAGAGGCGCTCGACCCCAACTCGGTGTGGCCGATGCAGGGCCAGGAGCTGGCTGAGGGCGGCGTGGAGCGTGCTGAGCCGCTCGGCGTCCGTCTGCGTGGCGTCGGTCCGCACCACCCCGGCGTCGATGAGGCGCAGCCGTCCCTCCTCGAGCGACACGACCCCGAAGCCGCACACCGCGGTGCCTGGGTCGATGCCGAGGGCGATCATCAACGCATGGTAGCGCCGGGCAGGTTCAGGCGACCGATGCCTCGAGCCGCTCCATCAGGGCATCGGGCAGGTCGAAGTTGGCGTAGACGTTCTGAACGTCCTCCAGCTCCTCGAGCCGCTCGACGAAGCCGAGCACCTGGCGCGCCGACTTCTCGTCGCCCAGCTCGACCTTCGTGGTCGGCTCCATCGAGAGCTCAGCCGACTCGGCGGGATAGCCGGCGGCGGAGAGGGCGGCGCGCACCGGCTCGAGGTCGCCGGGCTCGGTCACGACCAGGATCACCCCGCCCTCCGGGCTGGACACGTCGCTCGCCCCCGCATCGATCGCGGCCAGGGTCACCTCGTCCGGGTCGTTGCCCTTGAGCGGAACGCTGAGGAGGCCCCGATGTTCGAACTGCCAGGCGACGGGGGTCAGCGTTCCGCCGACCTTCGTGAAGATGCTCCGGATCTCACCGGCGGTCCTGTTCTTGTTATCGGTCATCACCTGGACGATCACGGCCACGTTGGCTGGCCCGAGCCCTTCGTAGGTGATCTCCTCGTACTGGACTGCATCGGCGCCGGAGCCGGTCGCACGCTCGATGGCTCGCTTGATGTTCTCCATCGGCATGCTGTTGTCGCGAGCCTTGTCGACGGCCATGCGCAACCGATAGTTGCCCTCGACGTCGCCACCGCCCTGTCGAGCCGCGGTGATGATCTCGCGGGTCAGCTTCGTGAAGAGCGCACCGCGCTTGGCGTCGTTGGCGCCCTTCTGGCGCTTGATCTGGGACCACTTGCTGTGGCCGGACATCGGGCCTCCGGTCGTGCTGGGAACCTCGATTGTAGCAATGCCGCTCGACGCTCCCTACCATGCGCCGATGGCCTCCCTGCTCGACCGCCCCGACAACGCCGGCGCGCTCCTCTACCTTTCCCATGGGCGCCCCGCGGACGAGTCGGGCTTCGGGCCACCTGGGCCGGGAATCGACCGCGGCCATCTCGGCTCAAATCCAGCGGTGGTGGACTTTCTATGGGACACGCTCAACGCCGCCCTCGCCGTCGACGCCCGCTGGCTCGTCTTCGACAGCGCGGCGCTCGTGCACCCGGCGAGCGGGGCGATCCTGGCTGTCGCGATCGGGACGCAGTACGCGCTGCGGCTGGTCCCTGAGAACCGTGCTGCCGCGGTCGCCAGTGGTGCCGAGGTGACGCATATCTTCACCTCGGTCGGGACCGCGCTGGATCTCGCGTCTACCTTCGGCCGCGACTGGGTCTTCGGCTCGCGGGACGAGCGCGAGCCCACGTGGATCCGAGCCAGCTACGACGCCTTCGGCAGGTAGGTTGTCGGTGGGGCTTGTCGCCGAGAGTGCGGCGGTGGCATCCTGCGCAGCATGTCATCGAATCCAGCTCCGGCGGCAACCGAGTACGAGCGCGCGGCGGGGGCCGCGGCGATCGCCACGGGCATTGGCGGGATCGTCTACTCCATCGCCTTCCTGGGCGGCGTCGTGGAAGGGTGGGCCCCGCAGGCGGGGCTCACGGTCGCATCGATCGCGCTGATGGCCGGTGGGCTGCTCTCGGTCCTCGTGCTCGTCGCGCTCTACCGTCGCCTCGTGGAGAGCGCCGCCGCCATCGGCCTCCTGGGGCTGATGCTGGTGGCGGTGGGTGCCATGGGAGCCATGGTCCACGGCGGGTACGACCTTGCCAACTCGGCGCACGCGCCGGTCACCGACCTCTTCGCCCAGGCGCAGCTGCCCAGCCCGATCGATCCGCGAGGCCTCCTCACCTTTGGCGTGACGGGCCTCGGGCTGCTGGTCCTCGCCTGGCAATCGCGCAGGAGCGGGACCCTGCCCGCCAACCTCGCGGCGCTGGGCATGACCGTCGGAGCGCTGCTGATCGTGGTCTACCTGGGTCGTCTCCTCATCCTGACTCCGACGAACCTACTCGTCGCCGTTCCCGCGGCGGCCACGGGGATCGTGCTCAGCCCGATCTTCTACATCTGGCTCGGGATCGAGCTGCGGCGCCGCTGACCGGCCCGGTGGCATCGGCGGCCGTCGGCCGCTCCCTATAATTGCCCCCCATCCCTCGCTCGACGATTCGCCCGAGGCGGAGTCGGCCTCGGCTTCTGCGACCCACGCACAAGGAGCACCGATGAAGCCGACCAGCCCCGACCGGATCCGGAACGTGGCCCTCATCTCCCATGGTGGCGCCGGCAAGACGAGCCTCGCCGAGGCGATGCTCTTCGACGCCGGCGCGATCACGCGACTGGGGAGCGTGGACGCGGGGACGGCCACCCTGGACCACGACCCGGACGAGCAGAAGCGGCGCCAGAGCATCAACCTCGCCATCGGGACCCTGGAGGCCGATGGGGCCCGGATCACGCTCGTCGACACCCCCGGCTACGCCGACTTCCAGGCCGACGTCGTCGAAGCGCTCGCGGCGGTCGACGCCGCGATCGTGGTGATCGACGCGTCAGCCGGGGTCGAGGTCGGGACCGAGGAGGTGTGGCGCCTCGCCGAGGAACGGAACCTGCCGCGCTTCATCTTCGTCAACAAGATGGACCGCGAGAACGCGAACTACGACGCGGTGCTCGACGGGCTGAAGGCCAAGTTCGGGCCGAAGATCGCCCCGGTCTACCTGCCGATCGGCTCCGCCGAGTCGTTCCGCGGCTACATCGACGTCATCGAGCAGCACGCCAACATCTACGAGGCGGGCAGGCCGAAGGAGGTGCCGATCCCCGACGAGATGCGCGCCGGCGAGGAGGCGCGCCGCGAGGCGCTGGTCGAGGCAGCCGCGGAGGCCAGCGACGAGCTGATGACCCGCTATCTCGACGGGGAGCAGATCAGCGACGCCGAGATCGAGACCGCCGTGCACAAGGGCACCCGCGAAGGGAGCGTGGTGCCCGTCTTCGTCGGCAGCGCCCTGAAGAACATCGGGGTGCGCGAGCTGACTGCGATGATCGCGAAGCACATCCCGTCGGCAGCGGAGGTGGGGTCGCGCGCCACGGCGGACGGCAAGCGGATCGAGCCGGATCCGGCCGCGTCGTTCGTGGCGCAGGTCTTCAAGACCACCGCCGACCCGTTTGTCGGACGCCTCACCTACTTCCGGGTGATCGCGGGGTCGCTCCATTCGCAGGGACACCTGTGGAACGCGACGCACAAGGCCGATGAGCGGATCGGCAACATCCTGGGGCTGCTCGGCAAGGAGCAGGTGAACCTGCCGCAGGCAGGGCCCGGCGACATCGTCGCGGTCGCGAAGCTGGCGAGTACCCAGATCGGTGACACGCTCGTGGGGGACCGGGCGCAGGCGGTGAGCCTGCCGGCGCTCCAGTTCCCGGCGCCGAGCCTGCAGGTCAGCATCGAGCCGGAGTCCAAGGCCGATCTCGACAAGCTCGGCCAGGCGCTGTCGCGCATGCTCGAGGAAGAGCCCTGCGCCCGCATCCACCGGGAGGAGGGCACCGGCGAGACGATCCTGACTGCCATGGGCGATGCGCACGTCGACGTGCTCGTCGAGCGGCTGAAGCGCAAGTTCGGCGCCTCGGTCAAGATCGGCAGCCCGCGCGTGCCGTACCGCGAGACGATCCGCAAGCCGACGAAGATCGACAATCGGTTCAAGCGCCAGACCGGCGGCCACGGGCAGTTCGGCCACGTCGTGATCGAGTTCGAGCCGCTCCCTTCTGGGACCGGCTTCGAGTTTGGGGACAAGATCGTGGGTGGCGTGGTACCCAAGCAGTACATTCCCGCCGTCGAGAAAGGGCTGCGCGAGACGCTGATCGAGGGCGTGCTGGCGGGGTACCCGGTGGTCGACCTCCGCGCGCGACTCGTGGACGGCAGCTATCACACCGTCGACAGCTCGGAGATGGCCTTCAAGGTGGCAGCCAGCCAGGCGCTCAAGCGCGCCTTCCCGGAGGCGGACCCGACCCTGCTCGAGCCGATCCTCGAGGTCGAGGTGGTGGTGCCCGACGCGTACATGGGCGACGTGATGGGCCAGATCACCGCAAAGCGGGGGCACGTGCTGGGGATGGACTCGAGCGACGGCATGCAGCGTCTGCGAGCGCAGGTGCCGCAGGCTGAGATGTTCCACTACGCCACCGAGCTGCGGAGCATCACCCAGGGCCGCGGCCGCTTCAGCTGGAAGCTCGACCACTACGCCGAGGTACCCTCGACCATCGCTGACAGGGTGATCGCCGAGCACCAGGCCAAGATCGTCGCCGGGGAGAAGCACTGATCCGGTGTACCCCAGGCTCTTCCTGAGCGCTGGCGGCTCCGTCCTGCTGCTCCTTGGCGTCGTGGGGTACGCCAATCTCTTCACCGAGGCCGGGTCCCCGAGCTTCTGGCTGGACGGGACGGAGAACTTGGCGCACAGCATGGTGGGGGTGGTGGCGATCAGCGCGGCATTCCTGCCGGGCAGGAGCGGGTCCACGGCTCGGTTTCAGCGCTGCGTCGTCGCCCTGATCGCCCTCATAACGCTCTCCGTCGGCGTCTACGGGTTCCTGCTGCCCGCAGGGAGCGGCGCCCATCCCAATGCCTTCGGGGTGGCGAACCTGGAGAGCCCCGCCGACAACCTCCTGCACCTGGTCATCGGGATCACCGCGGCCGCCGTCCTGATCGTGAAGCCGGCCAGCGAGCGAGCGACAGGCTGAGGCGCCTCAGGCCTGGCCCGTGACCTCCGCGGCGGCGAGGCTGCGCTTGCCGCGCCGCAGGATCAGCCAGCGTCCGTGCAGCAGCTCGGAGGCCTGGGGCACGGTGTCGACATCCGTGAGGCGACGGTTGTTGAGGTACGCCCCGCCCTCCCCCACCACCCGTCGCGCGGCCGTTCGGCTCTCGACGAGCCCGCTCGCAACGAGGAGCTCCCCCACCGTCGGCACCGGGCCCGCCACTTCGACCCGCGGCAGCTCAGCCGCCGCCGCGGCCAGCGTCGGTGCGTCGAGCGCCGCGAGCTCCCCCTTCCCGAAGAGGGCTGCGCTGGCAGAAACCGCCTGGAGGGTGGCCTCGTCCCCGTGCACCAGGGTCGTCAGCTCCCCCGCCAGGGCCTGTTGCGCCGTGCGTGCCTCGGGCCGCTGCCCCGACTCCGCCTCGAGCGCCTCGATCTCCTCGCGAGATCGGAAGCTGAAGACGCGAACGAGTGAGCCGATGTCGGCGTCGGCAGCGTTGACGAAGTACTGGTAGAACGCGTACGGACTCGTCAGCTGTGGGTCGAGCCACAGGGTGCCGCCGGCGGTCGCACCGTACTTCGTTCCGTCGGCCTTGGTGAGCAGCGGTGTGACGAGGGCGTGCACGGTCTCCCCGGTCACACGGCGGATCAGGTCCACGCCGGCCGTGAGGTTGCCCCACTGGTCGCTGCCACCCGTCTGCAGCCGGCAGCCATAGCGGCGGTGCAGCTCCAGGTAGTCGAATGCCTGCAGGATCTGGTAGCTGAACTCCGTGAAGCTGATCCCCGGGCCATCGAGGCGGGCGCGAACGGACTCCTTCTCCAGCATCCGGTTGACGCTGAAGTGCTTGCCCACGTCCCGCAGGAGGCTCAGCGCCGAGACGGGCGCGGTCCACTCCAGGTTGTTCACGATCCTCGCGGCGTGCGGGCCCGCGAA
>JBGQKH010000059.1:0-11479 GCA_041499395.1 Candidatus Limnocylindria bacterium
CGAGGCGGGCCATGCGCCCGATGCGAGCGGCGCCTCTATGCTCCTCTCCCATCCCGCCGAGCAGACGCTGATCCGCCGCCTGCTGGCCCTGCCCGACGTGGTGGCCGATGCCGCCGAGCGACGCGAGACCCACGAGCTGACCCACTACCTGCTCGAGACGGCGCAGCTCTTCAGCGCCTTCTACCGCGACTGCCGCGTCCTGCCCGATGACGAGGTCCCGGTGCCGCTCTCCCATGCCCGCCTGGCCCTGACCGATGCCACCCGCCAGGTACTGGCCAATGCGCTCGGCCTCCTCGGCATCTCCGCGCCGGAGACGATGTAGGGGTCAGCTCCCGGCGAGGGCGGCGATCTCGGCCAGGAGCTCGGCGCTGGACGCCTGGAGCACCACCGTCCCGCCGTCCGCGGCATGGACCACGCGCGTGGGGAACGCGAGGCTCGACTCGACGCCGGTGTAGGTGGTCTCGAACTGCGTGGCCTCGGCGGGGGCGTCCCACGCCATCCGCCAGGCGAGTGCCCACGCGCCGCCCGGCCCCGTCGCGGCGGTGAGCCGGTCGCCGCCCCACCCGGCCGCCGCGGCCGCGGCGGCATCGGCCTTCACCCCGACCCCTTCCAGCCAGGTCGAGATCCACGCCTCGCCCATGGTCGAGTCGGTGGCGCTGGTCCAGCCGCTGCCGAGGGCGCTCCGCAGGTCGAGCGGCGCGACGGTCATCGGCGCCTCGCGCGAGAGGTACTTCGCGGGGTGCAGCACCTGCTCGCTCGATGCCGGCAGGTCCGCGTAGACCGCGTCCACCGCATCCCAGCCGCCCGAGGAGTAGAGCTGGCTCACGAACTTGGAGCCCGCGAGGTATGGGTACTCGAGGAGCGTCACCATCCACGGCGGGATGCCGCTCATGTCGGGGAGCGGCGTCTCGGTGATGCCCGACATCTCCGCGGACGACAGGTGCCCGATCGCCCACAGCACCATCACGACGCTGGCGTCGCCCTCCTCCACCCCGAGCAGCGCCAGCTCGCGGTCGTGCTGGCCAGCGACCAGCTTGACCGCCGCGCCCGAGTCGAAGGCCGCGTCCTGGAGAGCGTGCGTGTACTCATGGGCGTAGGTGATGCGCGCCTCCGCGGTCAGCCCCGAGTCGCTCACCACCACCATCCGCTTCGCATCGAAGTCGTAGAAGCCGAGCACCTGCGCGTCGTAGAGGCGGTTGGTAAGCGCCACGATGTCCTGGTCGGCGCGCAGCAGGCCCATGGCGCGCAGGGTGGCGTTGTCGAGCGGTGGGTCGATGAGGCCCGGCAGCATCTGCGCCAGCTGGGCCCGGGTCACCACCTGCGGTGGCCCGACCTTCGCCGCCGGCAGCCCGCGCAGCGTCTGTACCTGGCCCTCGATCTGCGCGAAGACGGTGAGCGCGTCCTGCGACGCGGAGGGTGCGGCTGTCGGAGTGGCGGGAAGCGGGGTTGGCGAACGTACCTGCCCGATCCCGATCGGGACGCCCAGCCCCCACGACCCCACCAGGGCGGCGATCGCCAGGCTGAGGAGGAGCACGGCGACCGCCGCGAGACGCCTGGCAGGGGATGGCATCGGGCGCATTGTCGCACCCGTCATCGGACCCGCTTAGGTTCAGGTTTCTTAAGCCAAGCCCCCCTTTGGGATTCACCCGGCGCTCGTAGGGTTCACGGTGCGAGCTGGAAACCAACGGGTTTCTGCCTCCACCCTCCCTCCTTCGAGCGCCGGTGTCATTGGGCGGGCACCGGCGCTCGTGCGTTTCCGGTAGGATCGGACCTCCCATGGAGATCACCTGGTACGGGCGTGCCTGCTTCCGTCTGAAGGGGCGCGAGGCCACGGCCATCACCGATCCGTGCCCGCCCTCGACCGGCTTCGTCGCGGGGAAGCACGACGTCGACCTGCTGACGATCTCCCACGCGCACGCGGACCACGCGTACACGCGCTCCATCACTGCCGACCTGACCCTGACCCGTCCCGGCGAGTACGAGCACCGCAACCTGCTGGTGACCGGGGTGCGCTCCTTCCACGACGGGACCCGCGGCTCGGAGCGCGGCGAGAACGTGATCTTCGCGGTGGAGATCGACGGGGTCCACGTCTGCCACCTCGGCGACCTGGGGCACCTCCTGACCGAGGAGGAGCTGGCCGAGCTGGGGCCGATTGACGTCCTGCTCGTCCCGGCCGGCGGCACCTACACGATCACCCCCGCCGAGGCTGCCGAGGTTGTGGCGCAGATCAGCCCCAAGATCGTGATCCCGATGCACTTCGCGATCGACGGCGCCTCGACCGACCTGCTCGGCCCGGATCGCTTCCTGCACGAGATGGCGGTGACCGAGCAGATCCGCCAGCCGAAGGCGGTGGTGAACGCCACCTCGCTCCCCGAGGAGACGCAGGTGGTGCTCCTCGAGGCGCGCGGTCGCACCTGAGGGCACGGACGCAAGCAGCGTTGCGCGCGGGCAACAGGGGGGAGGCAGACCTCACCGAAGCGGACCAGAGCGCACCGCGAGGCTGGGACCCGAGTACTAGGCAGCGCCAGTACCAGCGGTGTACGCTGCGGCATCGCGCATTTCGCCCATCGCGCATTCATCTACGAGGGATCCAAATCGATGCACCACAGAGCGTTTCGGAAGCGGTCGCTGGCGGTCGTCGCGGCCGCGACCATGATCCTGGCCGCGGCAGCGACCGTCCTTGCCGACGCGCCGGATCCGGTCGTGCCTCTGAACGCCCACGTCAATGGGCTGACCGTGACGGTCGACGGCAGCTGGCAGTGGCCCACCCACGTCGGCGACTGCAATGCCCACAACGACATCTTCGTCGGCTTCGCGGTCGATTGGGGAGATCCGGCCGCCCCCGGCAACCCGGTTGGGAGCTTCAATGTTGGTGTCCTGGCCGGGGACGCCAACAACGCGACCGACAACGCGGTCCATGGCGCCAAGGATTGCGGGACCTTTAACGTCTTCAACAGCGGGACCTGGGGACCGCTCAGTCACACGTATGCCAAGGCCGGCTCGTACGACGTGTGCGTGCTGATGTACGACGTCCGATCGGACGACGGGGTCATCCCTGCTTCCGGGTACCACGGCCTGACTGCCGGCGGTACCGACCGTAACAAGGACAACTCAGCCGAGAAGAATGACCAGACCCCGCTCGGGAATGGCTGCTTCACGACGACCATCGTGGTTGCCACCCCGACTCCGACCGCTACTCCGACCGCTACTCCCCAGCAGTCGGTCGAGGCAGGGACCGGAACCCCTGCGCAGACCCAGGCCGACACCGCCCTGTCGCAGCGCGGCAGCAGCCCGTTGCCGACCATCGTCTTCAGCCTGATCCTGCTGGCGTCGCTCGCGACGCTTGCCTACCGGAACGTGCAAACGGTCCGAAGCCGCAACTAGCGGCGAGCCCGGTGAGAGCCGGCTGTGCGAACGGAACAGCCCCCGGGAGACCGGGGGCTGTTCACGTGTCAGATCAGCGCGAGCTCGCGGCCGACCTTCTCGAAGGCGGCCAGGCAGGTCTCCAGCTCCTCGCGTGAATGCTCGGCGGTGACAATGGTGCGCACCCGCGAGCGATCGTCGGGCACCGTCGGGTAGCCGATCGCCTGCGCGAAGACGCCCTCTTCGAAGAGCCGATCCGACAGCTTCATGGCCAGCGCCCCGCTGCCGGCGATGACCGGCGTGATCGGCGTCTCCGACGAGCCGATGTCGAAGCCGAGGCGCGCCAGCCCCGCCTTGAAGAAGCGAGTGTTCTGCCAGAGCCGCTCGATCAGCTCCGGCTCCGACTCGAGCACGTCGATCGCCGCCAGGCAGGCGGCGGCCACGGCCGGCGGGGCGGAGGTCGAGAAGAGGATCGGCCGCGCCCGGTGGATCAGGATCTCGCGCAGGGATAGCGTGCCGGCCACGTAGCCGCCCAGCACGCCGATCGCCTTGGAGAGCGTCCCGACCTGGACGTGGACGCGGCCGTGGAGGTCGAAGTGGTCGATGCTGCCTCGCCCGTTTCGCCCGAGCACCCCGGAGGCGTGGGCGTCGTCCACATAGACGATCGCCTCGGCCGCTTCGGCTGCGTCGACGATCTCGGGCAGCCTGGCGATGTCGCCGTCCATGCTGAAGACGCCGTCGGTGATGACGAGCACCGTCCGATCGGCGCCACCGGGCGCGGCGCGCACCTCGGCGAGGACGGAGCGCAGCGCGTCCATATCGGCGTGCGGGAAGACCTTGCGATCGGCCTTGGTGAGCCGGATCCCGTCGATGATGCTGGCGTGGTTGAGGGCGTCCGAAACGATCACCGCCCCCTCACCCGCGATCACCGGGATCACCCCGGTGTTGGCGGTGAAGCCGGACTGGAAGGTGAGCACCGCTTCGACCTGCTTGAACTCGGCGAGGCGCCGCTCCAGCTCCTCGTGGAGGCTCATCGTGCCGGCGATCGTCCGCACCGCGCCCGAGCCGGCTCCGAAGCGGCGCACCGCCTCGATCGCCGCCTCGCGGAGCTTCGGGTGCGTGTTGAGCCCCAGGTAGTTATTGCTCGAGAGGGTGATCACCTCCTTCCCATCGATGATGCAGCGGCTGCGCTGCTCGCTCTGCACCACGCGCAGGCGCCGATATCGGCCCTGCGCCTTCAGCTCCTCGATCTCCCCGTCGAGGAAGGCGAGCGGGTTGCGGGAGCGGGCCGAGGCGGGATTCGCGACGGTTTCGGTCATGGCAGGAGAACCACCTTTCCGGCGTGACGGGAGGCGAGCAGATCGAAGCCACGCTCCCAGTCGGCGAGGTCGAAGCGATGGGTGATGATCGGCGTGACGTCGAGGGCGCCGGAGCGCAGCAGCGACTGCGTCCGCTCCCAGGTGTCGTAGATGCGGCGGCCGTAGATGCCGTAGATGCGCAGCCCCTTCTGGATCACGAAGTCGGAGAGGTCGACGCGCACCGGCTCCCCGAAGATGCCAAGCAGGCTGATCCGGCCGCCGCGCGTGATCGCCGCCAGCGCCTGGTCGAGGGCGGCCTGCGCGCCGCTCATCTCGAGCACCACCTCGACCCCGTCGCCCCCGGTCGCCTCGAGAATCCGCCCCACCGTGGCCGGGTCCCGTGCGTCGAGCGCCAGGCCGGCACCCATGCCACGGGCCAGCTCCAGGCGGTAGGCCTCCGTGTCGGTGGCGATCACCAGGGAGGCGCCGGCCGCCTTGGCGATCCCCACCGAGCAGAGGCCGATCGGTCCGCAGCCGGTGACCAGCACGGTGCGCCCCTCGATCGGCTCCGCGAAGGCCGCGTGGACCGCGTTGCCCATCGGCTCCTGGAGCGCTACCACCGCCGGCTCGAGGCCGTTGCTCTCGATGGCGTTCTCCTCGGGGATCACCACGTACTCGGCGAAGCCGCCATCGACGTGCGCGCCGATCACCTTCAGGTTGCGGCAGAGGTGCCGATCACCCCGCCGGCACTGGGCGCACGTGCCGTCGACGATGTGGCTCTCCACGCCGACCAGGTCGCCCTCGCGGACCCGCGTCACGCCGGCGCCAGTGCCGATGACGCGGCCGGCCAGCTCGTGACCCAGGATCAGCGGCGGCTTGACGATCTCCCTGGCCCACGGGTCCCAGCGGAAGAGGTGGAGGTCGGTGCCGCAGATCGAGGCCGCCTCCATCTTGAGGAGCACCTCGCCAGGGCCGGGCACCGGCACGGGGCGCTGGACAAGCTCCAGGCCCGGCTCGGGGCGCGTCTTGGCGAGCGCCCGCATGGTGCGGGGCGGGGCGGCGATCGTCATCGGGCCAGCTCCATCAGCTCGGCCACACCGGCCGCGGTGGCGTGATCGGAGGCGCGTGGCAGCTCGTCGACGATCGTGTTCTCGAGTGCGCCGATCCCCTCGATCTCGCAGCGCAGCCGGTCGCCGTCGTGCAGGTAGCGCGGCGGATGCTGGAAGTGGCCGACCCCCGCCGGGGTTCCCGTCGCGATGATGTCGCCCGGCTCCAGGGTGATCGTGCGCGATGCGAAGGCGATGATCGTCGCCACGTCGAAGATCATCTCGGCGGTGCTCGAGTCCTGCCACGCCTCGCCGTTCACCGACGACCGCATCCGCAGGTTGGACGCGTCGCCCAGCTGGTCACGGGTGACGACGACGGGGCCGATCGGCGCGAAGCCATCTGACCCCTTGGCCCGCAGCCAGCGCCGGTCCTCGCGCTGGAGGTCGCGCATCGTGATGTCGTCGAGGATCGTGTAGCCGAACACGTGGTCGAGCGCCTCCTCGCGTCCGATGTGGCTGGCGCGGCGCCCGATGACCACGGCCAGCTCGCACTCCAGGTCGAGCTGCTCGGTGGCGCGAGGGCGCAGGATCGCCTGCCCGGGATCGGCGATGGCGTTCGCGAACTTGGCGAAGAGGGGCGGGTAGGGCGGCGGCTCGACCCCTTGCTCGCGGCAGTGGTCGTGGTAGTTGAGCCCGACGCAGATCACCTTCCCCGGACGCGCGATCGGGGCCCGCAGCGAGACGGTTGAGGGGTCGATCAGCTCGCCCGCATCGGCCTCCTCGACGGACCTGCCCGAGGCCAGCAGCTCGCCGACGTCGTGGGCTCCCGTGGCGGTGGTCAGGTCACGGATCCCGCCATCGGTGAAAAGCCCGAGCCGCGTCCCGCGATCGGTCGGGGCGGCCTCGTGCGGCGCGTAGGCCAGCAGCTTCACGAGGGCAGTATAGGAGCGCCCGGGCGGGCCTCAGTCCTCGGAGAAGTAGGCGCGCGAGGCGGGTCGGAGCAGCCAGACGACGAG
The DNA here is from genome assembly GCA_041499395.1 of Candidatus Limnocylindria bacterium. Classification (GTDB taxonomy): domain Bacteria; phylum Chloroflexota; class Limnocylindria; order QHBO01; family QHBO01; genus CF-167. The sequence continues at coordinate 6,724 of JBGQKH010000059.1, forward strand.
CACGACGGTGATCGCCAGGCCGACCGGGATGAAGAGCGCCTGCCAGCCGGCCGTCGACTTCGGCGGGAAGTCGAGGAGCACCGGGGGGAGCCCGGCAAGGATCGGCGCGGCCAGCACGGCGATCCCGATCGCGAAGCGGAGCCCGATCTTCTTCCGCTGCATCGCCACGGTGATCCCGAAGAGGAGGACCGCCAGCTCGAACATCATGAAGATGCCGAGCAGGCTGAACGGCGCCTTCTCACTGAAGTCGACGAAGCCGATGATCTGCGGCAGGAAGATGCCCGTCATCGCCAGCAGCGCGAAGGCCCACACGAACCAGGCGCGGACCCCCCAGGGGATCGGGCCGCGCGGGGGCTCGGCGGGGGGCGGAGCGGGATCAGGCATCGCCGGGATCGTAGCAGCCACCCGAACCGCTATCCTGCCGGCGCCAAGGTCGCTCCGGAGGAACCGATGACGACAAGCGCGCCTCCGGGATGGGTCCGCGACGCAGTCTTCTACCAGGTCTTCCCGGATCGCCTCGCGCGCTCGGGCCGCGTCCACGCCCCGGGGCCAATGGAGCCCTGGGACTCCCCGCCCACCGTCCATGGCTTCAAGGGCGGCGACCTCTACGGCGTCATCGAGCGGCTCGACCATATCCAGTCGCTCGGCGCCACCGCGCTCTACCTGAACCCGGTGTTCGCATCGGCCTCGAACCACCGCTTCCATACCTACGACTACCTGACGGTGGATCCATTGCTGGGCGGCGAGCCGGCGCTGCGGGCCCTGCTCGACGAGGCGCATCGGCGCGGGATGCGGGTGATCCTGGACGGAGTCTTCAACCATGCCAGCCGTGGCTTCTGGCCGTTCCACCACGTCCTCGAGACGGGGCGCAGCTCGCCCTACCGCGACTGGTTCTACCTGAGCCCAGCGGTGCTGCGAGGGACGAAGGAGCTGGATCCGTATCCCGATCGCGGCCCGGCCGTGCGCGGCCGCCGGCAGCCAGACGCGCTCGAGACGCTTGGATACAAGGCATGGTGGAACCTGCCGGCGCTCCCAAAGCTCAACGTCGGCAACCCCGAGATGCGCGAGTACCTGCTCGCCGTGGCCGAGCACTGGATCCGCTTCGGGGCCGATGGCTGGCGGCTCGACGTTGCCGCCGAGATCGACGACCTCGCCTTCTGGGGCGAGTTCCGGGATCGGGTTCGCGCGGCCAACCCCGAGGCGTACCTCGTGGCCGAGATCTGGACTGTGGCACCGGAGTGGCTCGGGCCGCGCCTCTTCGACGCCACCATGAACTACCCGCTCGGCTTCGCGATCCTGGGCTTCGCCGCTGGGGCGCACCTGGATCGGAGCGTGGCGGCGGGGCACACGGCAGTGAGCGTCGGCCTCCTCCCGCTCGACGCCCCTGCGTTCGGCATGCGGATCGCGGAGCTGGTCACGGCATACCCGCCGGAGCACCTGGCGGCGCAGCTCAACCTGATCGGCTCGCACGACACCCCGCGGGTTCTGGCGCTCTGCGGCGAGGACGAGGCATCGGTGCGGATCGCGACGTTGCTCCAGATGACGATGCCGGGAGCGCCGTGCATCTACTACGGCGACGAGATCGGGATGACCGGCCGCGCCGATCCCGACTGCCGACGCACCTTCCCGGTCGAGGAAGCGAGCTGGAACATGGACCTGCTCCGCTTCGTGCGGGCGGCGGTGGCGGCCCGGGTGGCCGACCCCGCGCTCCGCGGAGATGGCCTCCGAGTGCTGGCGGCCACGGGATCCGCGCTCGCCTTCGAGCGGAGCGACGGCGCGCAACGTTCCGTGGTCGTGGCCAACGCGGGCGAGCAGCCGGTCGAGCTCGCCCTGGCTGGGCTGCGGGCCGAGAGCCTCTCAGAGTCGCTCACCAGCGACGGGAACCCCGCCCCGCTGCGCTCAACCGCCGACGGCCTGGCGGTCACGATTCCGGCCCGCTGGGGCGGCGTCTGGCAGGTCGATCGCCTAAGGTAGGGCGATGTCCGCCCGGCCGCCCATCGCCCAGCACGCTGTCCTCGCGCTCCTCCTCGCCGGATGCGGCCCCGTGCCGTCGCCGAGCCCGTCGACGGCGCCGAGTGTCCCGCCATCCGTGGCGCCAACTCCCACGGCGCAGCCCACCCCAACCGAGGAGCCCGGGCTGAAGCTGCCAGCGCCGCTCGCCAGCGACCCGACCACGATCAGCTACAAGGTCACGGTGAACATCCTGGCCGGTGGCTCCGGGCAGCTAGGAGTGGTGGTCACGAACCTGACCCAGACCCTTGTCCAGGAGCTCGTCCTGCGCTGGCCGACGGCGGTCAAGGGGACGGTCCTCCTCGCGCCCTTCGCGCCGTCGCAGCAGCGGATCCGCGAGGGCGGGGATCCCCTCGTCCAGAACTGGACGAAGTGGGTCGACGGCCCGGGCGAGAGCGGCGAGCCGGCCGGCACCACGTCGCTCGGCTGGGGTCCGCTCCTGCCCGGCGGGACGCTGACGATCCCGGTGCTGGCCACGCGCGTCGCGCCAGGCCCGCTCACCTTCGACCTCCAGATCCTCAATGGCAACGCGATCATGCTGAGTGATGGCCTCCCTGCCTGGACCAAGGTGACCGTCCCGTGATGCACGCCATCCTGCCCGCCTGGACCGATCCGGACCCGGCGCTGCACGCCCGACTGGGCGAGGTGATCGATCCGGAGCGCAAGGTGCTCGCCGCCCTCGAGCGGATCGTCCCGCTCGCCGGCAAGCGGATCGCCGACGTGGGGACGGGGATCGGGCACTACCCGATGCTCCTCGCCAGGCACACGGGACGGACCTACGGGATCGAATCGGAGCCCGCCCTGCTCGACGTCGCGCGGCAGCGTGCCGCGGCCGCGCACCAGCCGAACCTGCGGATCGTGGAGGGTGCTCTCGACGCGCTGCCCCTGCGGGACGAGGCGGTCGACGTGGTGCTCTGCGGTCTGATCGAGCCGGACGATGCGTCGCTGCCCGCCATCGACGAGCTGCTGCGCGTCCTGCGTCCTGGCGGCAGGCTGATCGTGATCGGCTACTACGGTCGCGACCAGGTCGGCAGCCTCCTCGAGCCGGAGGTGGTGCGTCACGCGTACGAGGCCACGCAGCGCCGTACCGGCTGGTGGCTGCGCCATGGATTCAAGATCAAGGTCGTCCACACCCGCCTCGACATCTCGGACCCGGCGACCACCATGGAGCTCCTGCCGCGCCTCTACGGCGACCGCGGCAGGGCCTTCCTGATGGCTCCCCACCCTTCATCGCTCACCCTGAAGCTGGGCCTCTACCACGTCGCCAAGCGCTGACGAAATATCCTTGCGGACGCCGAATCCGGCCTCTATGCTTCGCGCCGTCGAAGGCCAGGCTCTTCTCCCCCCGGAGCCTGGCCTTTGGCATTCCCCTCGCTGGGGCGGGTGCGATAATGGCCGCAGACCCCCGGTGATCGCCCGCGCTTCCGGCACGGGCGCGACTCGAATTCGCGGAGGCCGATGAGGCGAGATGGCCACCACTACACCCCGCATGAAGATCACCTACGCGACCCTCTCGGCCGACAACGAGGAGCTGCAGTCAGCCTTCGACGCGGCGGTCGAGCGGGCACGCGGCCAGCTGGGACGGTCATACCCGATGCTCATCGGCCCCGAGGAGCGGCACGGCGAGGCCGAGTTCGAGGACCGCTCGCCGATCGACTCCACGATCGTCGTCTCGCGCTTCCCGGTCGGGACGCGACAGGACGTGCGCGACGCGATCGCAGCGGCGCGGGCCGCCTTCCCGGCCTGGCGCGACCTCGGCTGGCGCAAGCGCCTGGAGCTGATCCGCCGCGCGGCCGACCTGATCAGCGAGCGGCAGTTCGACTACGCCGCGCTGATGGCATTCGAGGTCGGCAAGAACCGGCTCGAGGCGCTCGGCGACGTGGAGGAGACGGCCGACCTGCTGCGCTACTACAGCGACGGGATGGAGGAGGCGAACGGCTTCGTGAAGCCGATGGGCTCGCTCTCCCCGGCCGAGCACACCCGCTCCGTCCTCAAGCCGCACGGCGTGTGGGGGGTGATCGGCCCGTTCAACTTCCCGATGGCGCTCGTCGGCGGCCCGGCAGCCGGGGCGCTGATCGCGGGGAACACGGTCGTCATGAAGCCCTCCTCGGACGCCCCGCTGATGGCCTACAAGTTCTGCGAGGCGATGCGCGACGCCGGCATCCCGCCCGGCGTCCTCAACCTGGTGACCGGCCACGGCGACACGGTCGGCGCCGAGCTGGAGGAGAACCCCGACCTCGACGGGATGGTCTTCACCGGCAGCTACGAGGTCGGGATGCGTCTCTACACCGGGTTCACGAAGCAGTACCCGCGACCGATCATCACCGAGATGGGCGGCAAGAACCCATCGATCGTCACGGCCAGCGCCGACCTCGACGAGGCGGCGGAGGGGGTGATGCGCTCCGCCTTCGGCTACGACGGGCAGAAGTGCAGCGCCAACTCCCGGGTCTACGTCGAGCGCGCGGTGGCGCGTCCGTTCCTGGACCTGCTGGTCGAGAAGGCGAAGAAGATCCGGGTTGGCGACCCGACCCGCCGCGAGAACTGGATGGGGCCGGTCATCAACGAGCGCTCCCTGCGCAAGTTCACCGATGCCGTCGCCGAGGCGACGCGCGACGGCGGAACGATCGAGGCGGGCGGCGAGGTGCTCCACGGCCCCGAGACCGAGCATGGCTACTTCCCGACCCCCACCGTCGTGAGCGGGCTGCCGACCACGCATCGGCTCTTCCGCGACGAGCTCTTCGTCCCG
>JBGQKH010000060.1:0-11393 GCA_041499395.1 Candidatus Limnocylindria bacterium
CCGGGGCGCCGTCGGCATCGGTCTCCCGCGCAGCGCGCAGCCGGTCGACTGCGCCTGGGAGCGCGAACTGGGCCGCCCCCAGGCCCGCGACGAAGTAGCCGCGGCGCGCCCTGCCGGCCTCCTCCATCGCCTTCAGCACCGGGTAGACCGACGCGAAGCCCCCGGCCAGGCCCTCGGCCAGCACTGCTTCACGCGTCACCACGCCATGCCGCTCGAGCAGCGCGAGTGCCTGGGCATGGCTCCGCTCGGTCGGCGAGCGCCCCTCACCCACCAGGTCGGCCACCAGCGACCAGCGACCGGCAGCCCGCGGCGGGCCGGTCCCGGCGGGACGCCCCGGCCGGGTGGACCGCGAGCGGGAGCGCGGCAGGGAGAGGGCGCGCAGTGGCGCCAGCGTGTCGTTCGTCACCTCGCCGGACCAGACCAGGTCCCAGAGGACGTCGAGCACGGCCTCGTCCGAACCGGGCTCGGCCACGCTGGCACGGAGCGCTCCGAAGAAGGCTGCCCCGCGACGCGCGAGCTGCTGCCGGATCGCGTCATGGAGCAGGCCCGAGGGTCGCTCGCCAGGCTCGAAGGCGCCCGCCGATGCGAGCAGCTCGGCCCGCTCGCGGCGGTAGAGCGCGACGCGTCCATCGTCCCGCCCGATCGGGCCGCGCCCGATCCAGACCACTTCGCCGCCGGCGCCCAGCTCGTCGAGGAGGCGCGGGGAGTAGCCGGCGATCCGGGAGGACAGGACGTCCTGCTCCAGGATCGAGGCGGGGATCGGGTATCCCTCCAGTTGCGTCACCACCTCGAGCAGCCGAAGGGCGCCACTGGCCCGGCCGCCGATCCCGTGCCAGGCGGGCAGGAACCGTGCCAGCGCCTCGGTCGTGACCGGCTCCACCTCGCGCCGCAGGCGCGCCAGGGAACGGCGGCGGAGCGCCCGCATCACCTCGGGATCGGCGAACTCACGCTCCGTGCCGCCGGGACGAAACGAGCCTTCGACGAGTGACCCTGCCTCGACCAGCGCCTGAAGGCGCTCCGTCACCCGCTCGACGGCGATCCCCCAGCGGCCGGCGGGAGCGGCCGCCGTGAAGGGGGCGTGGGTGCGGGCCCAGCGCAGCAGCAGCGCGTCCAGCGGCGGCGGGCCGTCGGTCGAGGAGGCGAGCCACGTCTCGGCGACGCCGGCCGGCGGGCTCGCCCCGAGGGCGTCGCGGAAGCGCGCCACCTCCTCGATCGCCACCCAGCGCGACTCGCCGGCGATCCGCATCTCCACGATGCGCCGGTCACGGAGCAGGGCCGCGAGGGCTGCGAGCGGATCGGCCAGGTCGGTGCGTCCTGCCACCTCGTCTCCACGCAGATCCCCGACGCGTCGCAGGAGGTCGTGGACGCCATCGACGGTCTTGGCCCGGCGGCCTCCAGTGAGCGACTGGAGGTCCAGCTCCAGGTCGGAGAGGGCCGCCGGGTCGAGCAGCTCGCGCAGCTCGTCGGCGCCGAGCAGCTCGGCCAGCAGCTCTCGGTCGAGGGCGAGCGCCTGGGCGCGCCGCTCGGCGAGCGGGGCGTCGCCCTCGTACATGTACGTGCCGACGTAGTCGAAGAGGAGGCTCGCAGCGAAGGGCGACGGGGCGCGCGTCTCAATGCTCGTCACGCGGACGCGGCGCGAGCGGATGCCGGCCAGCAGCTCGCGCAGGGCGGGCAGGTCGAAGACGTCGCGCAGCACCTCGCGATACGTCTCGAGGATGATCGGGAACGATCCGTATCGGCTCGCGACCGTCAGCAGGTCCGAGGATCGCTGGCGCTGCATCCAGAGCGGGGTGCGCTGCCCGGGGCGTCGTCGCGGAAGCAGAAGGGCGCGCGCCGCGTTCTCGCGAAAGCGCGACGCGAAGAGCGCTGACCCACCGAGCGCATCGGTCACCAGCTCCTCGATCCGATCCGGGTCGAGCAGGAAGATCTCCTCCGGCGGCGGCTCGGTCGCCTCGGGCAGCCGGACCGCGATCCCGTCATCGGTCCAGAGCGTCGAGGCGGATTGGCCGTGCTCCGCCAGCCCCGCCTCGATGGCAAGCGCCCAGGGCGCATGGACGCGGCCGCCGTACGGCGAGAGGAGGCAGATCCGCCAGTCGCCAAGCTCGTCCCGGAAGCGCTCCACCACGATCTGCCGGTCGGTCGGCAGCGATCCGGTCGCCTCGCGCTGGTCGCCCAGGTACGCGACCAGGTTGCGCGCGGCGCGCTCGTCGAGGAAGTGGTCGTCGCGCAGCCGCTTGTCGAGCGCCGCGGAGGGCATCGCCTCGGCCTCGCGCAGGAACGACCCGATCGCCCGCCCCAGCTCGACCGGGCGGCCGACCCCGTCGCCCTTCCAGAACGGCATCTTGCCGGGCTGTCCGGGGGCCGGGGTCACGATCACCCGGTCCTGGCGGATCTCCTCGATCCGCCAGGACGAGGCGCCCAGCAGGAAGATCTCCCCGACCCGGCTCTCGTAGACCATCTCCTCGTCCAGCTCGCCGACGCGCCGCCCCTTGCCGGCCTCCTCCCCGGCGAGGAAGACGCCGAAGAGGCCGCGGTCCGGGATCGTGCCGCCAGAGGTGATCGCCACCACTCGGGCGTCGTTGCGGCTCTGGATCGTGTCGCTGGCCCGATCCCACACGATTCGCGGCCGCAGCTCGGCGAACTCGTCGGACGGGTACCGGCCGGAGAGCATGTCGAGCACGCCCTCGAGCTGCTGGCGCGACAGGTCGCGGAACGGCTCGGCGCGTGTCACCAGCGCGTGGAGCGCGTCGACCGTCCATCGGTCCATCGCTCCAGCCGCCACGACCTGCTGAGCCAGGACGTCGAGCGGGTTGTGCGGGATCCGCGTCTCCTCGATCGCCCCGTCGAGCATGCGGCGCACCACCACCGCCGCCTCCAGCAGGTCGCCGCGGTACTTCGGGAAGATCTTGCCGGTCGACGGCTCCCCGACCTGGTGCCCGGCCCGCCCGATGCGCTGGAGCCCGGCCGCCACCGACGGTGGCGCCTCGATCTGGATCACGAGGTCGATCGCGCCCATGTCGATCCCCAGCTCCAGGCTCGAGGTCGCGACGAGCGCTGGCAGGCGCCCCGCCTTCAGCTCCTCCTCGATCTGGAGCCGCTGCTCCCGGGCGATGCTGCCGTGGTGCGCCCGGACCAGCTCCTCGCCGGCAAGCTCGTTCAGGCGGTTGGAGAGGCGCTCCGCGAGCCTGCGCGAGTTGACGAAGACGAGCGTAGACCGATGCGCCCGGATCAGCTCCAGCAGGCGCGGGTAGATCGATGGCCAGATCGAGTGGCGTTCCTCCGGCCCCGCGGTGTCCGGGGCCGCATCGCCGAGGTGCCCCAGGTCGTCGACCGGCACGATCACCTCGAGGGCGAGCGGCTTGCGCGAGCCTGCATCGGCGATCTCAACTTCGCGGCCGACGCCGCCCAGGAAGGCGGCGATGGCGGAGAGGGGGCGCTGCGTCGCGGAGAGCCCGATCCGCTGCGGCTCGACATCGGTCAGGGCACAGAGGCGCTCGAGCGAGAGGGCAAGGTGGGCGCCGCGCTTCGTGCCGGCGAGGGCGTGCACCTCGTCGACGATGACATGCTCGATCCCGCGCAGCGCCTCGCGCGCCTGGCTGGTGAGGAGCAGGTAGAGCGACTCGGGGGTCGTGACCAGGATCTCGGGTGGGTCTTTGACGAGCTGGCGTCGAGCATCGGCCGGGGTGTCGCCGGTCCGGGACGCGACGCGCACCTCGGGGAGCTTTACTTCCAGGCGCTCCGCCGTCCGGCGGATCCCGGCCAGCGGCGCTCGGAGGTTCCGCTCCACGTCGTAGGTGAGCGCCTTGAGCGGAGAGACATACAGGACGCGCAGGCGCCGCTCGCGCTCACGGGGCGCCGTGTCGGTGAAGAGGCGGTCGAGGCACCACAGGAAGGCGGCGAGGGTCTTGCCGCTGCCGGTCGGGGCATGCAGCAGCGTGTGACGACCCGCGGAGATCGGCGCCCAGCCGAGCACCTGCGCCTTCGTCGGCTCGGCAAATGCCTCGTTGAACCAGGCGCGGGTGGGGGCGGAGAAGGGGGCCAGGGGATCGGTCTTTGGCACGACCGCGTCAGTCTAGCGCGGTCGTGAGGAGCAGAACAAGTGTTCTAAATTACGGATGGGATCCTGGCGCTATTCGACCTCGGCGCCGGACTCGGTGACTCGCGCTAGGTGTGACGGCCACCAGTTCCATCGACCGAGCAGGACCACCACCGATGGCACCAGCAGCGACCGCAGCAGGAAGGTGTCCATCAGCACGCCGGCCGCCACCCCGTACCCGATCTGCTGGATCTGGCCGCCCCCCGCCGAGCCGCCCGCGATCGCCAGCACGGCAAAGGTGCCGCCCAGGATCATGCCCGCCGTCGTGATGGTGCTGCCCGTGCGACCGATGGCCCGCGCCACCGCATCGCGGAGCGGCAGGTGGTGTGCCTCCTCTCGGATGCGGCTCATGATCAGGATGTTGTAGTCCGAGCCGAGCGCCATCAGGAACACGAACATCAGGAACGGCAGGATGAAGTTGATTCCGTCCTGGCCGCCGAGGTGGACGAAGACGATGCCGACCAGTCCCAGCGCCGCCACGTACGACAGGACGATGCTCGCCACCAGGTAGAGCGGCGCCACGAGGCTGCGCAGGACGATCGCCAGGAGCAGGGCGATCAGCAGCGCCACGATCGGGATGATCCGATTCAGGTCGGTGCTCGAGATGTGGCTTACGTCGTAGGCGAAGGCGATCTGCCCGAAGACGCCGCTCGCCACGGCACCCGCCGAACTCGCCACGCCGTCGACGTCGGCTCGCATCGCCGGCACGGACTCGAGCGCGGCGGGGCTCGAGATGTCGCCGCTGGCGAACCCGACCGAGAACTGGATCGTCCTGCCATCGGGGCTGATCAGCTGACCCGTGGCCCGGTACGCGTTGTAGAGCTCGGCCGAGACGTCGGTTCCGGTGGGTACGGGGGGCAGTGCGCGAGCGGGGCCCAGCTTCGTGTACAGCTGCGTCAGCTGGTCGGTGGTGAGGGGCGCCCCCTGGGGGTTGAGCGGGCCGACCACCGCGGTGAACTCCGACAGCCCGGCGAGGCCCCGCTGCGCCGGGGCGAGGACCGACGGGTCGTCCCAGACCGACGTTGGGAAGAGCATCAGGACCGCGCTGCGGGTCGCGTTGGAGGACGGGAAGTGTGCCTCGATGAGCGCCGAGCCGGCTGCGGAATCGGTGCCGCTGGGGCTCGTGGCGGAGCTGCCGAAGCCCGCCACGCCGGTCGTCAGCAGCGTCGCGCCGAGGCCCGCGAAGAGCGCCACCCCGGTAACCAGCGTCACGCCCGGGCGCCGCGTCGCCACGACGCCGATCCGGTCCCACAGGCCTGCTCGATTCGGGCTGTGCGGTGACGCGCCGGTCGGCCAGAAGACGGCGCGGCCGAAGATGGCGAGGAGGGCGGGAAGGAGCGTCAGCCCGGCTAGCAGCATCAGCGCGATCCCGATCGCGAGCGCCGGGCCGAGGCTCTGGTAGAAGGCGAACTGGGCGAGGCTGAGGCTCACCAGCGCGGCGATCACCGTGAACGCGGAGAAGGTGATCGACTCGCCGACGCGCGCCACCGACCGGATCACCGCCTCGTGCGGGGTCAGGCCGCGGCGCAGCTCCTCGCGCACGCGGAAGACGAGGAAGACGCCGTAATCGGTCCCCGCGCCGAGGATCAGGACGATCAGCAGCAGCTCGGTGATCGACGAAACCTGGATCCCCCACTTCGTCGCTTCGGCGATCACTGGCCCCGACAGGACCAGCACGAAGGCCGCGGGGATGAGCGTCATCAGCGGCGCCAGCGCCGCCCGGAAGGCGAGGAGGAGCAGCACCACGATGAAGACGAGCGAGAGCTGCTGTGTCTGGTTCTGCGACGAGCCCGACGCCTTGATCGTGTCGAGCTGGATCGCGAGCTGGCCCGTCAGGTGCACCTGCAGGCCGCTCGGCATCGCGCTGCCGGCAAAGGTGGAGCGAATCGATGCGATCAGCGCCTGCGCCTCGGGACCGCCGCTGAAGGCGACGATGTTCAGCTGCACCAGCGCCTGTCGCGCCTGCCCGTCACGGGAGATCCCGAGGTCGACGAGCCGCTTGACCTTGCCGAGTCCGCCGATCCGCTGCTCGAGCACGTCGATCGCAGCGTTGTCGGCCGCGGTCAGGCCACCGTCACGCGCCGCCACCAGCGTGACCACCGCGAAGGAGTCGCCCTGGAAGGGCGCTGCCATGGCCGCTGCCCGCATGCTCGGCGAGTCGGCCGGCAGGAAGCCGCTGGTCGTGTCCTTCGCGACGTCGGCGAGGGAAGGGAGCGTGCGAACGGCGAGCACCGTCACGACGACCCACGCCACGACGATCAGGAAGCGGAATCGGACCGAGAAGTGCCCGAGGCGGCCGAAGAAGTGGCTCATGCAGTTCCTTTGCCTAGACGCCGACGGTCTCGCGGACGAGGACCACGGTGGTGCGGCCGGCACGCCATTCACCGTAGATGAGGAGGACCTTCTCGATCGCCGTATCGACGCCGAGCATCCCCTGCACCTGGGCATTCTCGTAGGGGAGGGCGACCTCGCGGATCCGGGTCATGGCGGCCTCGAGGTTGGGCACGATCTTCTGGCTGCCAACCACCAGGATGACGCGAGCCGCGCCGTACACGTAGCCGGCCAGCTGGCTGCCCGTCGCGGAAACCGAGACGAGCGCCCCATCCTCGGTCACCGCGGCCACGCTGCCGAGCATGAAGTCGGGCGTGGCGGAGATCGCTCGCATCTCGGTGCCCTGGGTGGTGCGATCCATCTTAGCCAGCTGCCCGCGCAGCGCGTCGTAGCGGCCCGATTCCATCAGCTCGGCGAAGAGGCCGATGTCCGCGAGCGTCTTGGACTTGCCGGAGTGGACCCTCGCACCCTGGGGGATCAGACGCAGCACGGCCTCCCTCGCCTGGTCGCCGGTGTCGACAATGACCGCCTCGATGTTGTGAGACCGCAGCGTCTCCGCAAGGCGCTCCAGCGGGTCCTCTGCGTCTCGTCGCGACGTATCGGTCGCCGTGCGGGAACGGCTCACTGGGGAAGGAGGAAGGCTACGAGCCCGACGGCAATGCCGATCAAGAAGCTGGCGAGGCTGATCTGAAACGCCTTCCGCCGGTCTCGCCGCCGCGCCTCGCCGTCAGCGACCTGCTGTTTCGTCCCCGCCACGCCGAAGTTGAACACCCCGAGGGACCCATACGCAGCGCAGAACCTCAGCCACGCCTGCAGGTACCCAGCCGCCGAGACCGTGGCGGGTAGGACGAGCACGAGGCGGGCGACGGGGGGCAGGCCCAAGGCCAGCAGGGCGATGAGGACCAGGACGGTGGCCGCGAGGCCGACGTGCCCGGTGCGCCGTCTGCGCGCGATCTCGGCCGGGCCGATGTTGCAGGCACCGGGGCGATACTCGAGGACGCCACTGGCGACCGGGGCGGCCGGGCCGGGTGCGGCGGCGAGCGGGGAGCGGATCATCGATCGGTAGTATAGTTGGTTGTATGAGCAACCAACTTGCCGGGGTCAGCGCGCTCGACGATCGAGTCGCGCGGGCGCTCTCCCGGGGCCACACCATCGACATCACCACGACCGGCCGGCGCACCGGCATGGCGCGCCGTATCGAGACGGTCTTCCACAACATCGACGGCAGGGTCGTGCTGAGCGGCATGCCGGGTCCCCGGGACTGGTACGCCAACCTGCTCGCGGATCCTCACTTCACGTTCCACCTGAAGGGCGCCGTGAAAGCGGACCTGCGGGCGACCGCCAGGCCGATCCTGGAGCCGGCCGAGCGACGCGAGGTGATGGCCCGGGTGGCTGCGAACTGGCGCCGGACCGATATCGACGTGATGCTCGCCCAGTCGCCGCTGGTCGAGGTCACCTTCGAGCAGGCGGCCTGAAAAGCGAAGGCCGGCCCATTGCTGGACCGGCCTCGCCGTGCGCGGCGGCTCCGAGCTTCCGCCGCGCGGCGCCATCGGTCAGTTCAGGGGGTTGCCGTCCCCTGACTGGAAGAGCCCCAGGGCTCCCCGACCGACGAAGTTGAAGGCGTGGGTGACCATCGGGTAGAGGCCGTCCTCGGCCGCCTGGAACTCGATGATCGCCCCCTGGGCCGGCGAGAGGTCGACCGCCTGCGACCCCCAGCTCCCGTCGTTGCCGCGAACCAGGTGGATCCCCTCCTTCGTCACCGTGTCGAAGATCGTCCCCACGATGTGGAAGGAGGAGTCGATGTTCGGGCCGGCGTCCAGGAGGAAGATGCGGACCCGCTTGCCGGTATCGATCTGGATCGGGTGATCCTTGTATTGGTTGGCGACGCCGTTGAACATCACGAAGTCGGGAGCGGGCGCCCCGGCCGAGGCCTTGGTCAGGTCGGTCGGCTGGCCCTGCGGTCCGAGGTACCACTCCGACTGCACGATGGCGAACTCCTTGTCGACCTTCGGCAGCCCGGCGGCCGGCTCCACGATCACCATCCCGTACATCCCGTTGGCGATGTGATGGAGCGCCGGCGCGGTTCCGCAGTGGTACATCCAGACGCCCGCGTACTCCGCAGTCCAGTCGTACTCCTTCTCCTCGCCCGGCTTGATCGACGTCATCTCGTCGTTCCAAGCGACCTGGCTGGCGTGGAAGTCGACCGAGTGGGAGAGGGTGTTGGTGGCGGGGTTCTTCAGGTGGACGCGAATCTTGTCCCCAACCTTGACCCGGATGACGGGGCCCGGGACGCTGCCGTTGAAAGTCCAGACCATCTGCTGGTAGCCGGCGGCCACGGTCATCACCTTCTCCTCGACGGTGAGGGTGATGTCGTGGACGTTGCCGCTCATGAGCGGCGGTGCGGTCGGGTCACGCAGCACGTACGGCGGAGCGCTCGGATCGGCGGCCACGTCGGTGCTCGGCGCAGGCCCGCCGTGGCTGTCGCCACCCGGGGAGGCCGTCGCCCCGGCAACGGTCACCGTGCCGGTCATGCCGGCCGCGGCGTGCCCCGTCACCGTGCAGGAGAAGGTCGTCCCGCCGGCAGGAATGGTGACCGTGCCGGTCGCCATCTGACCTGGCTCGGCGGGGAGCTTGGTGCCGTCGGCGAAGGTCAGGTCGTGGGCGATCGCACCGGTGTTGTGGAACGTGACGGTGTAGACGCCCGGCGTCGGCACGTCGACCGCCTTCGGGTCGAAGCCGAGGTCGAAGGCGCTGATGGTGATAGTGCCGATCGGCGCTCCCGCGCTCGCGGCCGGGGCCGCCGCCGAGCTCGCGCCGGCGCTCGCCAGGGGCGTCGCGGTGGCAGACGGCGACGCGCCGCCGTGCGCGGCGACCAGTGCGTAGATAAGGGTCAGCAGCAGGACGCTTGCCACCGCGGAGGCGTACAAGAAGATCCGTCCCATGGTTCCCTCATCTGCCCGTCTCGGCGGGCGCTCGGAGTCCGACACCCGCATTAGGGCAGACCGCGACGCATCGGCTCACGTGCCATTCGGCCCATTCCGCGCCGGGCCGATGGCACGTCGCCAGCACGAAGACGGCTAGGCTACGGACGTGATCCGCGGACTGACGATGGGCGCCAGATGGACCTGAGCTGGGAAGACCGGGCGCGGCGCGCCGAGGCGCACCTGGCCGCCCTCGACGTGGCCGTCCAGGGCATCTCCGGGGAGCTCGCCCTCGACCCGGTCCTGCAGCTGATCGTGGATCGCGTCCGAGAGCTGGCCGATGCGGAGTACGCCGCCCTCGGCATCGTCGACGGCGAGGGGGTGATCGAGCGGTTCATCACGAGCGGCATCGGCGCAGCGGAGCGCGAGCGGATCGGTGCCCTGCCCCGCGGCCGCGGCCTGCTGGGTCTGATCATCCGGGAGGGGCAGACCTTCCGCATTGCCGAGATCGCCGACGATCCTCGTCGGTTCGGATTCCCTCCGAACCACCCGGAGATGCACTCCTTCCTGGGGGTGCCGGTGCGGGTCAAGGGGCGCTCTGTCGGCGATCTGTACCTCACCAACAAGCGAGGAGCGCACGCCTTCGGCGAGGACGACCAGCGACTCGTCGAGCGCTTTGCGGCGCATGCCGGGCTGGCGATCGAGAACGCTCGGCTGAGCGAGCGCGTCCAGGCGCTGGCCGTGGTTGAGGAGCGCGAGCGGATCGGGCGCGACCTGCACGACGGGATCATCCAGCGCATCTACGCCGTGACGCTGGGGCTCGACGACGTCCCCGAGATCGCGCTCCAGGACCCCGCCGCGGCGGCCGAACGGGTCGAGCGTGCCATCGATGCCCTGCACGCGGCGATCGGCGAGATCCGCACCTTCATCTACGGGCTGCGTCCCGGCCTCGACGGGCCGGGCGGGATCGCCTCTGCCCTCGAGAGCCTGGCGGAGGAGACGCGCCTCCACAGCCCGATGCGGATCGAGGTGCAGGCACCGACATCGGAGCCGGTCTCCGCAGCGGTCAGCAGCGAGCTGCTGAACATCGCGCGGGAGGCGCTCAGCAACGCAGCTCGCCACGGGGCAGCCTCCAGCGCCGCCCTTGACCTCCGGGTGAGCGATCGCGAGCTTCGGCTCGAGATCGCCGACGACGGCGTCGGGTTCGATGCCAGCGCGGCCGCGACCGCGGGTCATCACGGCCTGGGCAACATGCGCCGCCGCGCGGAGTCGGTCGGGGGGCGGCTGCTGGTGGAGAGCGAGGAGGGCGGCGGGACCCGTATCATCGTCGTGCTGCCGCTCCCCGAGCGGGCGGCACCGAGCAAGGATGGGCAAGGCAGGGCATGAGCGACGACGCGACCACGGTCCGCCCTCCGCTGCGCCTGCTCGTGGTTGACGACCACGAGGTCGTGCGCGAGGGCCTGGTGGCGCTCCTCTCCCGTCGCGACGAGTTCCAGGTGGTCGCCGAGGCGGGGACGGTCGCCGAGTCGCTTGCCGCCGCGCGGCGATTCCAGCCGGACCTCGTGATCATGGACGTGCGCCTGCCCGACGGATCCGGCATCGAGGCCTGCCGCGAGATTCGGTCCGAGTTCCCCACCATGCGGGTCGTGATGCTCACCTCCTACCCGGACGAGGAGGCGGTCCTCTCCGCGATCCTCGCGGGCGCCAGCGGCTACCTGCTCAAGCAGATCCGCGGCAGGGACCTGGTCACCGCCCTCGAGGCGGTCGGACGCGGCGACTCGCTCCTCGATCCTGCGGTCACCGAGCGTGTCCTCGAGCGGGTCCGGCGCATCGCGAACGGCGACGAACGCGACGAGCTGAGCGACCTCACCGCGCAGGAGCGCAAGATCCTGAAGCTGGTCGCCGAGGGCAAGACCAACAAGGAGATCGCGGCCGAGGTCTTCCTCTCCGACAAGACGGTGAAGAACTACGTCAGCAGCATCCTGTCGAAGCTCAACCTCCAGCGCCGCGCGCAGGCCGCCGCCTTCGTCGCGAAGCACCGGCTC
>JBGQKH010000061.1:0-11294 GCA_041499395.1 Candidatus Limnocylindria bacterium
AGCGACTTCTCGCCGATCAAGGATGTCTTCGCCGCCGACGGCCCGACCTACATCTGGCACGAGTTCATGCAGCAGGTGACGACCGAGCACGCGCTCCCGGTGCGCGACTTCCCGCGTCCGGCGGGGATCGTGGAGGCGAAGGTCGACGCGGTGACCGGCATGCTCCCCGGGCCGTTCACGACGAAGACGATCACGGAGGTCTTCGCCGCCGGACACGTGCCGGCCCAGACCGACACGCTGCACCGCCAGCTGATCATCGAGGCGCTGACCGGGAAGATCTGGCAGCCTGGCTGCGGCGACCCGCTCCTGTCGACTCCCGCTCCCGGCGCCACCCCCCAGCCCGGATCGACGCCCGGGCCACCCGCAGTCGACCAGCGCGTGTATCTCGACCTGTCGGGCTACGAGGCGGATCACCCCACCTGGGAGCAGGCGAACCTGGCCTGGATCGCCGCGAACCGGGGCAAGGAGGGCCAGATCCCGCGCGCACCCATCGTGGCCCTCGATGCGCCCCTCGCCCCGACCCAGCTCTGCACTCCGGGCGAGGTGCCCACCTCGACACCGTCACCGAGCCCCTCGCCGACGCCGCTCCCCACCCCGACGCCGACGGCGCTTCCGACCGACACGCCGAAGCCGACCCCGCCGAAGCCGACCCCCTAGAGCGCCGCCACCGTCGTTCCGTCACCCCCCTCCTCGCGCCTCCCCGGCCGCGTGGAGCGGACTCGCGGGTGCTCGGCCAGGAACTCGCGGATCGCGCGCCGCAACGCGCCCGTCCCCGCACCGTGGACGATGACCGCCTCGTCGAGACCAGCGAGCAGCGCCTCGTCGAGGTACGCGCCCAGCTGCTCGATCGCCGCCTCGACCCGCTCCCCGCGCAGGTCCAGTCGCGGCGCGATCCGGCTGGCGGCTCGCTGCCGGAGCTCGGCCATCTCCACGTCTCCCGGGGTCGGCCCGCTGATCGGCTCGTCGACGACCTCGACGTCCTCAGCCGGAACCACGATCCGCGCTCCCTCCGTCTCGAGCGTGACGCGCCCGGTCCGGCCGCTCACCTCGAGGATCCGGCCGGTGCTGCCGAGGGTCCGGCTGCGCCCCCAGAGGCCAGCCCGCGGCTGCGCTGCCTCGTCTCGAGGTGGAGCGGCGGCTGCGTCGGCGGCGACCGCCCTCCGCTCCCGGGTCACGCGCCCGGCGAGCCGGTCGAATGCTTCGTGGGTCGTGGTCGGAGTTGCTCGCCCGCTGCGCAGGTTCCGCTGGCGGGTGACCTCGCGCCGCACCTCCCCGACCTCGCGCTCGGCGCGGCTCAGCAGGTCGTCAGCCGCCCGGCGGGCCTCGGCCAGCATCTGGGCCGCCTCGCTGCGTGCCCGCGTCACGCCTGCGCGGGCTCGCTCGCGGTCGGCCTCGGCGGCGGCGCGCTCCTCGTGCGCCTGCTCCAGCTCCGCGGCGCGCTCTCCCTCTGCCCGCTTGATGGCGGCGAGCGTCTCCTCCATCGTCACGTACTCCGCCGCGAGGCGCGATCGAGCGTCGGCCAGGATCTCGGCAGGCAGCCCCAGTCGCTGGGCGATGGCAAAGGCCTGCGACTTCCCGGGCAGGCCGATCTCGAGGCGGTAGGTCGGCCGCAGCGTGGCGACGTCGAACGCCACCGACGCGTTCGTCACGAGCGCGTGCTCCTGGGCGAAGGCCTTCAGCTCGGCGTAGTGGGTGGTGGCGGCCACCGTCGCGCCGAGGGCGAGCAGCCGCTCGACGATCGCCATCGCCAGCGCCGATCCCTCGGTCGGGTCGGTCCCCGCCCCGATCTCGTCGAGCAGGACCAAGGTCCCGGGTCCGGCGGCCGCCACGAATCGGACCCCGTTGCGCAGGTGGCTCGAGAAGGTCGAGAGCGATTGCGCGATGCTCTGCTCGTCGCCGACATCAGCCATCACCCGGCTGAAGACGGGGAGCCGCGCCCCTTCGGCGGCCGGCACCCGCAGCCCGGCCTGGTGCATGAGGGCAAGCAGGCCGAGCGTCTTGAGCGAGACCGTCTTGCCGCCGGTGTTCGGCCCGGTGACGATCAGCGCTCGATACCCGAACCGCTCACCGATCCGCAGGTCAATTGCGACGGCTCCCGGACCGAGCAGCGGGTGCCGCGCCGAGAGCAGCTCGGCCGCGTCCTCGGCGAGCTGCGGCCGCACCCCGTCGAGCTGCATCCCGAGCCGCGCCCGCGCCATCCACAGGTCCGCCCGCGCGAGCGCAGCGAGCGAGGCAAGCAAGGGCTCTGCGGCGGTCTCGACCTCGCGCGACAGCTCCTCGAGGATCCGCTCCTCTTCCCGCGCCGCGTCCAGCGCGGCCTGGGTCCACGTGTTGTTCAGCTCGACGACCGTGAGCGGCTCGATGAAGAGGGTCGCCCCCGACGCGCTCTGGTCGTGGACGATCCCCTTTACCTTGCCCTTCGCCTCGGCCCGGATCGGGATCACGTAGCGGCCCGCGCGCACCGTGACGATCGCCTCGCCGATCGCGCCCGCCAGCGTGCTCGAGCGCAGCATCGTGTTGAGCCGCTCACGCACCCGATCCTGCGCGACGCGCAGCCGGCGTCGAATGGTGGCCAGCTCCGGAGAGGCGGAGTCAAGGATCTCGCCCGAATCGTCCACGCTCCGTTCGATCCGGGTCCTGAGCTGGGGAGCATCGTCCAGGTCGTCGCGCACGGACGCCAGGTGCGCCCCCTTCCACTCGGTGAGCCGGGCGGCGAAGAGGGCGGTGGCACGCAGGGTCTCGGCGACCTCGAGCAGGTCCTGCGGCGCCAGCCTGCCTCCCCGCCGTGCTCGCTCGAGCGCCTGGTGGACGTCGCGCGCCCCGCCAATGCTCGCCTGTGACTGCTCGATCAGGAGGCGGGTGGCCTCGTCGGTCTGGTCGTGGAGCAGGCCTACGTGCACGGCGTCGGCGAGCGGAGCGGCTGCTTCGGCGAGCTCCCGGGATGGCAGAAAGGCGGTGAGGCCGGCGAGCTGCACGACGATGGCGGCGAATTCCAGGGCCCGCAGCGTGCCGGAGTCCGCGGCGATGCCGGGTGCCGGGGCTTCGTCCGCGGCTGCGCGACTCACCTGGTGGCCACGAATCTGAGCGGACGACCCGCCCAATCGCCGGCATAGTCGACCCCGATGCGCGCCGTGCGCGCGTAGGGCACTGGCGATCCCGCTGGCTTCAGCCGGATCGGACCTGCCAGCAGGTCGGCGCCGTTCAGGCGGCGGTCGATGCCGAAGGCGGCCGCAAGGTTACCGGGGCCACTCGCCAGTCGCGCGGCCGGCACGTCCCCGCGTCGGGTGCGAGCCAGCTCCTCGCCTTCCACCAGCTCCGCGCCGCGGAGCAGTACGGCCTCCGGCTTGGCACCCGGACCGCACACCACGTTGGCGCAGTGATGCATGCCGTAGACGAAGTAGACGTACAGGTAGCCGGGGGGCCCGAACATCGCCTCGTTGCGCAGCGTCCGGCCTCGTGCCGAGTGCGCGGCCAGGTCCTCGGGGCCGAGGTACGCCTCCACCTCGACGATGCGCCCGGCGATCCGTCCCTCGGGGGCGTCGTGGACCAGGAGCGCACCTAGCAGGTCAGGAGCAAGCGACTCCGCGGACCGATCGAACCAAGCCCGCTGCGCAACAAAGGGAGGGTCGGCCGTCCTGGCAGCCGCCGCGGTCACGGCAGGACGAGGAACTTGGCGATCTCGGATGGCACGAAGGGCTTGGCCAGCTGACCGATGGTCGGGATCAGCGTGGAGCGGAAGAAGTCGACGAGGACCGATGAGTCGAGCGCGTGGTAGACGGCGGTGAGCGGCCCGGCAGAGTTGATCACAGCATCCGGCGCGGTCTTGAAGAAGGTGTCCATCACAACCAGTGTCATCACCAGGCTGAGCGCCGCGAAGAGGAGCCCCAGCACCGCGCCGCCGAGCTCGTCGAGCTGCTTGGCGATCGGCAGTCGCGTCCCGCGCCAGAAGGCCCGGACGACGAACCAGCCGATGACCGTGAGGCCGACGAAGAGGACCAGGAAGACGACCTGCGCGCGGAGTGGCGGCGCGAAGACGTCCCAGCCGGTGAGCACTGAGTCGAAGGGACCACGCAGCTGGCCCGCGACGATGAAGGCCACCACCACGACCGCGATGTTCAACGCGTAGCGAATCATCCCCTGCGTGAAGCCGAGGAAGACGCCACCGGCCAGCCACGCGACGATGACGAGATCGATCGGGCCCAACTTCTGCAGGAACTCCATGCATGCCTCCCTGGCGTGGGTAGAGCCGTGTCCCGTCGGCCGACCCGAAGCGTAGCAGCCGCGCCCGGCTCGGGAAAGGATTCAGCGGATCTGCGCGCCCAGGTGATGCTGCAGGGCGCCACGGATCCGGTCGAGGGACCTTTCCACGGCCCGTTCGTCGCCGGCCGTCACCGGCTGGAAGCGGAGCGCGATCGCGTACGAGACGCGGCCCTCCCCGACCTGGGGGCCTCGATATTCATCGAAGAGGCGGGCCGAGGCCAGGAGCGGCCCGGCGCTGCTCCGCAGCACGCGCAGCAGCTCCCCCACCGGAGTCGCCTCCTTGACCACGACCGCGAGGTCGCGATCCAGCGGCTGGGCGGCGGGGACGGGTGCGGCGCGAGTGACATCGGGGACGAGGGCGAGCAGCTGCGGGAGGTTGACCACCGCCATCACCGGACGACCCGGCACGTCCCACGCCGCGGCGACGCGAGAGTCGACCTCACCCAAGTTGCCGTATGCGTGCCCGCTCGCGTCGAAGATCCGTGCCGCTCGGCCAGGATGGAGGTGCGGATGGCGCTGGTCCCCCGTCTCGGAACGGAAGACCGGCGGCGGCGCTCCGAGCGCGGCGTGCATCCCCTCCACCAGCGACTTGATGTCCATCACGTCGGCCTCGTGGCTCGCCTCACCCGGGGCACGCGGCGTGCGTTGCCCGAGGAGCGCAATCCCAACATGCCAGGCCTCGTATCGACCGGTGCCGGCCGTCTCCGCCCAGGCCGGCCCCTTCGTGCCTCCCATCCAGTAGGTCTTGCCGACCTCGAAGATCCAGGCGTCGGTCCGCCGCTGCCGCACGTTCTCGGCCAGCGACGCGAGCAGCGAGGCGGCCATCGTCGGGCGCAGGACGCTGTGCGCCTCCGCCAGCGGGTTGGCCAGCCGCACGTACGAGGCATCGGCCGGATCCAGGCCGACGCGATCGAGGTCGCGCGGGGCGATCAGGGCGTGGGTCACCACCTCGTCCAGCCCGAGCCCGGCCAGGATGCGACGCAGCCGATGTCGCGGGCCGCTCGGGTCCGGCCGGAACGGTGGCAGCACCGGCTGCGGCAGGCGGCCGGTGATGCGTCCATATCCGTAGCTGCGCGCTATCTCCTCCGACACGTCTTCCGGCGCCACGACGTCGAGACGGTGATCCGGCACGGAGACCGCGACGGCCTCGTCCCCAGCAGCAGTCACCTGAAACTCGAGCGGCGCCAGCAGGTCCGCGATGCGAGCGGCATCGACCTCGATCCCCAGGAGCCGCTGACTGCGGGCCACATCGACCGTCACCACGCGCCGCGGCCGGGGCTCCGGGTCGTTGTCGACGATCCCCGCCGCGACGCGCGCGGCCGTGATCTCGGCCATGAGGTGGGCCGCTCGATCCACCGCGAGCCGCGGCAGGTGGTGGCCGATCCCCTTCTCGTGACGAAGGCTCGCCTCCGAACGGAGGCCGAGGCGCCGCGCGGCGTTGCGGATGGTAGGCCCGTGGAAGATGGCGGACTCCAGGATCACCCGGGTCGTTGCGTGGCTCACCTCGGTGCCCGCCCCGCCCATGATCCCGGCGAGACCGATCGCGCGCTTGGCGTCGGCTATCACGAGCATTCGGTCGTCGAGGGCGCGCTTCTCGTGATCGATCGTCTCGAGCATCTCCCCGGCGCGTCCTCGCCGGACCACGATCCGCCCATCGGGCACGGCGTCCGCGTCGTACGCGTGCATCGGCTGCCCGAGCTCGTGCATGACGTAATTGGTGACGTCGACCACGGCGCTGATGGGGCGCATGCCTGCCGCGCGCAGGCGGCCCTGCATCCAGGCCGGGGAGGCCCCGTTGGCGACGCCCTCGAAGTAGCGAGCGGTGAAGCGCGGGCAACCCGCCGGATCCTCGATCATCACGACGACGTGCTCCGCGACCAGAAGGGCGGGATCCTCCCCCACCGAGGCATCGGGCATCTGGACCGATGCACCGACCAGGGCCGCCACTTCGCGGGCAAGCCCCACCATCGACAGGGCGTCGCCGCGGTTCGGCTTGACGTCCACGTCGAGCACGACCTCGCCCAGGATCGTAGCCAGATCGGTCCCCACCACGAGCTCGTCGCCGCTGCCCAGGATGTGGATCCCGGCAGCGTCGTCGCCGAGGCCGAGCTCGATCGCCGAGCAGAGCATCCCCTGCGACTCGACGCCGCGGATGTTGCTCCGCTCGATGCGCCGTCCACCGGCCAGCATCGATCCGACCAGGGCCACCGGCACGAGCTGCCCGACCGAGATGTTGTCGGCGCCGCACACGATCTGGAGTGGCGTCCCGGTCCCGGCGTCCACGCTCGCGAGCCAGAGCTTGTCCGCGTTCGGATGTCGTTCGACGCTGAGCAGCCGGCCGACCACGACATCAGTCCAGTCCGCCCCGGTCACCTCGGTCGCGCTCACCTCGAGGCCCCGCAGCGTCAGCTCCTCGGCGAGCCGCTGCGGCGAGAGGTCGAAGGCGACGTAGTCGCGGAGCCAGGAGAGCGGCACGCGCATCGGCCTAGCGCCCCGCCGTGAACTGCTCAAGGAAGCGCAGGTCCGCGCTCATCAGGAGGCGCAGGTCCGGGATGCCGTGGCGCAGCAGCGTGATCCGGTCCAGACCCATCCCGAACGCATAGCCCTGGAACTGGTCTGGATCGATGCCACCGGCGCGCAGCACCGTGGGGTGCACCATCCCCGCGCCGAGGATGGTCATCCAGCCCGATCGGCCGCAGGCCGCGCAGCCGATCCCCCCGCAGACCAGGCAGCTCACGTCGAAGGCCACGCTCGGCTCGGTGAATGGGTAGTAGCCGGGACGGAAGCGGGTCCGCGTCGACTCGCCGTACAGGGCGCGCGCGAACTCCTCGAGCATCCCCTTGAGATCGGCCAGGCTCGTCTCACGGTCGACCACCAGCCCCTCCACCTGGAAGAACTCGAAGTTGTGCGAGGCGTCGACCGCTTCGTAGCGGAAGCAGCGACCCGGCGTGATCACCCGGATCGGCGGGGAGAGGGCGAGCATCGCGCGGACCTGGACCGGGCTGGTGTGGGTGCGCAGGATCGTGCCGTCGTGTGCCGGCTCGGGCGGGCTCGCACGCGGTTCGGCGACGTAGAGCGTGTCCCACAGGTCGCGTGACGGATGGTCGGGCGGGATGTTGAGCGCCTCGAAGTTCATCGCGTCGGTCTCGATCTCCGGCCCCTCGAACACCTCGAAGCCGAAGGCGTGGAAGATCTCGCGCAGATCCCGCTCGACCGTCTGGAGCGGATGGAGGTGGCCGATCCGCGCCGGTCGACCGGGCGCGCTCATGTCTATCGCCTCGACCGCCAGGCGCTCTTCCACTCCCGTGGCACTGAGGGCCTGCTGGCGAGCGCGGATGGCCTCTTCCAGCGCGTCACGCACGGCGTTGGCACGCTTGCCGACCGCAGGCCGCTCGGCCGCGTCCACGCTGCCCAGGCCGCGGAGCAGGACCGTGAGCCGCCCCGAACGTCCGAAGACCCCACTGCGCAGGGACTCGACCGCCGCCGCGTCGCCGGCCGCGGCCAACTCGGCGAGGGCCTCGGTCTGAAGCTGCTCCAGGCTGTCTGCAAGGTCGCTCATGAATGCTCTCGAATCATCGGGGAAAACAAACGACCCCGCTCCGATCTTTCGGAGCAGGGCCGGTGGGGCCGGCGTCGGTTGAGACGCCGGCTAGCCGGTAAACGACGCCTTGGCCATCTCGACGATCTTGCCGAAGGCGCCCTCATCGCGAATCGCCAGGTCTGCCAGCATCTTGCGGTCGACCTCGATCCCCGCGGACTTGAGGCCGGCGATGAATCGGCCGTACGGCATCCCGTGCTGCCGGGCCGCTGCATTGATCCGCTCGATCCAGAGGCGGCGCATGTCGCGCTTGCGGTCGCGCCGGTCGCGATAGGCATAGACGAGGGCGTGGAAGAGCGCCTCGCGCGCCGGCCTGACGAGCTTCGAGCGGGTGCCGCGGCGGCCCTCGGCCTGGGCGAGCAGCTTCTTGTGACGCTTGTGCGCGGCGACGCCGCGCTTGACTCGGGCCATCTGTGTTCCGAAGCCTCTAGGTGTAGGGCAGCAGCCGCTTCAGCTGCTTGTCATGAACGGGATCGACGCCCACCTTGCCGGCGTAGCGGCGCTTGCGGGAGCTGGACTTGATCTCCAGGTGGTGGCCGCTTCCCGCCTTGGGGCGCACCCATTTGCCGGAGCCGGTCTTCTTATACCGCTTGGCCGTTCCCTTGTGGCTCTTCATCTTCGGCATGTGGGATCCGCTCCGTTGTCTCCGGCTCGACCGCGAGCACCTTGGCGGCGAGCATGTCGCCGATCGTCTCGCCGTTGGCCCCGACCGGAGCGGCTGCTCCATCGGTCCCATCGGCCTTGTCGTTCTTCTTCTCGACCCGCTTCTCGGGCGGGGCCATCACGATGAACATGTTGCGGCCCTCGAGGAGCGGTGGCCGTTCCACCACGCCGTGCTCCGTGAGCATCTCGGCCGCCCGGTCGAGCAGGTCACGCCCCAGGTTGGCGTGGCTCATCTCGCGTCCCCGGAACTGGACGGTGACCTTCACCCGGTCTCCATCGTCCAGGAACTCCCCCGCTCGTCGTGTCTTGGTTCGCAGGTCGTTGACGTCGATCTTGACCCGGAGGCGGATCTCCTTGAACGTCTGCGACTTCTGCTTGCGCTTGGCCTCGCGCTCCCGCTTCTGGAGCTCGTACTTGTACTGCCCGTAGTCAAGGATTCGGCAGACCGGCGGGACGGCGGCTGGAGCGACCTCCACCAGGTCGAGGCCCTTCTCCTGTGCGAGTCCCAGTGCCTGCAAGGTCGGCAGAACGCCGAGCTGTTGTCCCTCATCGTCGATGACCCGCACCTCGCGGACGCGGATCATGTCGTTGATTCGGAGATCCTTGGCTATGAGTGCTGCCGCTCCTTCAACAAATGAGCCACCGTCCGATCCGGACGCGTGGCCCACACCGATGCGCAAACGCCGGCCGACTATACACCGATGCCATCGGAGGGGTCAACGAGCCGCGCCTCAGGCCGGGTAGTGGAAGAAGACCGCGACCTGTCGCCCATCGGGGTCGGCGACCCTGAACGAGCGAGTCCCCTCCCAGCGGTCTCCAGAAGGCGGTCCGACGAGCGCGAAGCCGCGCTGGGTCAGCTCCTGTGCCCACGCGTCAACCTCTGCGGCGGTGTCGACGCGGAAGCCGATCTGCATCCCGTCGCGCGTCGCCCGCTCCGCGCGGCGGAAACTGAGCTCGAAGCCGCCGAGCTCCAAGTCCACGCCGCCTCCCTCGGTGGCGCGACGACGGAACCCGAACGCCGATTCGTAGAACTCTGCCGCCCGGCTCGGATCCGTCGAGTGCAGGGCGAGCTGCCCGACTCCCCGCATCTTTCTCAGGGCGCCGTCTCCTCGGCGGCGTAGGGCCACAGCTCCCGTCGCGCCACGCGCCCGGTCAGGTCGGCGATGAAGTCGGCAAGCGGCACGCCCTGCGTCGACTCGCCGGTGCGCAGACGAGGGCTCACCGCGCCTGCCTCCTGGTCCCGGTCCCCGAGGACCAGCATGACGGGCACCTTCTGCTCCTGTGCGTCGCGCAACTTGGCCTGCATCCGCTCGGAGCGGTCGTCGACCTCCGCCCGAAGGCCCGCCGCGAAGAGGGCGGAGCGGACGCCGGCGGCGTACTCGTTGTGGCGATCGGCGATGGGGATGACCATCACCTGCACCGGCGCCAGCCACGCTGGGAAGGCACCGGCGTAGTGCTCGGTGATCACCCCGATGAACCGCTCGAAGCTGCCGTAGATGGCGTAGTGGACCACCACTGGGCGCTCGAATCCGCCATCGGCCGCCCGGTACTCGAGGTCGAAGCGCTGTGGCAGCTGGTAGTCGAGCTGGACCGTCGCCATCTGCCACTCGCGCCCGAGCGCGTCCGCGATGAAGATGTCGATCTTCGGCGCGTAGAAGGCGGCGCCCCCGGGATCCATCGTGTAGGCGAGCCCGCCGGTCGACAGGGCATCGCGCAGACGGCCCTCGGCGCGGTCCCAGAACTCGTCCGATCCAAGCCGCTTCTCCGGCCGTGTCGCCAGCTTGAAGGTGGGCGTGAATCCGAACGGTTCATATTGCCGTTGCACCAGGTCAAGCGCGAGCCGCAGCTCGTCGTCGACCTGGTCATCGCGGCAGATCACGTGGCTGTCGTCCTGTGTCAGCTGCCGGACGCGGAACATGCCGGCCAGCGCCCCGGTCCGCTCGCGACGGAAGAGCCACGAGTAGTCGGCGAGGCGCATCGGCAGATCGCGGTAGGAGCGCAGCTGGGTCTTGTAGATGAGCAGCGACTCCGGGCAGTTCATCGGCTTCAGGCCCGACACGTGGTCCGAGTCGTCCAGGACGAACATGTTGTCCTGGTAGTTCGCCCAGTGGCCCGAGGTCTCCCACAGCTCCTTCCGGACCAGGCCGGGCGTGCGCACCTCCACGAATCCGCCCTCGCGTCGGACCTCGAGCGACCACCCCTCGAGCGCGCGCCAGAGGGCCATGCCGCGCGGGTGCCAGAACGGCGCCGCGGGCGACTCGGGGTGGAAGCTGAACAGGTCGAGGTCGCGGCCGAGCTTGCGGTGGTCGCGCTTCTTCGCCTCCTCGACCCGCCACAGGTAGTGATCGAGCTCCGCCTGCGTCTCCCAGACCGTGCCGTAGATGCGCTGGAGCATCGGACGCTTCTCGTCGCCGCGCCAGTAGGCGCCGGCGGAGCTGAGGAGCTTGAACGGCCCGATCCGCCCGGTCGTCTCGAGGTGCGGCCCGCGGCACAGATCGTTGAAGCTCCCGTGCCGGTAGAAGCTGATCACGGTTGCCTGCTCGTCGGAGAGGTCGCGGATGATCTCGGCCTTGTATTCCTGTCCGGCTGCGGTCTCCTGGGCCACCGCCTCGGCGCGACCGATCTCGCTCCGCTCGAATGGCAGGTCGGCGGCGACCTGCTCCCGCATCCGTCCCTCGATCGCCTCGAGGTCCGCCGGAGTCAGCGCGCGCGGCAGGTCGAAGTCGTAGTAGAAGCCGTCGCGGATGGCCGGCCCGATGCCCAGCTTCGCACC
>JBGQKH010000062.1:0-10990 GCA_041499395.1 Candidatus Limnocylindria bacterium
GCGGCTCGAAGAAGCCGGAGAAGATGACCATCCAGCCGCGCTTGTACACGAGCAGGTTGCGCTGCACGAGGCGCCGCGAGCGGAGCAGCGAGGCGACGAGGCCGGAGCCGGATGCCGGGCCGGGGGCTCGCCGCGCGATGGCGGTCACTTGACCAGCCTCCGCCGCAGCATCCGGAAGGCGACGTAGCTCGTCACGGCGAGGAAGACGACCAGGTACGCCACGTGGAGCGGCCAGTCGGCCGGGACCATGTTCAGGATGGCGCCCCGCACGAGCGCCACGCCGTGGTAGAGCGGGGTGGCGGCGGCGATCCAGCGCACGGTCTCGGGGAGCTTGTCGATCGGGAAGAAGGTCCCCGAGAAGAGGAAGAGCGGGTTGATCACGAAGCGGAAGATCGCCGCGAAGCCGCTGTCGTTGGTCCGCGTCGCGGAGAAGGCGATGATCGGCGCGGCGAAGCAGAGCCCGGTCACCACCGCCGCCGGCACGGCGAGCAGCGCCAGGGGGCTGCGCGAGATGCCGAAGGCGGTCAGTACCACCAGGAAGACGGACGACATGGTGGTCAGGCGGAAGCCGATCCAGGCCAGCTCGCCGATGAGCAGGTGGTGCACCTGCATCGGGGTGGCGAGGATCGCCTCGTAATTCCGGCGCCAGGTGATCTTGCCCATGATCGGGTAGGTCGACTCGAAGCTGGCCGTCTGCATGCAGGAGCTGGCCAGGATCCCGGGGCCGAGGAAGTGGAGGTAGTCGACTCCGCCCGGCAGGATGCTCCCGCCGCGGCCCACCAGGCTGCCCAGGCCGATCCCCATGGCGGTGAGGTAGAGCATCGGCGTCAGGAACGAGCCGAAGATCGAGCCGCGCCAGATGCGCCGATAGACGAGCAGGTTGCGCTGGAGGACGCGGGCGCCGCCGAAGAGCGCGCCGCGGACGCGTGCGCCGATCGGGCGGGGGGCGAGGGGCTGGCTGCCCGCGACGACCGCCATCACTCCACCAGCGAGCGGCCGGTGAGCCGCAGGAAGACGTCCTCGAGGGTGGCGCGACGGACGAGCGCCGACTCGACCGGGATCTCGCGGGCGTGGACCCCCTCGAGCGCCTGCTCCCCGTCTGCGACGTAGAGGAGGAAGCGATCCGGCAGCTCCTCGATCCGCTCCGCGAGGCCGTCGAGGCGGCCGTCCAGGCCGGCCCGCCGGTCCTCTGGGATGCGCAGCTCGAGCACCTCTCGGGTGGCGTACCGCTCGATCAGCTCGCGCGGCGTGCCGGCCGCGACGATCTCGGCCTTGTCCATCACCACCAGGCGATCGCAGAGCTGCTCGGCCTCGTCCATGTAGTGGGTGGTGATGATCAGGGTGGCGCCGCGCTGCTTGAGGCGGTAGAGGCGCTCCCAGAGGAGGTGGCGCGCCTGCGGATCGAGCCCGGTCGTGGGCTCGTCGAGGATGAGCAGCTCCGGGTCGTTGATGAGCGCCCGCGCGATCGTGAGGCGCCGCTTCATGCCGCCGGAGAGCGGCTCCACCTGGTCGGCAGCCCGCTCGGTGAGCTGCATGAACTCGAGCAGGTCGAGGGCGCGCGGGCGCGCCACCGACATCGGCATGTCGAAGTAGCGCGCGTACATCAGCAGGTTCTCGAGCACGCTCAGCTCGGCGTCCAGGTTGTCGATCTGGGGGACCACCCCGAGGCGCGCCTTGATCTGCGCCGCCTGGGTGCGCGGATCCATCCCGATCACCGTGAGATCGCCCTCGGTGACGGGGCTTGCGCAGGCGATCATCCGCATGGTGCTCGTCTTGCCGGCGCCGTTCGGGCCAAGGAATCCGAATGCCTCCGCGGTGCGCACGTCGAAGTCCACGGCGTTCACGGCGGTGAACCCGCCGAAGCGCTTCGTCAGCGCGCGCGCATGGACGAGGACCTCGTCAGAGGGGGGCATGGGCGGACATTCTAGCGAGGGCGTCGACACGGGCCGTTTGGCACTTTGCGGCCGCGCGCGTGGCTGGCTAGCCTGCCCCAATGGCGGAGACGGCTGACGCGATCATCATCGGCGGAGGCGTCCAGGGAGCCTCGCTCGCCTTCCATCTTGCCGAGCGAGGCGTGCATGCGCTACTGATCGAGAAGTCGGTCATGGCTGCCGGCGCGACGGGGCGCTCGAGCGGCCTGGTGCGGATGCACTACGACGTCGAGGCGGAGGCTCGGCTGGCGTGGCGGTCGCACGCGTACTTCAGCGACTGGGCGCAGCGAGTCGGCGGCGAGTGCGGCTTCACCCAGGTCGGCTTCCTCCAGCTCGTCCCGCCCGACGAGGTCGAGGCGCTGCGTGCGAACACCGGCATGCAGCAGCGGATCGGAATCACGACCGAGATCGTCGAGGCCGATGCGGTGCGCCGCCTGTTGCCGGGAGTCGCCATCGCCGACGGCCAGGTGGCGGCGCTCGAGCCGCTCTCCGGCTACGCCGACCCGACCCAGACCACGGGCTCCCTGATGGCCGCCGCCGCGGCTCGGGGTGCGCGGCTGATCCAGGGCTGTGCCGTGACCGGCGTCCGCGTGGCGGGGGACCGGGTCGTCGGGGTCGACACGTCCCGCGGCGCCTTCGACGCGCCGATCGTGGTCGACGCCGCCGGGGCGTGGGCTGGGCGGATTGCGGTGATGGCCGGGGTCGAGCTGCCGTTGAAGGTCTGGCGCCACGACGTCGCCTACGTCCTGCGCCCGGCCGACATCCCGTCGCACCCGGTCTTCATCGACTTCGAGAACGCTTTCTACGCCCGCCCGGAGGGAGCGTCGCTGACCCTGGTCGCGCTGGAGGACGGCAACCCGATCTCCGACGACGCGGATGCGCCGGTCGACTCGGCCGCTCCGGGGTTCATCGAGAAGGCAGCGGAGCGCGTCATGCGGCGCCTGCCCGACTTCGCGCGGGCCGGGCTCCATTCGGCGCACTCCGGGCAGGACGGGATCACGCCGGACCAGCACCCGATCATCGGCCCGGCCGGTCCCGATGGCTTCTGGCTCGACTGCGGCTACTCGGGCACCGGCTTCAAGACCGCTCCGGCGGTGGGAGCCAGCCTCGCGCAGCTGATCACCGAGGGGATCGCCTCGAACAGCGACCTCGCGATCTACCGCCTGGAGCGCTTCGCGGACGGCAAGCCGATCGTCGGCGAGCACCCGTACGGCGACATGTGGAGGTAGCGCGAGGAGGCGCTCTCCCCGGCTCCGCAACCCGCTAGCCTCTCGCCCATGAGCGCCGAGGCCGGCCGATTCATGATCGACGGTGAGCGGCTGCCGTACGAGCCGGGCGACAGCGTGGCGGTGGCGGTCCTCCGCGCCGGCGAGCACCCGCTCCATGGCGGCACCCTCTGCCTCGCCGGCGACTGCGGCAACTGTGTCGCCGAGGTCGATGGGATCGCCTGGGTCCGTACGTGCCTCACGCCGGCTCGCGCCGATCTCGAGGTGCGGCGTCACCCCGCTGTTGGCCCTCCACCCTGGCGCGCGCCAGATGAGCACGAACGGCACACGTTGGTGCGCCACGAGGAGGCGGAGGTCGCGGTGATCGGCGGCGGGAGGAGCGGCCGCGCCGCCGCCGGCGAGACCGAGGGCCGAACGACGATTCGGCTGAACTCCGGGGATGGGGCCGAGGTGGTCGCGGTCTATGCCGGCCCAACCGTCATCGCACGGACGCCGGAGGGGATGCTCCACATCCGCGCCCGAGAGGTCGTGATCGCCACCGGCGCGGCGGAGATCCAGCCGGTCTGCGAGGGGAATCGGCTCGAGGGACTCGTCACCGCCCGAGCGGCGAGGCAGCTGCACCGGGCGGGGGTCGATCTGGGCGTGGCGGTGGCGGTGGGGGAAGCGCCGGAGGGGGTGCCGTGCGAGGCGCTCCCCGGCGAGCTGGTGCGGATCGAGGGCGAGAAGCGCGTCACGGCCGTCGTCACGCGGGACGACGGCCTCGAGACCACGACCCCCTGCGACACCCTGATCCTTGGCCTTGGCCGCGCCCCGCGCGACGTCCTGGCACGGATGGCCGGCAACGTCCCGGTGCGCGTCGTCGGCTCGGCCGCGGCGACCTTCCCGCTGCCCCCGGCGCCCACCGAGGGCGTCGTTTGCCCGTGCGCCGGGGTCACGGTCGAGGACCTCGAGGGGGTCTGGGCGCGCGGATTCAACGAGCTCGAGCTGGAGAAGCGGGCCAGCCTGGCGGGCACGGGCACCTGCCAGGGCGCCATCTGCACGCCCCACGTACGGGCCTGGATTGCCGCGAAGACCGGCGAGGCACCCGCTCCCTTCACCGCCCGACCGGCCTCGCGCCAGATCACGCTGGGGGAGGCGGCCGCCGACTACCAGATCGACGCGTTCCGCCGCACCGCCCTCCACGACGAGCACGTCGCTCTGGGCGCGCGGATGGACCGCTTCGGCGGCTGGTGGCGGCCGTGGCACTACGGCGACCACCTGGCCGAATATCGGGCCGTTCGTACCGCCGTCTCGCTGGGCGACGTCAGCACGCTCGGCAAGTTCCTTGTCGCCGGGCCCGATGCCGTCGAGTTCCTCCAGCGCCTCTACCCGACCGATGTGTCCACCCTCCGGATCGGCCGCTCGCGTTACGCGCTCCTCCTGAACGAGCGCGGCCACGTCACCGAGGACGGGATGATCTGCCGCGAGGCGGATGACCGCTTCGTGCTCACCTTCACGACCGGCGGGGCGGGCAACGCCGAGATGTGGATGCGCGACTGGATCGAGACGTGGGGCCTGGAGGTGCTGCTCCTGGATCGGACCATGTCGCTGGCCGCCATCAACGTCACCGGCCCCCGCGCCGCCGAGCTCCTGGCAAGGGTCGGCCTCGCGGAGCCGCCGCGCTTCCTCCAGCACCTCCGGGCCGAGGTTGCGGGCGTCCCGTCCCACGTCATGCGCCTCTCGTTCACCGGCGAGGCCTCATTCGAGCTTCACCACCCGGTCGACCGGTCCGTGGAGCTGTGGCGCGCCCTCATGACCGCCGGCAAGGACATGGGCATCGTGCCGCACGGCCTCCAGACGCTCTTCGCGCTGCGCCTCGAGAAGGGGCACGTGATCATCGGGATGGACACCGAGCTCGACACCACCCCGCGCCGCCTCGGCATGGACTGGGCCGTGAGCATGGAGAAGCCGTTCTTCGTCGGGCGGGAAGCGCTCGCCCGCACTGCCAAGCTGGAGGATCGGCGCCGGCTGGTCGGGCTGACCATGGCCGATGCCGCGCCCGTCGAGGGGAGCCCCATCTGGTCGGACGGCGACGTGATCGGACATGTCACCTCGTCGTTCACCTCGCCGAGCGTCGGCCGCGCGGTGATGCTTGGCTGGCTGAAGCGCGCGCCGTTCCCGGAGCGCGTGCAGATCGACGGGCGCCCTGCCCATGTCGCGACGCCGCCCTTCTATGACCCGGAGGGCCTCCGTGCGCGCGCCTGAGCCGCTCGCCGGCATCCGCGTCGTGGCGTCGCCTGCTGGCCTCGAGGCCGTCGCCTGGGCCGATGGCGTGACTCCCCTCCGTTTCGCGGCGGACGACCTCTTCGTGCTGGGCGCCGCGACCGCGGAGCTCCCCGGCGCCCTCGTCGAGGAGGAGCGGGGCTTCGTCGGTTGGTGGCTGAGCGTCGAGGAGCTGCATGACCACCTCCTCGGGCACATCGACTGGCCGCTTCCCGCGGAACGGCCGGCGCTCGCCCAGGGGCTGATCGCCGGGGTGCCGGCGAAGCTCTGGCTCACCCACGACCGCGTCCTGCTGCTCGCCAGCGCTGCGTACGCGCACGAGCTGATGGAGCGGCTGCCATGAACGAGTTCGTCGAGACCCTGCTCGATCTCGAGTGGCACGCGCCCAAGAAGTCATACGACGTGGTGATCATCGGCGCCGGGGGACATGGCCTGGCGACCGCCTACTACCTCGCCACCCGGCACGCGATCACGAACGTCGCCGTGCTCGAGGCCGACTACATCGGCTCGGGCAATAGCGGGCGGAACACCACCATCATCCGGGCCAACTACGGGATCCCCGAATCGGTCCGCTTCTACCAGCACAGCGTCGACCTGTACGCGACCCTCGAGGACGAGACCGGGGCGAAGATCATGCACGCCACCAAGGGGCTCCTCTGGCTGGCGCACACCGAGATGGCGATGCGCGCCGAGCGTTCCCGCGCCCTCATGAACCAGGCGTGTGGTGCCGAGACGGTGATGATCACGCCCGAGGAGGCGAAGCAGCTCTGCCCGGCGCTCGACCTGACCGGCGGCGGCCGCTACCCGGTGCTCGGCGGCTCCTACCATCCTGGCGGGGCCACCGCTCGCCACGACCGGGTTGTGTGGGCGTACGCCCAGGGCGCCATGCGGCGCGGGATCGATATCCTGCCCCACACCCCGGTCACTGGCCTGCTGCGGGATGGCGGGCGCGTGGTCGGGGTCCAGACCGATGCCGGACCGATCTCTGCGGGCGTGGTCCTCTCCGCGGTGGGCGGCAACGTCACGACCGTGGCGGCGATGGCCGACCTGCGCGTGCCGATTCGCACCCATCCGCTCCAGGCGCTCGTGACAAACGCCTACGCCCCGGGCTTCGGGCCGATCGTCGCATCGTCTGAGCTGCTCTGCTACGTCAGCCAGACGGCCCGCGGACAGATGCTGATGGGCGCCGAATTCGACTCGCAGCCCTCGTACTCGCGGCAGAGCTCGTACGAGTTCCTCCAGAGCGTCTCGGCCAAGGTGACCCACCTGCTGCCGTTCCTGCGCGACCTGCGGGTGCTGCGCACGTGGGCCGGCATCTGCGACATCAGCCCCGACTACTCGCCGATCATGGGCTCCACCGGGATCGACGGCCTCCTGATCACGACCGGCTGGGGGACGTGGGGCTTCAAGGCGATCCCCGCCGGGGGAGAGGCGATGGCCGAGCTCATCGCGACCGGGACCACGCCTCCGCTCATCGCAGCCTTCGGGCTCGGCCGCTTCGCCGCCGACCACGCCATGGCCGATCAGGGATCGGCGGGGACGCGCTGATGCTGTGGATCATCTGTCCCACCTGCGGCGAGCGCCCGGCGAGCGAGTTCCGCTTCGGCGGCGAGCTGCCATCGGTGCCGGACTGGATCGTCGGCGACGAGGCGCGCAACGTCGACTACGTCTGGATGGTCAATAACGTCCGAGGCGTCACAACGGAGCGCTGGTTCCACGCCGCCGGCTGCCGCCGCTGGGTGACCCTGACCCGTGACACGGTGACCGATACGGTCGTGGCCTAGCCGGAGCGGTCCTCGATCTCCCAGGCGTGGTCGAGCGCGTGCCATGCGGAGCGCCGCACGTAATAGCGCGGCGGCCAGCTCCGTTTCGTCTGGCTGGGGTCGGGGATCGGCTCCCCGCGAGCGCGAGCGGTCATGGTCGCCAGAGCGACGGCGCGCACGGCGGCCATCCGGTCGTCGAGGGATGCGCCCGGCATGCGCGGATGCTTGCTGCCGAGCCCGGCCAGGTATGCCTCTTCGGCGCCGAGGACGTGCTCCTTCATCTTCGGCAGGTCGCGGCCGCCGCCGCGAGGCCCCTTGGTCAGCTCGACCCGCGCCTCGTCCGCCTCGTGCCAGGCGATGTCGAAGGCCTGCCAGCTCGCCGTCAGGAGTCGCGACTGGCGGTCCAGCTCCGCTGCGTCGAGCGGCCGATCGTCTGCGGCAGGCGCGACGGACGGTGCGCCGAAGTCGGTCCCCGCGCCACCGGTGAGCCGTTCCATCACCTCGAGGTCTTGTGCGACCGGAGCCGTCATCCCGGCCGCCTGGACCACGCGTGCGTATCGAGGCGCGTAGACGAGCAGCGCATCCAGCGCCTCCCCCTCGCTGCGGCCGATGCGGCACCAGCCGGGCCACTCGATCGCGCCGGCAAAGGTGCGCTTCGCGCCGATCTCCAGGTAGACCGCCACGGACACCGAGCCTAGGCCTCCCAGGTCTCCCCGGGTTCCAGGGCCACGACCTTGGCCTTGGTCGCGGCGGCGAGCTCAGCGGGCGTGCCGGACAGGATCGGGAAGGTGGCGTAGTGGACCGGGATCGCCACATGCGCGCCGATCAGCGCCAACGCGCGGGAAGCATCGGCCGGGCCCATCGTGTAGTGGCCGCCGATCGGCAGGACGGCGATGGTCGGCGCCCATCGGTCCTTCACCAGCGCCATGTCGCCGAAGAGGGCAGTGTCGCCGGTGTGGTACACCCGAGTCCCGTCCTCGAACTCGATCAGCCAGCCCCAGCAGCCGACCTCGCGCGTCGCCTCCACGCCCGCAGCGGTGACGGTGATGCCGCCGCTGTGCTCGGCGTGGACCATGTTCAGGCCGATCCCCGCCACCTCCACCCGGCCGCCCTTGTTCATGCCGATCGCCTCGACCCCGCGGCTCGCCAGGTAGATGCTCATCTCGTGGGACCCGACGACGGTGCCGCCGGCCGCGGCCAGGTCCACGACGTCGGCCGCCTCGATGCCGACATGATCGAAGTGTCCGTGCGTGGGGGCGATCACGTCGACCCCGGCGTCGCGCGGCTCCACGTACGTGGGCGCGCCGCTCCATCGGTCCACCCAGAGCCACTTGTCACCCGGGGAGTGGTAGAGGATCCCGCCGTGTCCCAGGCGGGTGATGCGCAGCTTGGCCATGGCTTCCTCCTGCGGGGCGTGCCGCATCGCGTGCCCGATCATGCTAGTCCGCCAACCCGGGCCGAGCCGCTCGGCGACGCATGACATCCGGCTCTGGCGCCCGCCCCGCCGATGCGATCTCATGGTCTCGATCCGAGCAATCGTCACCTTGCGCACGGAGGAGGGATATCGAGATGTCCAAGCCAACCATCACCAAGCTCTTCGTCGGAAGCCTGATCGCCCTCGTGGCGGGCATCGTGCTGACGCTCTTCGGCGTGCTCCTGGCGTTTGGCAACGGCGCGTTCGTCATGAGCGGCAACGACGTCACCGGCGTCAACTGGTCACCATTCGCCTCAACGATGATCGGCCTCATGATCGTCGGGATGCTGGCGATCATCGCGGGCGCGATCGGGCAGTTCGTGGCCTGGATCGGCGCGCTGCTCAACACCAGCCGCCTCGACGACAAGGTGTGGTTCATCATCCTGCTCGTGGTGGGCCTGTTCAGCTTCGGCTTCATCGCCATGCTGGTCTACGTGCTCGCCGGGCCGGATGGCACCCTCGTCGCGCCCCGGCAGGCGCAGCCTCCGCAGTCGGCGCCAGTGGC
Source organism: Candidatus Limnocylindria bacterium (assembly GCA_041499395.1). GTDB lineage: Bacteria > Chloroflexota > Limnocylindria > QHBO01 > QHBO01 > CF-167. The sequence goes on from JBGQKH010000062.1 coordinate 9,162, forward strand.
CAGGTAGGCGGCCGGCTCCGGTCGGAGCTCTAGCCCAGCAACCGCTCGAGGTGGTAGGGGAGCATCTTCTGCCACCACGGCCAGTCGTGGTTCACGTCGTGGCCCCAGTAGTCCACGACGGCGGGGATCTGCTTCTCGGCGAGCAGCGCCTCGATGGCGCGCGTGTCGATGACCATCTCGTCCTCCCATGCCCCCTGTCCGACGCAGAAGGCGATCTTCGCGCGCCGCAGGAGGGCCAGCCGGTCCGCGTCCACGAGACCCAGGAGCGAGTCGAGCGGTGAGGCCGCGAGCACCTCGGCATCGGAGTACTCCCCGATGAAGCGCCGCGGCTGGTAGACCCCCGACATCGCGATCAGCCCGTCGACCAGCTCGGGGTGGCGGAAGAGGAGGCTGGTTGAGTGGAAGCCGCCCATCGAGCAGCCAGTCGCCCAGATCGTCTCTCGCCTCAACTCCCCCCGGATCCGCGGCAGCAGCTCCTCGACCAGGTAGCGGTCGTAGTCGGCGTGGCGCAGCACGCGCTCCGCCATCGTCTTGTCCTCGGCGGTCCACGACTGCCAGTCGATCCCGTCGGTGACGTAGAGGGTCACCCGCGCCGCCTCGATCAGGTGGCGGACCGACTCGACCATGCCGTAGTTCTCCCAGTCCCAGACGCGGCCGTTCATCGACGGGAAGGCGAGGAGCGGCTGCCCGGCGACGCCCGCATCGGACGAGTAGCGGTAGAGCTCCAGGTCATGGCCCAGCGCGGGGCTGAAGGTGAGGAAGCGATCGGATCTCACGCCCCGACCTTGCCCTGGATGGCACGCGCCGCGGCGGTGACCGTCGCCTCGTCGGGGTCGCGCAGGATGTAGCCGAAGTCGCCGATCGCCCGCGCGAAGATGCCCGCCATCGGGGTGTCCATCACGATCAGGTCGCCGTACCTGGCCATCACCTGCCGGTGGCTCAGCTTGTAGGTGAACCGATCCTTCCTGCCCACGTAGGCCGTGGCATAGGCCCGGCTGATCGGCTCCTCCCAGCGACCGTGGACCAGCATCCGCGCCCAGCCCCGATAGAAGTTCAGGTCGTTGGCGTAGTTGAACATGTCGACGGTCAGGCCTCCCGGCGGACGGACGTTGATCTCCAGCGGGACGAGGGAGCCATCGGCCAGGCGGAAGAACTCGAAGTGGAAGGGCCGCTCCTTGAGGCGAAAGGTGCGCACGATCGCCCTGCCGGCCGCCTCGACGTCCTCGGGCACCTTGCGGGTGATGCAGTACCAGATGTCCCAGTCGTCGTTGACCGCCTCCATCACGCCGGATGAGTAGTAGAACGACGAGCCGAAGACGACCTCGCTGCGCCGGTTGACCATCCCGTCGTAGGTGAGCAGCGTGCCGCGGAGGTACTGCTCGAGGATGTAGTCGACCGATGGCTTCTCCACCAGGAACCGATCGAGGTCCTCCTCGCTCTCCAGCTTGTAGGTCGCGGCGGCGCCCACGCCGGCGTCCGGCTTGGCCACGATCGGGAAGCCGCAGTCCTCGGCGAAGGCGCGAGTGGCGTGGGCCGAGCGGCAGACGCGGCCCTTGCCCGGCGTGAGCCCCGCGCGCACGAAGAGTCGCTTCATGACCGACTTGCGCTTCATCCGCGCGATCTCCCCGGTGTTGATGCCGGGGATGTTGAAATCGGTGCGGAGCCGCGCCTCGGTCTCGAGCCACCACTCGTTGAGGGAGTCGAGCCGGTCCAGCTTGCCGTGCCGGTGCGTGAACCAGGCCAGCGCGCGGAGCAGCTGCTCGTAGTCGTTCATGTCGTGGACCTGGTAGTAGTCGGCCAGGGCGCCGCGCAGCTCGGGGCGCAGCTCC
>JBGQKH010000063.1:0-10878 GCA_041499395.1 Candidatus Limnocylindria bacterium
GGCGGCGATTCGGGATGAACGCGCTCATGCCACCGATGGCGTGCGCCCCGCGCCGATGGCAGGTGCGGACCAGCAGCTGCTGGTAGGCGCGCATGAACGGGACGGCCATCGTCACCTGGACGCGATCGGGGAGGATCATGTCTGCCCGGGAGTGGAACTTCTTGATGAGGCTGAAGATGTAGTCCCAGCGCCCCGCGTTCAGGCCCGATGCGTGCTCGCGGAGCTCCCAGAGGATCTCCTCCATCTCGAACGCCGCGAGGATCGTCTCGATCAGGACCGTGGCGCGGATGCTGCCGCGCGGGATGCCGAGCTCCTCCTGGGCAGCCAGGAAGACGTCGTTCCAGAGGCGCGCCTCCAGGTGCGACTCGAGCTTGGGCAGGTAGAAGTAGGGACCCGAGCCACGGTCCAGTTGCTCGCGAGCGTTGTGGAACATGACGAGCCCGAAGTCGAAGAGGCTGGCCGAGATGGGGGAGCCATCGACGAGGAGGTGCGCTTCGTCGAGATGCCACCCCCGGGGACGGATCACGAGTGTGGCGACCTCGCGGTTCAGCGCATAGGCCTTCTCATCGGTCTGGAAGGTGAGGCGGCGGCGAACGGCCTCGTGGACCGCCCATTGCCCGCCGACGACGTTCTCCCAGGTGGGGGAGAGGGCATCCTCGAAATCGGCCATGAAGACACGCGCGCCGGAGTTGAAGGCGTTGATCATCATCTTCGGCTCGACCGGCCCGGTGATCTCCACCCGCCGGTCGGTCAGATCAGCGGGAGCCGACGCGACTCGCCAGGTCGGGTCAGCGCGAATTCCGGCGGTGTCGGGCAGGAAGTCGGGGAGCTCACCTGCGTCGAAGCTGCGCTGGCGTTCCACACGGGCGGCAAGCAGCCCGAGGCGTCGCGGGTTGAAGGCTCGATGCAGGGCAGAGACGAACATGACGGACTCCGGGGTGAGGATGTCGCCGGCGTGCGGAGGGTTGAGCCCGACACGCTCGCTCACCACTCGCCCGCCTCCCTGAGCAGCCGATGGAGGACGCGCGCCGCCACCGCGCGACGGTAGTCGGCGCTCGAGCGGACGTCATCGATTGGATTGATCTCCGATGCGAGGGTCGAGGCCGCGCGATCGGCGGCTGCCTCGCTGGGAGGCGCACCCTCCAGCACGGCCTCCGTCTGCGAGGCGCGGATCGGCGTGGCCGCCACCGAGCCGAGAGCCAGATGGACCTCTCGCCAGACGGTTGCGTTCTCGCCTGCGCGCCATGCGAGCGCCATGACGACCTTGCTGATGGCCTGCGCGCGGCGGGTCCCGACCTTGCGGAAGCGAATCTGGCGGTCGCTGACGAGCGGGATGCTGATCCGCAGGAGGAGCTCGTGGGGCGCCACCGCGGTGCGTCGATAGGCGGGCCAGAACTCCCGGGCGGGGACCCAGCGCTCGCCGGCGGCGCTGCCGAGCACGAGCTGCGCGTCCGTGGCGAGGAGGAGCGGCAGCATGTCGCCGGCCGGCGAGGCATTCACGGCATTGCCGCCGATCGTGCCGCGGTTCTGGATCTGCGCCGCGCCGATGGTGGCCGCCGCCTCCGCGAAGGCCGGCAGGAACTCGGCAACGAGCGGGGAGCGGCGGATCTCGGCGTAGGTCGTCAGCGCGCAGAGCACGATCGCGTTCGACTCCATCCGGATTCCGCGCAGCTCATCGAGGTGCCAGATGTCCAGGACGCGCTCAGGGGGCTCGCCCAGCTCGCCGGTGATCTGCACGAGCAGGTCGGTGCCGCCGGCGACGGGCCGATAGGCATCGGCCCCGAGGAGGGCGTAGGCCTCTCCCAGGGACCGAGGCGACGCGACCGGTGGCTCGACGGGCATCGCTCAAAGGCCCTCGGCGCCGGTGGCCCGCCGTCGCTCGGCGGCGAGCGCGATCGCCTCGACGATCTTCGTATAGCCAGTGCAGCGGCACAGGTTCCCCGCGATCGCCTCGCGGATGGCTTCGTCGCTGCTCGCGCCGCCACCGGCGAGGTGCGCCTCGGCCGCCATCAGCATTCCGGGCGTGCAGATCCCGCACTGCGCGCCGCCGGTCTCCAGGAAGGCGGCCTGCAGGTCATTCAGCTGAGCTGGCTCGCCCATCCCTTCGACGGTGCGGATGCTCGCCCCATCGACCTGGCAGATCGGCACCAGGCAGGAGTCGACCACCGCGCCATCGAGCAGGACGCTGCACGCGCCGCACTCGCCCTCGCCGCAGCCCTCCTTCGTGCCGGTCAGCGCGAGGTCCTCGCGCAGGACGTCGAGAAGGCGGCGCATGCCGGGCACCTCGACCTCGACCGCGTCGCCGTTCACGAGGAACCGATAGCTCATGCGGCACCTCGCTCCGCGGCCGGGGCGCTGACGCCGGGCGGCGAGGGGGTCGGGGCGCCGGTCAGGGCGGCGAGCACCCGCTCCGGCGTCGCCGGGAGGTCGTGGATCCAGACTCCGGTCGCGTCGTGGATCGCTGCGACGACCGCCGGCGCGCCGACGTCCATCGGCAGCTCGCCGATCCCCTTGGCGCCGTGGGGCGCGCCCGAGAACGGCTTCTCCACCAGGATCGCCTCGATCCGCGGGGCATCGAGGGCCGTGGGAATCAGGTAGGTGGCCAGCCGGTCGTTCAGATATCGGCCGTCGACGAGCTTGATCTCCTCAATCGTCGCGTAGCCGACCGCCTGGAGCGTCCCGCCCTCGACCTGGCCCTCGGCCAGCACGGGATGGATGATCCGGCCCGCATCGTCGGCCGATACGACATCGAGGACCGCCACCTCGCCGGTGTCGAGGTCGACCTCCACGCGCGCCACGGCGCAGGCCCAGCCGAAGGCGGGGTAGGCGTCGCCGGTGTAGGTGGCGTCGTCGAAGGTGACGTTGGGGTACGGCTCGAACCGCTCGTCGACGCGGAGCGAGCCGTGTTCCATGGCGAAGTCGCGGTACGAATCCGCGAACGTGCGGCCGGTCACCGCCTCGACGTGGGCGCGGAGGCGTCGAGCCGCCCTGATGATCAGGCCCCCGACCACCATCGCGGTCCGGCTGGCGACCGTGGGACCCGAGTCGGGCACGATGCTCGTGTCCTGCGGCGCGACCTCCACCAGCTCGTCCGCGAGCCCGAGCTCGCCTGCGACGAGCTGCGGGAAGATCGTCTTGGTGCCCTGTCCCATCTCGGTCTGCGCGGTCAGGACCCGGACCCTCCCGTCGGGCGTCAGCTCGACCGATGCGAGGCTCCCGATGTGCACCTCGCCCGAACCGGTGAAGCCAGCTCCATGCCAGGCCATCGCCAGGCCGATCCCCGAGGCGACCCGCGCGCCCGACTGGCGTGCCTCGCGCCCGCGTCGGGTCTGCTCGGCGCGGCGGGCGAAGTCGCTCGCGGCCGCCGCGGCCTCGAGGACGTCCTGCGCGGCCACGCTCTCACGGAGTCGCTGCCCGGTCGGCGTCTCATCGCCTTCCCGGTAGGCCCACCTCCGTCGGAGGTCGAGCGGGCTGGTCCCGAGCGCCTCGGCGATGCGGTTCACCTGCATCTCCGCCGCGAACTCGGTTTGCGGCGCGCCGAAGCCACGGAAGGCGCCATTCGGCGGGGTGTTGGTCGCCATCGCCCGGCCACGGATGCGAACGTTCGGGCACCGATATGGGCCGCCGGCATGCAGCACGCCGCGCGAGAGGACCACGGGGCTTAGCGTGCAATACGCCCCGGCGTCCATCACGACCTCGATCTCCTGGGCCACCAGCCGCCCGTCCCGGGTGACACCGGTGCGATGGCGGATGACGGCGGGGTGGCGCTTGGTGGTGGCGCTCAGGTCCTCGTGGCGGTCGTAGATCATCCGCACCGGCTTGCCGACCTTGCCGGCCAGCAGCGCGGCGTGGAGCGCCACCATCGAAGGGTACTCCTCCTTCCCGCCGAAGCCGCCGCCAGTCTCGGCCTGGACGACCACGGCCTGGACATCGGTCAGGTTGAGGGAGCGCTTCAGGGCGCGATGGATGTAGTACGGGCACTGGCACGACCCGTGGACCGTGACGCCCCCGTCGGCGTGGGGGATGGCGATCATCGCCTGGTTCTCGATGTAGAGCTGCTCCTGGTGGCCGACCCGATAGGTTCCCTCGATCACCAGCTCCGCTTCAGCGAAGCCTGCCTGCAGGTCCCCGCGGCTGACGTCGCAGTGCGAGATCTCCTCGGTCGATTGGAGCGGGTCAAAGACGGCCGGCATCCGCTCGGTCCGCGCGTGGAGGTGGCGCCTTGCCAGGCGGAGCGTCTCCCGATCCGACGCCGCGATCAGGCAGATCGGCTCGGCCTGGTGTCGAATCTCGCCGCCGACCGGGACGAGGATCGGCTGGTCGTCGCGAATGAGGCTGACGACGTTCGGTCCGGGGATGTCGGCCGCCGTGACGACCGCGACCGAGGTCCAGTCGAACGCCGCGTCGAGATCGATCGATAGGAGCCTGGCGTGTGGCTCCGTCGAGCGGATCGTGGCCCCGTACCAGGCTCCTGGAATGACGAGGTCGTCCGCGTACTTCGCGAGTCCGGTCAACTTTTCCGGCCCTTCGCGACGGAGCGGCGAGCGAGTCGCCAGGCGCCCGCGCGTCGGCGTCCCCGGCGGGGCGATCATGGCCTCGGGAGCCGTCTCCGTTTGCGTCCCGGGTGGCAGGGTGCGCGTCATCTCGGCCTCGCTCCTCAGTCGGCGGACGATAGCACCCCGGCGATCCTCAGCGGGCCTGTGAGATCTCCAGGAGATGACCATCGGGGTCCCGGAAGAAGGCCCGCACCTCCCAGGGGGATTCCAGTGGCGGCGTGAGGAAGACTGCGCCCCGTCCCCGCAGCTCCTCGTAGACGGCCGCGCAATCGGCGACCCGCATCGTGAAGGCGTGATCAACAAGCCGGGGATCCGCCGGCACGGCGAAGGTGATATCGGGCTTGTCCGCGGTCGGTCCACCGCCGGTCACCAGGAGCAGCCAGGCTCCCGCGAGGCGCAGGACGCAGGAGGTCCCGCCGTATTCACGAACGACCTCCGCCCCGACCACGTCCCGCCAGAAGTCGCGGGCAACGCCAATCTCGCGCACGACCAGGATCGTGGTGAGCTCAACCCCCGGGCCGGGGAAGCCGCTCATAGCGCGGCACGACGCAGCGCTCGGCCGGGAAGCGCCCCTGTGTGGGCCCCGGCATCCACCACCAGCTGCCCGTTCACCGCCACGTACTCGATGCCGTCGGGATACTGCCTCGGCTCGTCATAGGTGGCGTTGGCCCGGACGCGATCCGCATCGAAGACGACGAGGTCGGCGGCGTAGCCATCGCGAAGCAGGCCGCGGTCGGGAAGCCCGAGGCGGGCGGCAGGGGCAGAGGTCATCTTCCGCACCGCCTCCTCGATCGTGAGCAGGTGCTCGTCGCGCACGAACTGCCCGAGGATGCGCGGGAACGAGCCGTAGGTGCGCGGCGCCGGCTTCTCGCCCAGGAAGGTGGAGTCGGTGCCGACCATCCCGACCGGGTGGCGGATGAAGTGGGGGAGCGTCTCGCTCCACGGGCCGCTCGTCACCTGGGCGACCCGCAGGTCCTCGGCGAGGAGCAGGTCGCAGATCGTGTCCACCGCGTCGCGTCCGGTCTCGTCCATGACGTCGGCGAGGGTCCGGCTCTCCCACCGCATCTGGTCGGGGCGGGCGAAGCCCCCGAGGCGGATATCGGCCCAGCCGGCCGAGCTCGTGTAGGCGGCGCCGCGGGTCGAGAGCTCGGCGCGAATCCGATCCCGGGTCCCCAGATCGGCCAGGCGTTCCTTCAGCGCACCGGGGCCGCCCGCCTGGACCCACTGCGGCAGCTGGATCAGGAGGCGGGTCGAGGCCCACTCGGAGGGATAGGTGTCGAACGTGACATCCATCCCATCGGCGCGGGCCGCATCGACGAGGCCGGTCAGCTGCTCAGGCCCGCCGGGATGCGTCTGACGGTGGTAGAAGTGGGTCAGGTGGACCGGCCCCTCGCCCTGCCGCCCGATCTCGATCGCCTCACGGAACGGGTCCAGGAAGCGGTCGCCGAGGCCGTAGCGAACGTGGGTGTGGTAGAAGCCCCCGGCGCGCGCCGCCTCGTTGGTCAGCGCCGCCAGCTCGTCGGTCGAGGCGTAGGAGCCGGGCGGGTAGTCGAGCCCGCTCGAGAAGCCGAAGGCGCCCTCCTCCATCGCCTCACGCAGCATGGCCCGCATGCTCGCCAGCCCCCGATCGTTGGCGGGCATCTCTTCCCAGCCGATGGCGCCGATCCGGAGCGCGCTGTTGCCGATCAGCACGGCGATGTTCACCGCCTGGCCCCGATCGTACCGCCCGATGTAGCTTGCGACGGAGCCCCAGTCATAGGCGATCCCCGGGCGCCCATCGAGGCCGGCGTTCAGCTCGACGAAGGCGGCCAGGTCCTCGTGGTCGCGGAATGGGGCATAGCCGTTGCCGTCGACCCCGATCACCTCAGTGGTGACCCCCTGCCGCACCTTCGGCTCGTGGCGCGGATCGGCCAGGATGACGAGCCCGCCGTGCGAGTGCAGGTCGATGAACCCGGGAGCCACCACCATGCCGCTCGCGTCGATGCCGCGACCGGCGCTCGGTCGCCAGCTCGGATCACCAAGGTGCAGGCGACCGTCGAGAGCGGCGACCGTCCCAGGGCTTCCGGGAGCGCCGCTTCCGTCCAGCAGCGTGCCGCCGGTGATCAGCAGGTCCACGGCCTCCGGCTGGCTCACGCGGGCGCCTTCATCGGGGCCATGCGGCGCAGTCTAATAGGCCGATGAGCGGCGACGGAGCGGTGGGCGCGGTGATCCTGGCGGCCGGCATGTCGCGCCGCTACGGCTCCCCGAAGCAGCTGGCCACGATCGATGGGCGCACCCTGCTCGAGCACGCCCTTGCCGTTGCGCGCGAGGCGGGCCTCGCCCCGATCGCTGCCGTCGTCCCGGTTTGGCTGGGCCACCCGGCGGCGATGGGAAGGGATGACCTGCTGTGGATCCGGAACCCGTTTCCCGAGCGCGGCCTGAGCCTCTCGCTGCGCCTGGGCCTCGGTGCCCTCGGCGCGTCGGTGTCCGCCGGGGTGATCCTCCTCGGCGATCAGCCACGCATCCCCGCGTCGACGCTTTCTGCGGTGCTCGCCGCGCGAGGCAATCGCCCGGTGGTCGCCGCCGAGGCGGCGGGCGTGCTTGCCCCACCGGTGCTCCTCGAGCGAAGCCAGTTCCAACTGGTCGCGGAGCTCACCGGCGACATCGGCCTGCGACGCTGGCTGCGGTGGCATGCCGATCTCGTGGAGGCGGTGCCGGTGGGCACCCTTGCGCCAGACGTCGACACGCCCGAGGACCTGAGCCGCCTCGCCGGCCCCTAGAATGCGGCCATGACCATCGAGCGGATCGCGAGCGCCGCCGTCGCCGAGGATGAGCTTGCGCTGGAGTCGACGGTCCGCCCGCGACGCCTCGACGAGTTCGCGGGGCAGGATCGGATCAAGGAGAACCTGGCGATCCTGATCGACGCGGCGCGACACCGGGAGGAGCCGGTCGACCACATCCTGCTCTATGGGCCCCCGGGGCTCGGCAAGACGACCCTCGCCAACATCGTGGCGGCGGAGATGGGCGCGCAGATCCGCACCACCTCCGGGCCGGCGATCGAGCGAGCCGGCGACCTTGCGGCGGTGCTCACCGCGCTCAACAAGGGTGACGTCCTGTTCATCGACGAGATCCATCGTCTCTCCCATGCGGTCGAGGAGATCCTCTACCCGGCGATGGAGGACTTCGCGCTGGACGTGGTGCTCGGCAAGGGGCCGGGCGCTCGCACCGTGCGGCTCCAGATCGAGCACATCACCGTGATCGGTGCCACGACCAGGGTCGGGAGCATCACCGGGCCGCTGCGCGACCGCTTCGGCGTCACGCATCGGCTCGACTACTACGCCCAGGATGACCTGGAGCGGATCCTGCGCCGCAGCGCCCACATCCTCGACGTTTCGCTCGAGCCCGACGCGGCCCGCATCATCGCCGGGCGCAGCCGCGGCACGCCGCGCATCGCCAACCGGCTTCTGAAGCGCGCGCGCGACTTCGCCCAGGTCCGCGGCGATGGCGTCGTGACCGCCGAACTCGCGACGGACGCGCTCGCGCTCCTCGAGATCGACGACCGCGGCCTCGACGCGCTGGATCGACAGCTGCTGCGCGCCATCGCCGAGCACCACGGCGGCGGACCCGTCGGGCTGCAGACGATGGCCGCGACCATCAGCGAGCCGGTCGAGACGCTCGAGGACGTGATCGAGCCGTACCTGATGCAGATCGGGCTGCTGGCCCGCACGTCGCGGGGGCGGCAGCTGACCGCTGGGGCGTGGGAGCACCTCGGCCTCGTCCCGCCGCACTCATCCGACGCGCAGCCAGGGCTCTTCGACTAGGCCGATGTCGCCCGAGCTCGGCCGCTTCCTGGTCGTGGTCGGCCTCCTGCTGGTGGTCGTCGGGGGCCTGGCGATGGCGGGGATCCGGCTCCCGTTCGGGCGCCTGCCCGGCGACATCGCGATCACCGGCGCTCAGGGAGGCATCTTCATCCCGCTCGGCACGATGCTCGTCATCTCGATCGTCCTGAGCCTCCTCGGGAGCCTCTTCCTGCGTCGCTGACGGGCGCCGATTTCGCGGCGCGCCCGAGGGCTTCCCGGCGCTTGACGGCGGGAGTAGGATCGCCGCGGTCGCGCCCCCGTCGGTACGACGCAGGGCAGGCTCGCAGGGACGGAGGGCACCACGCTGTGGACGACTTCTTCAAGCTATCCGAGCGAGGCACGAACGTAGGGACGGAAGTCCGTGCCGGCATCACCACCTTCAGGGTGATGGCCTACATCATCTTCCTGAACCCCGGAATTCTCTCGGCCGCGGGCCTCGACCCGGTCGCGGGAGCCGCCGCCACAGCCCTGGTCGCCGGGATCATGACGATCGCGATGGGGATCGTCGGAAACTATCCCTTGGCGCTGGCCGCTGGCCTGGGGATCAACGCGGTGGTCGCCTTCACCCTCGTCCTGGGCAAGGGCCTCACCCTACCCGGCGCCATGGGCGTGATCGTTCTCGAGGGCGTGGCCGTCACCGTCCTGGTGGTGATCGGCCTTCGGGAAGCGATCATGAATGCCGTGCCGCTCGCCCTCAAGCGCGCGATCGGCGTTGGGATCGGCCTGTTCATCCTGTTCATCGGCTTCGTCAACGGCGGGGCGATCGTCTCGCCCCAGGGTGGCGTGCCGCCCGTCGTCCCCGTCTTCCCGACCGAGCCGGCGCAGTTCGTCTTCTGGGCGGGCCTCTTCTTGACGATCGCCCTGTGGGTGCTCAAGGTTCGCGGCGCGCTGATCATCAGCATCTTCGCTACCACCGTGCTGGCGGTCGTCGCCAATGCCGTATACCCGCACGCTGGGTTCGGCCCGGGGCAGGCGGTGATTCCGGCGCTCAAGGACCTGGTCACCACCCCGACCTTCAGCACGCTCGGCAAGTTCGACCTGGGCAACGTCTTCTCGCACCTGGGCTTGCTAACGGCGATCCTGACCATCTTCGCGATCATGCTCACCGACTTCTTCGACACGATGGGCACCGTCACCGGCGTCGCCGCCGAGGCAGGGCTGGCGAAGGAGGATGGCTCGGTGCAAGGGATCGGCCGCGTCCTGCTGGTTGACAGCCTGGCGGCCATTGCCGGTGGTGCTGCGGGCATCAGCTCGAACACCACCTACATCGAGTCGGCGGCCGGCGTGGCGGAGGGTGGCCGAACCGGCCTCACCTCGATCGTGACGGGCCTGCTCTTCTTGGCTGCGATCCTGCTGTCGCCGCTGGCCGGGATCATTCCGGCCCAGGCCACGGCGCCCGCGCTCGTGCTCGTGGGCTACCTGATGTTCACGCTGATTAGCGACATCAACGTGCGGGACATGGAGGATGGCATCCCTGCCCTCCTCACCATGATCCTGATGCCGTTGACATACGACATCACGGTCGGCATCGGCGCCGGCTTCATCAGCTGGGTGGCCATCAAGGTCTTCAAGGGCAAGAGCGGCGAGATTCACCTCCTCATGTGGCTCGTGGCCCTCGCCTTCATCGTCTACTTCGCGAAGGATTGGATCGCGACCTTCATCAAGTAGGCGTCGCCTCCCGATGGCGCCCGGCCGGGCCACCCGGCCGGGCGCTACGCTTTCCGGGCCGATGAACGAAGTGACCCCATATCCGCGCCTGCGCGTCAGCGACTTCGACTACGAGCTGCCGGAGGGTGCGATCGCCCAGATCCCGGCCGAGCCCCGTGATGCCGCTCGCCTCCTGGTCCTGGACCGAGCGGCGTCGCAACCGGGCCGGCCAGCCCTCGACCACCGCACGTTTCGAGAGCTGGGGGAGCTTCTCCGCCCAGGTGACCTCCTCGTCGTCAACGACTCGCGCGTGATCCCCGCCCGCCTCGCCGCCGAGCGCCGGGGCGGCGGATCCGCCGAGCTGCTGCTGCTGCGCCCACTCGAGGGCGACCCAAGCCGCTGGGAGGCGCTCGTCCGGCCATCACGACGCGTCGGCGTCGGGGAGGCCCTCACCCTGCGAACCGGGACCCAGGTCGAGGTGGGGGAGCGGCTGCCCGGCGGCACGATGCCCGTCCGCTTCGATGGCGACCCGCTGGCGGTCATGCGCGGGGCGGGGGAGACGCCGCTGCCGCCCTACATCCACGACCGGTCGACCAGCCCGGATCGGTACCAGACGGTCTACGCCGTGCCGCCCGGTTCCGCCGCGGCCCCGACTGCCGGGCTCCACTTCACGCGCGAGCTGCTGGCCGGGCTTCAGGCGAAGGGCGTGCTGCGTGCCACCGTTACGCTCCACGTGGGGCTCGACACGTTTCGACCGCTCGAGGGGGAATACATCGACCAGCACCGCATCCACCGCGAGTGGTACGAGGTGCCTTCCTCAACCCCGGCCGCCATCA
>JBGQKH010000064.1:0-10067 GCA_041499395.1 Candidatus Limnocylindria bacterium
ACGATGATGAACATCCTGGGCTGTCTCGACCGGCCGACCGGCGGCCGCTACCTGTTCGACTCCGTGCCGGTCGCCGACCTGAACGACGACCAGCTGGCCCTCGTGCGCAGCCGCAGCATCGGCTTCGTCTTCCAGAACTACAGCCTCCTGCCGCGGACGACCGCCCTCGACAATGTCGCCGCCCCGCTCCTCTACCAGGGAGTGCCGGCTGCCGAGCGGCGGCGTCGTGCGCAGGCTGCCCTGGAGCGGGTCGGGCTGGCCGATCGGATCCACCACCAGCCGAGCGAGCTGTCGGGGGGCCAGCAGCAGCGGGTCGGGATCGCGCGAGCGATCGTCACCGAGCCCCGGATGGTGCTCGCCGATGAGCCCACCGGCAACCTCGACAGCCATTCCGGAGCGGAGGTGATGGCGCTCCTGCGCGAGCTGAACGCCGCGGGCCGCACGGTGGTCCTGATCACGCATGAGGAGGCGGTCGCCGATGCCGCGGATCGCAAGATCAGCCTGCACGACGGGCGGGTGGCGGCGTGAACGTGCGCGAGCTGGTCCGCCTCTCCCTCCAGCGCATCGGGTCGAGCCCGCTCCGCAGCGCGCTCACCATGCTGGGCGTCATCATCGGCGTGGCCTCGGTGGTGGCTGTGGTCTCCATCGGCCAGGGAACCGGGCGCCGGATCACCACCTCCATCGGCAGCCTCGGCACCAACCTGCTGACCATCAACGCCGGTCGCTCGTTCAGCGGCCTGGCGCGCGGCGCGGCCGGCACCGCCACCACCCTGACCCTGGGCGACGCCACGGCGGTGGCGGCCTTGGCGGACATCGAAACGGTGGCCCCCTCCATCTCGAGTCAGCAGCTGGTCGCGTCCGGCATCCAGAACGAAACGGTGAGCGTGGTGGGGACGACGCCCGACTACCTGGGCGTGCACGCCGACCAGGTCTGGCAAGGGAGCTTCCTGACGCAGCCGAGCCAGGATCTGTCCCTGCGCGTGGCCGTCATCGGCTCCACGACCGCCACCAACCTGAAGCTCGGACCCGGCAATCTCGGGCAGCCGATCACGATCGGCGGCCTTCCGTACCGCCTGATCGGCATTCTGCAACCGAAGGGCGGGGTCGGATCGGCCGACGACGTCGTGATCGTGCCGCTCTCGACGCTGCAGCATCGCATCTCGTCGAGCGCCAGCCTGAGCAGCATCAGCGTGAGCATGGTGGACGGCGCCGACAGCAGCGCCACCACGAACCTGATCACCGCCGTGCTGCGCGTTCGCCATCACCTGGCCGCCACTGCCACGGCCGACTTCTCGGTCACGACCCAGGCGCAGCTGCTGTCCGTGGCCTCCACCGTGTCCAACACGCTGACGTTGCTGCTGGTCGGGATCGGCTCCATCTCGCTCGTGGTCGGCGGCATCGGAATCATGAACATCATGCTGGTGAGCGTCCGAGAGCGGACGCGGGAGATCGGCATCCGCAAGGCGATCGGCGCCAGGCGGCGTGACGTTCTGGCCCAGTTCCTGGTTGAAGCGGTGGTCCTGTCGCTGCTGGGCGGCGTCCTCGGGATCGCCATCGGTGCCCTGGCCTCCCTGGTGATCGGACAGATCGCCGGGTGGGGATTCGTCTTCAGCCTGCCCATCGTCGCCATCGCACTGGTCTTCAGCGCCCTGGTGGGCATCGTGTTCGGTGTCTGGCCCGCACGCCAGGCCGCCGTGCTTGACCCGATCGTTGCACTGCGTTACGAGTAAGAGGAGCTTGACCCCATCATGACTAACGAACTGAGCCCCACTGCCGAATTGCTTCAGAAGGCGGGGGGCCGCAAGACGCCCAGGACGGCGCTGATCGCGATGGTCCTGGCGGGCGTGCTCGTCGCCGGGGGCGGCGGTTTTGCGCTCGGACGGATAACGGCCCCGACTCCCACCTTCGCCGGATTCCGTGGCGGGGACGGCGGGAACGGCGGGAACGGCGGGAACGGCTTCCCGGGGTTCGGCGGCGGTGCCGGAGGAGCGGGGGGCGGCTTCCGCGGCGGCGGCCTGCAGGGAACCGTCCAGTCGATCAGCGGCGACACCATGACCCTCAAGACGGCCAACGGATCGACCATCACGGTGGCCCTGTCGAGCACGACCACCTACGGCAAGCAGGTGGCTGGCCAGCAGAGCGACATCGCCACCGGCAGCACGGTCCGCATTGGCGTCAGCTTCCAGGCGGGCCAGAACCCTGGCACCGGTACCGTCAACGCGAGCTCGGTGACCCTGATCACGCCGTAGCGGCGCCCGGCGAGCACCGCTCGGCCTAGGATGGGGCATGGGACGCCATGCTCCAGCCTGAGCCGACCTGGCTGCTGATCGCCGACATCTCGGGGTACACGGGGTACCTGGCCGCGGTCGAGCTCGACCACGCGCAGGACATCCTCGCCGACCTGATCGGAACGGTCGTGACCGCGCTCCGGCCGGGATTCCGCCTCGCCAAGCTCGAGGGCGATGCCGCGTTCGTCGTGGCACCCTCCGACAAGCTCGACGGGTCGCTCCTGCTCGACACGATCGAGCGCTGCTACTTCGGGTTCCGCCGCCGCCGACGCGACGTGCGGCAGGCGACCTCGTGCGAGTGCAAGGCGTGTATGCGGATCCCGGATCTCAACCTCAAGTTCGTGGCCCATAGCGGCCTGGCCCTCAGGCAGCGGGTCGCCGGGCGGGAGGAGCTGTTCGGGTCCGACGTGATCGTCGTCCATCGGCTCCTCAAGAACGACGTCGTCGAGCGGCTCGGGATCGGCGCCTACGCGCTCTTCACCCGGGCTGCCGTCGACGCCATGGCGATCGATCCGGCGGCGCTCGCGATGGAGCCGCTTGTGGCGACCTACGAGCACATCGGCGAGGTGTCGACGTGGGTGCACGACCTGGAGCGGCGCTGGCAGGAGGAGGAGTTGCGCCAGCGGGTCTTCGTGACGCCCGAGGAGTCCGCCTTCACGACGTCGGCTGCCACAAGCGCGCCGCCGCAGGTTGCCTGGGAGTTCCTGACCGTGCCGGGGCGGCGGGCAGGATGGCAGACCGGGGTCACAGAAGTGCTCCTCGTCGACAGCCCGGGCAACCGTCGCAGCGTCGGCTCCACGATCCACTGCATGCACGGCAGCGACGCGGCCGTCGAGGAGATCCTGGACTGGCGCCCGTACGACTACTGGAGCAATCGGTCGACGGTCAACACCCCGGCGGGGCCGATCCACATGCTGAACACCGTGGAGCTCGAGCCGACCATCGGCGGAACCACGATCCACTTCCGGTATGCCGCTCCCAGGTCCGCGAGGGAGCGCGCCATCTTCCAGGGCGCCCTGTCGATGTACGAGGAGATCTTCCGGCAGAGCAGCGCGTCGATCATGAGCCAGCTGGAAGCGGAGCTTGCGAGTCGCGAGGCCCATGCGCCCGACGAGCCGGACCTCCCCACGCCCAATCGCGAGGGCATCCTTGCGCGACTTGCTCTGGATGCGGGGGTTGGCTCCCCCTAGCCGGCGCGGATCGACTGCGTGATGATCACAGCATGTCCGTCAGCCGTCGAGGCGGCGATCACGAAGCCAGCGGCCACGCTCGCTGCAGCGTGGTAGCGGAACCCGGACGGCAGTGCCGGCAGCGGCTGCCAGGAGACCCCGTCGCCCGACGTCCAGGCCGTCGCATCAGGACTGCAGAAGTCGCAGCTCAGCGAGATCAAGCCGGACGGGCCGGACGCGATCGCCCGACCCTCGCCGATGAAGTCCTGCTTCCCTGGCAGGCGCTCGGTCGTCCACGAGGTAAGGTCGGCTGAGCTGGCCAGCCAGTGACCGCCGGGCCCGTTCCCGAGGACCAGCAGCCCCCGGCCCCCGGCGATGGCAAGGTCGAGCGAGTTCCAGTCCGGCGCGATGGGCCGGTCGGCGCGGCTCCAGGTGCGGCCGTCCGAGGAGCGCCAGAGCATCCCGACCTGCCCGTCCGGAGGCGCATCTGAACCGACGGCGATGAGGCCGAGGGGTCCCGATGAGACCGAGGCGACGTAGGCATCACCCGCGAAGACAGCGGCAGGGAGGGTGACCGCCTGCCAATCGAGGCCGTCGGTTGAGACCCATTCGCAGACCCCGGGCGGGACCTCGTACTCCGGCATGTCGTTCGGGACACGGTTGCCGAACGCCACGAGCTCCGAGCCGAAGCGGGTCACCGTCGACATCACCGCGCAGCCGAGGTCGCCATTCGAGCGCGTCCAGGAGAGGCCATCCCGCGACGTCCACGCGGCGGCCGTAACGCCGTTGGTGACGTCCTCCCCGACGGCGATGATGAGTCCGTCGGCAACCATCAGGTCGTATACATCAGCGTGGGCCATGGCCGGGGGGCCGCTGGCGTGCCAGGAGACTCCATCGGCGCTAGTCCAGACGAGGCTTGGGCTGGCGGTGTGAGCGCAGGAGCCCAGGGCCAGCAGACCTGAGCCGAAGCCGACCACCAGCAGGTTCTGCAGGCCTTCGTCGGGGGCACATGCCGCCGCGGCATCGGGGGCAGGCAGCTCGGTTGCGACCCAGTGGGCGGGCTCGGGGCTGGGGCTGGGAGTCGTCGGCGCAGACGTCGAGGCCACGGCCGATGCGCTCGGCGACGGCCCGGCGCACGCGGCCAGCACCAGCACCACGGCCAGGGCGGCAGGGCTGCGCACGCGTCGGCGCGCCCGAGTGTCGCCTCTCAGCATCACGAGGCCACGGTACACCCACGCTGAGGCCGGACCTGGAGAGCCGTGTCAGGTGCGACCCGTACAATGTCCGCCGCGCGCCCGTAGCTCCGCGGACAGAGCGGGTGGCTTCGGACCAGAAACCCCCGAGCGCTCTGCTTCGAGCGTGGAATACGGAGCGAAACGGGTCGGGTTTTCCGCTGTCTGGATGCCCCTCTACGTCACCGACTGGCGGCCGTTCCAGCCCGGTGGCGCATCCTGCCCTGTTGGCTCCAGTGGAGTCAGTGCTGGGCTCTTAGCGCCTATCGCGACCCGCTCCCGGGGTCGTACAACTCAGCCGTGGCCAGCAGGCCGCCAGGGTTTCCGCCGCCCGCCACAAGCACCTTGCCATCGGGCAGGAGCGTGGCTGTGTGATCGGTGCTGATCTCCAGCATGTTCGCGGTGGCGCTCCAGGATCCAGTACGGGGGTCGTAGAGCTCCTCGCCACCGCTGCCGCCGCTGCTGCCGCCGCCTGCCAGCAGCACACTGCCGTCCCCAAGCAGGGTCGCGGTGCCCCCTATGTGCTCCCCATTCATGTTCGCGGTGGCGGCCCAGGAGCCGGTGCGGGGGTCGTACAGCTCTGCGGTAGCCTCCGGCGCGCGGGCGCTGCTGCCACCGGCCACGAGCACCCTGCCATCGGGCAGCAGCGTGGCCGTGTGCCCGGCATGGTCCCTGACCATCGTGCCAGTGGCGGTCCACGAACCGGTGCGAGGGTCATACAGCTCCGCTGACGGGAGCTGAGGGCCGCTGCTGCTGTTGCCACCGGCCACCAGCACCCTGCCATCGGGCAGCAGCGTGGCGGTGTGTTCGGCGCGGGCCCCCATCATGGTCCCGGTGACGGTCCAGGTCCCGGTGGCCGGGTCGTAGAGCTCGGCGGTGGCCAGCGAGGGGCTGCCACTGCCTCCGCTGCCGCCTGCCACGAGCACCTTGCCGTTGGCCAGCAGGGTGGCGGTATGGTGGGCGCGCGCCTCGAGCATGTTCCCCGTGGCGGTCCAGGTCCCGGTGGCGGGGTCGTACAGTTCAGCGGTGGCCAGCGCGTTGACACTGGTTTCGCTCACGCTGTCCGCGCCACCAGCCACGAGCACCTTGCCGTTGGCCAGCAGCGTGGCGGTGTGAGCGGTGCGGATCCCATTCATGTACCCGGTAGCGGTCCAGGACCTGCTGCTGGGATCGTACAGCTCGGCGGTGGCCAGTAGGACGCTGCCGCCTCCGCCCACCACCAGCACCTTGCCATTGGGCAGCAGTGTCGCCGTGTGGTTGGCGCGGGCATCGATCATGGTCCCCGTTGGGGTCCACGCTGCCGCCGCCGGCGAGGAGGAAGCTGATGGCGTCGGCGAGGACGGAGTCGCCGAGGCGCTCGGCGCAACCGTGGCGCTGGGGGAGGGACTGGCCCCCGCCGGCCGACCGATCAGGCCCGCGAGCTGCGTGCCCGCCACCACCGCGAGGAGCACCACGGCGGCGGCGAGGAGCCCCCCAGCGCGGCCTCCCAGCCGTCCGCTGCCGCGCTGCGGCGTGTCCGCGATCCGGTTCATGGTTGCGTCGAGTAGCCGACTTGGTGCCTCGCGCGGCGCATCGGCCCGCAGGCCCTCGGTGAGCAGGTCGTCGAAGCGGTCCTCGGTGTTCATGCGATGTGTCCCTCCGATCGCTGGGCGTCGGGGCCGATCGCGTCACGCAGCGCCAGGCGCGCGTGATGGAGCCGTGACTTGGCCGTACCGACGGGGATGTCGAGCGCATTGGCGATCTCGGAGAGCGAGAGGCCGAGATAGTAGTGATGAACGATGACGGCGCGATGATCGGTCGAGAGTTGTCGCAGCCCTCGGTCCAGGGCGTCGCGGTTGGAGAGGTCGCCGCTGGAATCCGATATCGGACGGTCATGGTCGGGCAGCAGGCGGAGGTTGGATGCATGTCTGCGCTGTCGCCTCGACTCGTCATAGCAGGCGTTCACCAACAGCCGGCGCAGCCAGGGGTCGAGCCGGCGCCGATCGCGCAGGGACGGTAGGTCTCGCCAAGCTCGAACGAGCGCCTCTTGCACCGCGTCCTCCGCCTGGCCACGATCCCGCAGGATCAGAGTGGCGGTGGCGAACAGTCGATCGAGACGCGGTGCGGCGATTGCGGCGAACGCGTCGCGATCGCCGGCAGCCGCCGCCTGCACCAGGGCTTCGTCGGTCACCCGGCCTCCTCATCGCACCCGCTGAGGGGCGCGTCTGTATGGTATGGCGTACCGACGGTGAGATTGGTTCACTGCTCCAGGTAGCTTCGGCCGATGAGTGACCGCTCCACTGGGTCGATCGTCTGTGGCCCGACCCGGCGCGCCGAACTGACCGTTGACGGAGGCCGATCCCGGGGACCTCTTGAAGGCAACCTCCAGAACGCCCGCACTCAACCGCTCGATGTCCATGGCGATGGCGGGGTAGGATGTCAACCATTCCGCTCCGTTTGAGCGTGAAATGCGCGCCCGTAGCTCAGCGGACAGAGCGGGTGGCTTCGGACCATCAGGTCGCGGGTTCGATTCCTGCCGGGCGCGCCACTTCATACGATCGATGATCGGCGGATAATCGCTGCGCATGACCGCGATCATCCAGACCGAGAAGCTGACGAAGTACTACGGCAGCCACCTCGGCATCGCCGACGTGGACCTCGAGATCGAGGAGGGCGAGGTCTTCGGCTTCCTCGGTCCCAACGGCGCCGGGAAGACGACCACCATCCGCACCATCCTGGACCTGATCCGCCCAACAAGCGGGCGCGCCCTCGTCTTCGGCATCGAGTCGAGTGTCGACCCGGTCGGGATCCACCGCCGGATCGGCTACATCCCGGGCGAGTTCACCCTCTACGACCGCCTGACCGGCGGGCAGACCCTCGAGTACTTCGCGAATCTCCGGGGAGGGGTGGACAAGGCCTACCAGGCGTCGCTGGTCGATCGCTTCGAGATCGACGCGAAGCGCCGGTTCCGCGAGTACTCGAAGGGCAACAAGCAGAAGATCGGCCTGGTCATCGCCCTCCAGCACCGACCCGAGCTGCTGATCCTCGACGAGCCAACCTCTGGCCTCGACCCGCTTGTGCAGCAGTCGTTCTTCGCCCTCGTCCACGAGGCGAAGGCCGAAGGGCGCACGACCTTCCTCTCCAGCCACATCCTGAGCGAGGTGGAGCGCACCGCGGACCGGGTGGCGATCATCCGCGACGGGCGGATCGTGAAGGTCGATCGTGTCGAGGCGCTGCGCGACCTGGCGCACCACCAGGTGGAGCTGCGCTTCTCCGGTCCGGTACCCACGGCGGAGTTCGAGGGCTTGCCGGGGGTCAGCGACGTCGTTGCCGATGACCACGTCCTGCACATGCGCGTCTCGGGGCCGATCACCCCAGTCGTGCGCGCCGCGGCGCGATTCGAGCTGCTCGACTTCGTGAGCCGCGAGCCGACCCTCGAGGAGACCTTCCTCGCCCAGTACGGCCGGCATCCAACGGAGGCATCGGAGGCCGCCAAGCCATGAGTGCGACGGCGGTGCCGATGCGCGTCTCCTGGTTCAGCCGGGTCTACGGCCTGGGCAGCGTCTATGCCAAGTCGCTGCGTGACTCGAGGCTCTCATTCATCGTCATCGCGGGCCTGCTCGGCGGCCTGATGCTGGTCGGCGGCGAGGCATTCGGCAAGGCGTACGCCACCCCGGAGTCGCGCAGGGAGCTGCACTCGCTGATCGAGAGCATGCCGCCGATCCTGACCGCCCTGACCGGCAACCCGGTCAACGTCGAGGTCCTCGGCGGCTCGATCTCCTGGAAGTACGGTCCCTTCTTCGTCCTGCTCGCCGGGCTCTGGTCGATCCTGGCCATGTCGGGCACGCTTGCAGTGGAGGCGCGCCGCGGCAGCCTCGACTTCATTGCCGCAGGGCCCTTCGGCAAGCGACGGATCGCGCTCGAGAAGCTCGGCGCGTACCTGACCGCGATGCTCGGCGTGATGGCGGTCCTGGCGCTCACCGCCTGGCTCGACGGGGTGGTCTTCTACTCGCTGCCCGGAGACCAGATCTCGGTGGCGTCGGCCCTTGGCTTCGCGCTCTGGGTCGGGCTGCTCGGCATCGTGTCGGGGGCGGTCGCCTTTGCGCTGGCACCCTTCATCGGGCGCGGTGGCGCGGCCGCCCTGGCCGGACTGGTGATGGTCCTCGGCTTCCTGCTGAACGGCTACCAGGGCGCGGTGCCGGCCTTCTCCTCGGTTGCGTGGCTCACCTGGTTCTCGTGGGCGACGCAGAACGTCCCGCTGGCCGGCCAGTTCGACTGGCCGTCCCTCGCGCTCGTGGCGGCGGCCGCGATTGTGCTGATGGCGGTGGGCGTGGAAGCCTTCGCCCGCCGCGACCTGGGCGTGACCTCGTCGATTCCGACCCCGGGCCGGCCACCGCTCACCCTGGGCCTCCACAGCCCCGCGGGTCGCATCTTCGGCGAGGCGCTTGGCCGTGCCGTTGCCTGGGGGTTGGGGATCGGGATCTTCGGCCTGCTCATGAGCGCCTCCAGCCGCTCCCTCTCGGACGCGATGGCGAAGGTCTCCCCTGAGACGCTCCAGATCTTCAAGAACCTCTTCCCCAACTTCGACATCACGACGCCCGGGGGCTTCCTGCAGCTGCTCTTCATGGGCTACGGCGTCGTGGTCGTCGGGTTCGCGGCGGTGATGCTCGTCTCCAGCTGGGCGTCGGATGAGACCTCGGGTCGCCTCGAGATGCTGCTCACGACGCCGCTCAGCCGGGCGCGCTGGACGCTTGCGGGCGGGGTCGGGACGCTCGGAGCGATCGCGGTCATGACCGTGCTCATCGCCGCCGGCATCGGGATCGGCGCCGGCCTGGCCGGTGGCGACGCGCTGGCGCCGATGGTCGGCAGCGCCTCGCTCGGGTTGTACGCGGCCGCGATCGCCGGCATCGGCTTCGCGGTCGGCGGGCTCTTCGGGACCTCCATCGCGGCCGAGGTTGCCGCCGGCGTCGTCATCGCCACGCTCCTGGTCGACCTCGTCGCGCCGCCGCTCAACCTGCCGGACTGGGTGCACCAGCTGGCCCTCACCTCGCATTTCGGGCAGCCGATGGTCGGCTCATGGGATCCGGTCGGGATCGTCGCGTCGCTCGCGATCGCCGTTGGGGGCGTCGCCATCGGCGTGTGGGGCATGGCCCGTCGCGACGTGAATCGCTGAGGGGCCAGCAGCTGACCTAGACTCGCGCCGTGCACGCGCGCGCCGAGGCCCCGCCCGAGCACGGCCTTGCCATCGGCCTGGCGCTCATGGCGCTCGTCGTCTACGGGTTCACCGGACCCCTTGGCCCGAGCGGCGACTCCTTCATCCCGCTCGCCGACGCCTTCCTGCACGGCCGCCTGTCGATTCCGCTCGATCGGCCGTGGCTCGAGCTGGTGCCCGTCCCTGG
>JBGQKH010000065.1:0-9905 GCA_041499395.1 Candidatus Limnocylindria bacterium
GAGCACCCCGACCGGGATCTGGCTCAGCTGGAAGGCGTAGTTGTAGGCGGTCACGCTCCCCGTGCCAAGGTTGCTGGCGAGCACGGTGCTGGCGATGAAGTTGACCTGGCCGGCGGCCAGGCCGAGCAGGCGCGGCCCCATCAGCCAGGCCACCTGGCGCACGCCGGGGTGTCGCAGGCCGATCGACAGGTCATATCCCTGCCCCACCTTGCGCAGCTGCGGCAGCTGGATGGCGAGGTGCAGGATCGAGCCGATGACCACGCCGATGGCAAGGCCCTCCACCCCGAGCGTGGGGGCAAGCACCACTGCCGCACCGATGATGCCCAGGTTGTAGACGAGCGGCGCCAGTGCCGGCACGCCGAATCGCCCGTAGCTATTCAGCAGGCCCGTGACGACGGCCCCCATCCCGATGAAGACCGGGCTGAGCAGCATGAGGCGGGTGAGGCGAACCGTGAGGGCCGTGGTCGGCGCGTCAAAGCCGGGGGCGATGACCGGCACGACCCACGGCGCCAGGATCGCCATCACCGCGCTGAAGACGGCGAGCGCCACCAGCACCAGGTTGATCACGCTGCTCGCCAGCCGCCACGCCTCCTTCTCGTCCTCGCGGGCGCGGTAGCTGCTAAAGACCGGGATCAGCGCCGCGGAGAGGGCGCCTGCGACGACGAGCTGGAAGATGGCATCGGGGATCCGGAAGGCGGCGAAGTAGGCATCCAGGTCCGCCGTCGCGCCGAACTGCGACCCGATGACCAGGAGCCGGATCCAGCCGAGGAGCCGGCTCGCCAGCGCCGCGATCGTCAGGATCAGGCTGGCGTTGGCCAGCACTCTTCCCACGGATGGACCGGTGGCTGCCGGCGGCGTCTCCCCGCCGAGCGCGCCGCTCACCGGGTCGGGCGGCCGGAGGCTGCCCGGCCGGAGCGTGGGTGCGCGGATCGGTAGGCGGAGCGCAGCGAGGCGTCGGAGAGGTGGGTGTAGATCTGGGTGGTGGCCAGGCTGACGTGGCCGAGCAGCTCCTGGACGGTGCGCAGGTCCGCGCCGCCCTCCAGTAGATGCGTCGCGAACGAGTGACGCAGCGTGTGCGGCGAGGTCGTCCGCGGGGCGCCGGAGGCGGTGACCCAGCGATCGACCACCATCCTCGCGCCGCGGGACGTGAGCGGGCCGCCCGTTGCGTTGAGGAAGAGCGCCGCGGTGGCGCGGCTCGCCCGGGACGCCAGGGCCGGCCGGCCCGAGGCGAGGTAGGCGCGCAGGGCGCGCGCCGCGTGCTCCCCGAAGAGCAGCTCCCGCTCCTTGTCGCCCTTGCCGATGACGCGGAGGCGGCGCCGGCCGAGATCGAGGCGGTCCATCGTCAGCGACGAGAGCTCGCTGATCCGCATCCCGGTCGCGTAGAGCAGCTCGAGCAGCGCGGCATCGCGTCGCGCGGCCGCGTCGGCGAGGGCGGGGTCACGGTGGCGGCGAGGGTGCAGGGTCATGGTCATCGGCGCCTCGACCAGGTGAGCGGCGCCGGTCACGGACAGGACGCGCGGCAGCCGCCCGGGACGCTTGGGCGACCGAACCCCGGCAACCGGATCGGTGGCGATCCACCCCTGCCGCGCGGCATGACGGTAGAGCGAGCGGATCGCCGCCAGCCGGCCGCCGACGGTTGAGCTGGAGAGGCCGCGCTCCGCGAGCGTGCCGAGGTAGGCGCGGACCGTCGCGCGGTCGGGCGAGGTCCAGGCGACGCCGCGCGCATCGAGGAACGCGAAGAACTGGGTCACATGGCGACGGTATTCACGGATCGTGCCGGAGGAGGAGTTCCGGCTCTCGAGGTGGCCGAGGAAGCGCCGCAGGGCCGCGGCGGCGTCGCCGCTGAGCACCGACGCCTCAGCCATGGGCGACCGCGGATGCGGCGGCGGTGTCTCCGCCCTGGTCGGGGCGTCCCGGGCGGGTCCACGACGAGTAGTCGCAGTCCGGGTACCGGTCGCAGCCCCAGAACGGCCGGCGCCCGCGCCGTGCGCGCTTCGTCACAACGGTTCCCAGACCGCACTTCGGGCAGGTCCCGAAGCGCTCGGCCGCCGGCGTCTCGCGCTTGATGTACTTGCAGTCGGGGTAGCGGTCGCAGCCAACGAAGGGGCCGAAGCGGCCGGTCCTGGCCACGAGGTGTCCCTTCCCGCACTCCGGGCACTCCTCCCCCACCCCGGGCAGCGCCACCGCATCGGCCTCCTCGCCTGGAAGCGGCATCGTGTGCTTGCACTCGGGGTATGCCGAGCATCCGAGGAACCAGCCGTTCCGCCCGAAGCGCTTGACCATGAGGTCGCCGCTCACTGGGCACACGATATCGGTCAGCTCCACCTGCTTGGCGATGTTGGCGCGGCCATCGGCGATCTTGATGCTGAAGGGGTCCCAGAAGGCGCGCACCATCGGCACCCACTCGTTCCTGCCGGCGGCGACGCCGTCGAGCTGCTCCTCCATCTTCGCGGTGAACTCGATGTCGACCACCTCGGGGAAGTGCTCGACCAGCAGATCAGTGACGCGGAAGGCCGACTCCTCCGGGAAGAGGCGGCGCTCCTTGATCGTCACGTAGCCGCGGGCGCGGATCGTCTCGATCGTGGGGGCGTAGGTCGAGGGCCGCCCGATACCATGCTCCTCGAGCGCCTTGATCAGGGTCGCCTCCGTAAAGCGGGGCGGCGGCTGGGTGAAGTGCTGCTCGGCCTTCACGTCGGCTAGATCGAGCGCCTCGCCGTTGCGCAGGTCGGGGAGCACCGTCAGTCGCTCGTCCTCCTCGTCGTCGCGTCCTTCGACGTAGACGGCCTGGTAGCCGTCGAAGACCCGCTTGCGCGCCCCGGCATGCAGCGTGTAGCGGCCCGCGGTGACGTCCACCCCGACCTGGTCGAAGCGGGCCGGCGACATCTGGCTGGCCGTGGCGCGCTTCCAGATCAGCTCGTAGAGGCGGAACTCATCGGGCTTGAGGTGGGAGCGCAGGCTGTCCGGCGAGCGGTTGAAGCTTGACGGGCGAATCGCCTCGTGCGCCTCCTGGGCGCCGCGGCTGCGGTTCCGGTAGGCGTTCGGCTTGTCGGGCACGAACTCGGCCCCGAAGCGGCCGGCGATGACCTTGCGCGCCTCGGCCACCGCTCCGCTGGCGATCGAGAGCGAGTCGGTTCGCATGTAGGTGATCAGCCCCACCTGCCCCTCCGGCAGCGCGACCCCCTCGTACAGCGATTGCGCCACGCTCATCGTGCGGCGAGCGC
Source organism: Candidatus Limnocylindria bacterium (assembly GCA_041499395.1). Taxonomy (GTDB): domain Bacteria; phylum Chloroflexota; class Limnocylindria; order QHBO01; family QHBO01; genus CF-167. The sequence goes on from JBGQKH010000065.1 coordinate 3,222, forward strand.
CGAAGCCAAGCTTCCGCGACGCCTCCTGCTGGAGGGTGCTGGTCGTGAACGGCGGCGGCGCCGACTTCTTCTGCTGCGTGCGGCTGACCGATTCGACCGCGTACTCGGCCGCCCGCAGGGCCGCCTCATGCTCGCGCGCCTCCGCTTCAGAGCCGATCTTCGACTTCTTGCCGTCAATCCTGGTCAGCTCGGCGCTGAACTGCCCCGCACCATCACGGCGCAGCAGCTCCGCGGCGATGGTCCAGTACTCATCGGCCTTGAAGGCGGTGATCTCCCGCTCGCGATCGACGACCAGGCGCACCGCCACGCTCTGCACCCGCCCTGCCGAGAGGCCCCGGCGGATCTTGCTGCTCACCAGCGGGCTCAGCTTGTAGCCGACCAGCCGATCGATGACGCGGCGCGCCTGCTGGGCGTTGACGAGGTCGAGGTTGACGGCCCGCGGATGCGCGAAGGCCGCCTCGATGGCGCCCTTGGTGATCTCGCTGAAGGTCACGCGCCGGACCCGGTCGGCATCAAGGCCGGCGTAGTCGGCAATGTGCCAGGCGATCGACTCGCCCTCGCGGTCCAGGTCCGTGGCGAGCCACACGATGTCGGCCTTCCGCGCCTGGTCGGCGAGCTTCTCCAGCTCCTTGCGCCGCTCCTTGAGGGGCTCGTAGCGGGGCGCGAAGTCGTGCTCCAGGTCGACCCCCAGGCTGCGCTGCGGAAGGTCGCGGACGTGGCCGTAGGAGGCGGTGACGGTGTAGCCAGGACCCAGGTACCGCTCGATCGTCTTGGCCTTGGCGGGCGACTCGACGATCACCAGGTCGCCGCTGGAACGCTTCTTGGGGGGCATCGGTCAGGGAGTGTAGCACCGGCCATCCGGCGCTCCGGATCGGCCGATCAGTCCGTGAAGTCCCACACCATGATCACCTTGGAGCCCCGGATGGCGATCCCGATCCCCACGCGAGTGTAGTGCGTGCTGAGGATATTCCCGATGTGATTGGCCACTCCGGGGTACGGCTCGGACATGAACTGGGCCTGGCACCAGTCGAGCGTCTGGGTCGTGCTGCGCCCCGTGTCGCTGTTTATGCATTGGTTCTCGCCGTTCCAGCCGAACTTGAGCCCGGCGGCTCGCAGGCGGTCCTCGTGCGAGGACCCGTCGCGGCCGGTGTGGCTGAAGTAGCTGTAGATCACCTCGTCCCAGGCGTGCGCCAAGGCGACCGCCTCGATTGCCCTGTCGTACACGAGTGGCTTGAGACCGTGTGCGGCTCGGGCGGCGTTCAGCTGGTTAAGCGCGTAGGTGACCAGGGCTGCGGATGCCTGGGGGCCGGTCGCCGACGGAGTGGCATGCGCCAAAGCGCGAGTGGTGAAGGTCAGGCTCGCCGTCACCGCGTTTCCGTCAGTGTCGACGGCGCCGTCCGCGAGCGAGACGTCGATGCGATGGCCGCCGGGGAACGCCCTGGTCGGCGCGAACCGCAGCTGCGTGGCCGCTGCATTCCACACGACGCTCCCGGTGAGGGTCGTGCCGGTGGTGCGGTCGCGGACGCGAAGCGCCGCGCCTACCCGCTGTGGATCGACCGACTGGCTGAACCAGAGCACCACCTCCCGGTCGCCGACGCGGGTTGCGCCGGTCGCCGGCGAGCTCCGCAGCAGCTGCGCGGCTGCTCGGGTGGTGAACGAGAACGAGGTGCCGCCCGCCAGAGGATTCCCAGCGAGATCGTGGACCGCCGTCAGGGACACCGCGTAGCGTGCGTTGGTTGCGAGCCGCTCGATCGGCGAGAACGTCATCGTTGTTCCGTTCCAGGTGAACACCCCTGGCACCGCCGGGCTCAGCACGAAGCCTGCCTCGACCTCGTCGCGGTTCATCGGCTCGTTGAAGGTGATCCTGATGGCCGTCCGGGAGCTCACCCCCGATCCGACGGTCGCCGCTTGCGTCTGATCGGCGATGGCGGGGTCCATTGCTGCAAAGGGAACCGCGGTCGCCCCCGCCGTGGTCACGCTGAACTCGCGGACGGCCGGGGCGGTCTGGGTGGTGAAGCTGAAGCGCGGCCAGCCACCCTGCAGCGCTCCGCTTGCGGTGCGGGCCGTCGGGCCGACCGTGAGCGCATAGCGCGCGTCGGTCAGCCACAGGCCTACCGGGATCACCTGCAATGAGCGCCCGTCCTGGCTCCAACCGACCCGGAAGGGATGGGCCGGGGTGACGGTGAGCGCTGCCTCGACCGAGCCACGATCCATCGGCTGGCTGAACGAGACCGTCACCGGGTCGCGCGTGCCGATCCCGATCCCGACGTTGAGCGAGAGGATCGACGGCGGCGCTGGTAGGACGGCGGTGAGGCCCGCCTGGGCAGCCCCGCCGAGCGATATGCCGGCGGCAAGCGCCAGCACGAGGCCGGCGACGATGGCGCGGGTGATGGCCGGGTGGCGATGCACCAGCCTCGTGAGCGAGGCAACGGGGAGGCGCGATCCGAGGCGCGCACTGCGGATCGAGATCAATAGACAGTGACTCCCGTCACGGGGCTGACCGCGGTCCGGGCACGAGCCGAGGCTGCCTGGTGGCCCGCGCAGTATACCGGCCGATCACGGATCCGGCCCGCTCGAGCGCCCGATGCGCCGCGCGGTGAGGGTCGCGTGGAAGGTCGCGCCGCCGTAGGCCTCGACCAGGCCGCGCGCTTCGAGGAGGGTCAGCGTGCTGGCCAGCGCCCCGGTCGCGAGCCTCGTCCGCGTGATCAGCTCCTCGATCGAGCCGGGGCGCTGGAGGAGGGCATGCAGCACCAGGGCCTCGCTGTCCGAGAGACTCGCGACGCTCACGGGCCGTGCCCCCGGAGCGGCACCGACTCGGTGCAATAGCGCGCCGGCCGAGGTCACGATGCTGGCCTGGTGGTCCGCGATCAGCCGATTGCAGCCACGCGATGCGACGGCGTCGATCTGACCTGGAACCGCGAAGACCTCGCGGCCGTACTCGATCGCCGCGGTGACGGTGAGGAGCGCCCCGGAGCGATCCGGCGCCTCCACCACCACGACCGCCCGCGCGAGCCCGGCGATGATCCGGTTGCGCCGCGCGAAGTCCGGCTTGCCATGCGACTGGCCCGGTGCGAGCTCGGAGACGAGCGCTCCCCCGGTGTCGACGATGCGTGCGGCCAGGTGGCGGTGACGCGGCGGGTAGACACGGTCGAGCGGCGAGGGCAGGACCGCCACGCTGCGGCCACCAGCCGAGATCGCCGCCAGGTGCGCCTGTCCGTCGATGCCGATCGCCAGGCCGCTCACCACCGTCACGCCGGCGCGTGCCAGCTCATCGGCGATCTCCGCCGCGCAGGCCCGACCGTAGACCGTCGCACGCCGGGTGCCAACGATCGCCACGCACGGCGCTGCCATCGATGCGGGATCACCCGCCATGTAGAGCAGCGGCGGCCGCGGGTCGGACGCGGCAAGGGCAGCAGGGTAGCGATCATCGAGCGCGGTCAGCACCATGCCTCCCGCTCGGCTGGCTGCCTGCCGGACTCTCGCGGCGACGGCCGCGACGCCCTCCCGCCGGAGTCGAGCGAGCGACGGCGCTGCGTCATCCGGCACTCGCGGCAGCTCCTCGAGGAGGGCGGCCCCGGCGGCCCACGCGGCTCGGCCGCTGCCGAACCGCTCGAGGAGGCGTGCGAAGCCGACCGGTCCCACGCCGGGGACCAGCGAAAGGGCAATCCAATGAGGCTCCTCGTCCGCAGGATCGAGGACGGAGAGGTCGAGGCCGGCCCAACCGCCGCGGGCACGGTGCGTCACGGAGGACTGACCCCGCCCCGAGATCGGCTGAATTGGCCCCGGCACCGCCTCCGCGATCGGGCCGCGCGCTCCGACGCCGATCATGGCGCCACCGCGCCGCGATACGTCATCGCCTCGTCGATGTGCTCGCGGGTCACCTCATCGGCGCTGGCCAGGTCGGCCACCGTCCTGGCCACCCGCGCTGCCCGCTGGAGCCGGCGCGGCGAGAGGCCAAAGAGCCGCCCACGTTGCGCCAGGGTCGCCTGCGCCTCGGCGCCGAAGCCGCGGCCCCGGTCGAGGGCGCCGGCGGGAAGGTCGCCGTTCGCCATTCCCTGCCGGCGCAGCTGACTGCGCCATGCCTCGGCGACGCGGGACGAAACGGCCGAGCTCGGCTCGCTGCCGTCGTGGCGCTCCTCCGTCGACGGCTCGGGCTGGGCCATCGTCACCCACAGGTCGAGCCGGTCGCGCAGTGGGCCGGACAGGCGCGCGACGTAGCGACGCGCGGCGGCGTCCTCGCAGGTGCATGCCCGGCGCTTTGATCCGGCCCAGCCGCACGGGCACGGGTTGAACGCGGCGAGGAGCGTGAAGCGGGCCGGCATGGTGAGTGCGCCGTCGACCCGTGCGATCGTCACCGCTCCGCCCTCCAGCGGCTCGCGGAGGGCGTCGAGCGCATCGGTTCGAAACTGGAGCGTTTCGTCCAGCATGAGGATGCCCCTGTGCGCCAACGACGCTTCTCCGGGTCGGACCCGCGGGCCGCCCCCGACGAGCGCCTGGGTCGAGACGGTGTGGTGCGGAGCGCGGAAGGGACGCCGGCGGAGCAGCGGCGCATGCCGGTCGAGGAGCCCCGCCACGGAGTAGATGCGGCTCACCTCGATCGCCTCGTCATCCTCGAGCGGCGGCTGGAGCCCTGCCGCGCAGCGCAGGAGAAGCGTCTTGCCGATGCCGGGTGGGCCGCAGAGCGCCAGGTTGTGGCGCCCGGCTACGGCGATCTCCAGGCCGCGCCGTGCGAGGGACTGCCCCTCCACCTCGGCGAGGTCGGGGCCGAGCAGCGGCCCACCCCCTTCGGGCAGCTGCGGGGATTCGGCGACCGGCAGTTCCCGCACACCAGCCAGGTGGCCGATCGTCTCCCCCAGCGACGCAGCGCCGTGCACCCGCAGCCCCGCGACGGCAGCCGCCTCCCGCGTCGCTCCGCCGGCAACGATCAGGGACGGGACGCCGGCTGCGAACGAGGCCGCCGCCAGTGCCATCAGGCCGGGCACCGGGCGGAGGGCACCATCGAGCCCGAGCTCGCCGACCAGCGCGGTGTCGCGGAGTCGATCGACGGTGCGCAGCTGACCCGAGGCGGCGAGGATCCCGACCGCGATCGGGAGGTCGTAGCCGGTGCCGTCCTTGGGCAGGTCGGCCGGCGAGAGGTTGATCGTGATCCGGCGCGCGGGCAGCTCGAAGCCGCTGTTCCGCAGCGCGCTGCGGACGCGCTCACGCGCCTCCTGGACCTGGCTTCCGGCGAGTCCCACGATGGTGAGCGCGGGCAGGCCGAAGGCGACGTCCACCTCGACCCGGACCGGCTCGCCGTCGACGCCGACGATCGCTGCGCTCAGCGTCTCCGCCAGCACGGACACCACCTCCGTTCCGGAGGCGCGCCTGAGACCAAATGAAGGTGGCCGGCCGCCAACCTGCTCGCCTCCCAAACTCCGGCGGCGACCGGCTGCCCAAGAGGTTAGGCGGGGGGCCTTACCGGCCCGTTAGGCGAGGCTTATCGGTCAGTAGCGGGAGGGGACCGACGCCGCCACGGTGACCTTGTCGATCGCCTTCGCAAAGTCGAGCACGCTGCGGCCAAGCGGCGAGTCGGGGCGGCTCGACATGAACGGCTCGCCCGAGTTGAGGGCGCTGATCGCGCCGCGGTACTCGTTGATGATCTGGTAGTCGATCTTGCGCCCGAGCGCCGATTCGGCGTTCTGGATGTTGATGCCGGTGTAGGCGTTGGACCGATTCAGGACGAGCTGGACCTTGTCCTTCTCGTAGCCGAGGCTGTCCATCGTCTCGAGCACGAGGCGCACGTTCTTCAGGCAGGAGAGGTCGGCCGTCATGACCACGTAGATGACATCCGCCTCGTCGAAGAGCTGCAGGTTGAAGTCGTCGATCGTCTGGGACATGTCGACCAGCGTGTAGTCGAAGAGGCGGCGGGCCAGGCTCAGGATGTTGTTGAGCACCGCGGGGCTCTGGCGCTGCCGCTCGACCACGATGTCGGCCGCGGCCGGGTCGGGGGGCGCCAGCAGCAGGTCGACCCCCGAGCGGTGACGAACCATCAGCTTGTGGAGGAGGTCGAGGTCAAGTTCCGGCTCGTTGATGGCGTTCACGATCGAGGCCGTGTCGAGGCCCAGGTCGAGGAAGACGCGCAGGTCACCGAACTGGAGGTTGGCATCGATCAGCGCGGTCCGTCGGCGCAGCTCCCGCGCCATGGCGATGGCGGTGTTGATGGCGATGGTGGTGGTCCCCACCCCGCCCTTGGCCGGGTAGAAGACGCAGAGCCGGCCCATTGTCGGCGCCTCGGCGGCGACGCGCGGGTTGGTGGGACCTCCACGAGCCAGGAGGGCCTTGATGCGGGCCATCAGCTCGAGCGGGTGGAACGGCTTGACGATGTCGTCGTCGGCGCCGGCGCGCAGTCCCTTGACGCGCTGCTCAACCTCCGCCTCGGCCGTGAGCATGATGATCGGCACCCGGGTCCCCTGCTCGGCGGCGCGGATCTGCTGAACGGCGGCATAGCCGTCCAGCTTCGGCATCGTGACGTCCATGAGGATCAGGTCGGGCTTCGCCTCGAGCGCCATCTCCACGCCGGCGGTCCCGTCGGCGGCGACCATCACCTCGTAGCCCTCCTGCTTGAGGGCAAAGACGAGGACGCGCTGGATGTTCAGGTCGTCATCGACGACGAGGACCTTGGTGGCCATGCGGCTCCATCAGGGC
>JBGQKH010000066.1:0-9393 GCA_041499395.1 Candidatus Limnocylindria bacterium
ATGGGGCCGCGCCTGCTCGGCCTGGCCGCCGGCCAGGTCAACTTCATCGCCAGCACCGTGCTCGCCAGCAACCTTGGCACGGGGAGCGTGACCGCCTACAACTACGCCTTCCAGCTGAGCCAGATCCCGGTCGGGGTGCTCGGCGTGAGCGTGGCGGTCGCCCTCTTCCCGACCTTCAGCCGCGACGCCGCGCTCGGCCGCATCGCCGAGATCCGGCGGCAGCTGTCAACGAGCCTGCGGATCCTCATCTTCCTCGCGGCGCCGCTGACGGCGGCGATGATCGTCCTGGCGAGGCCGATCGCCGCGGTCTTCTTCCAGTACGGACTCTTCTCCACCGCGGCCGCCGACCGGACGGCGGGTGCGCTCGCCTTCTTCAGCATCGGCCTCTCCGGCCATATCGTGGTGCACGTGCTGACGCGCGCCTTCTACGCGATGCAGGACACGCGCATCCCTGTCCTCTGGGCGGTGATCGCCGTCGCGATCAACGTCCCGCTGATGGCGATCCTGTCGGGCCCGATGGGGGTCGAGGGGCTGGCGCTGGCCCTGTCGATCAGCGCCTCGCTCGAGGTGCTTGGCCTGATCTGGGCGCTGCGGCGGCGGATCGACTCGATCGAGGAGGCCGCGGTGCTCAGCTCCGGCCTCCGCTCGGTGCTCGCCGCCGTGGGTGCCGCGGTCGTGATGCTCGGCGGCCAGCTAGCGCTCCAGGCCTGGTCGCCCGGGCTGCTCGCCAATGGCCTGGGCCGCATCGCGGCGCTGGCCCTGCTGGTCGGCGCCGGGGCGGTCGTCTACCTCCTCGCCTCCGCGGCGATGGGCTCCGACGAGCTTGCCCAGGTGCGCCGATACCTCTCGAGGCGCCGCCCGAAGGCGAGCGCCGCATGACCCGCTTCCGTCCGGCCACCGCCGAAGACGAGGGAGCCTGGCAGGCGTTGCTCAGACGCACCGCCTCCGGTGACTTCCTCCACGACTGGGCGTGGGCCGCCGTGGCCGCGCACGACGGCCAGCCGCAGCGGCGCTTCGTCCTGGACGTGGAGGGCGAGGTGGTGGCGCTGGTCGCCGCCCAGGAGCGCGGCCTGGCACTCGGTCGCGCATTCTGGTACGTCCCACACGGCCCCGTCCTCGATTACGCGGACGCCCGCGCGGGCGAGCGGCTGCGAGCGGTGACGATCGGGCTGCGCGAGGTGGGGCGTCGTGCGCGCGTGGTGGCCGCCAAGCTCGAGCCACGAATCGAGGCGGGATCGCCCGCCGCGGCGCTCTTCAGCCGCCTCCGCCCGGATCCACGCCCCGTCCAGGTCGGCCAGACGCGCCTCGTCGACCTCACCGGTGACGACGCGCTCCTTGCCAGCTTCGACAAGGACACCCGCTACGCGGTCCGCCGCTCGCAGCGGGAGGGGGTGGCCGTCAGCGTCTGCGTGGGCGCTTCCGACACCGCACCCATCGACGCGCTCCACGCCCTCGTCCTCGACACGCAGCGACGGGCCGGCTTCCCGCGGCCGCCGCTCGAGCGTTACCGGATCGCCTGGGCAGCGCTCGGCGGAGCGGGCCGCGCCTCGATCCTGGAGGCTCGCCGTGGCGACGAGCTGCTCGCCTCGGGGATGCTGGTGGTCGAGGGGGATCGGTCCTTCTACCTCTTCGCCGGCTCTCGTCGCGAGGAGGCCGGGGAGCCAAAGCACTACGCCAGCTACCTGCTCCAGTGGGAGATGATGCGGCGCGCCCGCGAGCTCGGCAGCCGCACGCACGACCTGTGGGGGATCGCCCCGGAGGGGGCCGGACCGGAGCATGCCTGGCACGGCGTGGGCCTCTTCAAGAAGGGATTCGGCGGTCGGGTGGCGCGCTGGGCGGGCACCTGGGACGTCGTCGTCGACCCGATCCTCTACCGGGTGCGCTCCGCGGTCGCCATAGCTCGCAGCGCCATCCCCCGGCGGGCCCGATGAGCGCGTCGCGCAGCATGTGGCTCGGCGAGCTGACCGACGTCATCGGTCCGGAGCGGGTAGTCGGCATGCCGGTGGGGGAGGTCACCTCGCTCGCCTACGACTCGCGCGACGCCCACGCCGGCACGCTCTTCTTCGCCGTTCCGGGCGACCACGTCGATGGCCATGACTACGTCCTCGAGGCCGTGTCGCATGGCGCACATGGGGTGGTGGCGGAGCGCGAGACGCTCGGCATCAGCGAGCCCCAGCTCATCGTCCATCGCACTCGCGACGCCCTGGCCGATGCCGCTGACGCTTGGTACGGCCGCCCGTCGGAGCGTCTGGAGGTGATCGGGGTGACCGGCACCGACGGCAAGACGACGACCTCCTACCTGGCCGTCGCCGCTCTGGCGGCCGGCGGTCGGCGGCCGGGGATGGTCGGCACTGTGGCCGTCCGGGTGGGCGACGAGATGCGCTCGAACGAGGACCGCAACACGACGCCCGAGGCGCTCGAGCTCCAGGCGCTGCTGGCCGACATGGTCGAGGCGGGCAACGACTGCGTCGTGATGGAGGCGACGAGCCACGGCCTTGCCCAGTCCCGCGTGCGCAACTGCCGCTTCAAGGTCGCGATCGTGACCAACGTGACGAGCGAGCACCTCGACTTCCACGGCACCCTCGAGGCGTATCGGGCCGCGAAGGCGATGCTGGTCGAGGAGGCGCCGCTCGCCATCCTCAACGCCGATGACCCCGCCTTCGGCTTCTTCCGTGACCACGCGCATGGGCAGGTCCTCACCTACGGGACCGATCCCTCCGCCGAGATCCGCGCCACCGAGATCCAGGCACGCGCCGATGGCACGACCTTCAGCCTCACCACGCCCGGCTGGAGCGGCGAGGTCAACCTGCGCCTGCCGGGGGCCTTCAACGTCCACAACGCCCTTGCCGCGCTGGCGCTCGCCCAAGCCGAGGAGATCGAGCTACCGGCCGCCGCTGCGGCGATCGGCTCCGTGGCTGGCGTGCCCGGGCGCATGGAGCGGATCGACGCCGGACAGCCATTCGGGGTGGTGGTCGACTACGCCCACACTGCCGACTCCCTCGCCAAGGTACTGCGCACCCTGCGCCCGCTCAGCACGGGGCGCCTGATCGTCGTCTTGGGCTCGGCGGGGGAGCGCGACCGGGTCAAGCGCCCCGAGATGGGCCGGGTGGCGGCAGAGCTGGCCGACATCGCGATCGTGGCCGACGAGGATCCCCGGGTCGAGGACCCACGGGCGATCAACGAGGCGATCGCCGACGGTGCCCGCGCGGCCGGCGCACGGGACGGCGAGAGCCTGTGGGTGATCGATGACCGACGAGCGGCGATCGCCCACGCCATCGGCCTGGCTCATGCCGGCGACATGCTCCTGCTGGCCGGGAAGGGCCACGAGGGCAGCATCATCTACGGCACCACCAAGGCCTGGTGGGACGAGCGCGAGGTGGCCCGCCGCGAGCTCGCCGCAGCCGGCTACCAGGCCGATGCCTGAGCTCGCCGCCTTCCGCGTCACCGACCGCGACGCGTGGAACGCGTTCGTCGAGCACGCCCCGTACCGCAGCTTCCCGCAGCTCTGGGAGTGGGGCGAGCTGCGCGAGCCTGCCGGCTGGCGCCCAATCCGCGTGGGAGTGGGGGAGCATCCCGAGCGGCCGCTGGCCGGCGTCCAGGTGCTCGTCCGCCACGTCCCGCTGGTCGGCTGGGGTCTCGGCTACGCACCGCGCGGGCCCATCGGCCAGCTCGACGACCCCGCAATCCGCGATGCGTTGACCACAGCGCTCCGCGATCTCGCCACGACCGAACGGATCGCGACACTCAAGGTCGACCCGGAGGCGACTGCGGATGATCCGCTCGGCGCCTTCCTCCTCGCGCCTCCCTGGCGAAAGGCAGCAAAGGTCCAGCCGCCTCGTTCGCGCCTCATCGATCTGTCCGATGACCAGGACCATCTCCTCGCCGGTCTACGCCAGAAGCACCGGCAGTACGTTCACAAGGCCGAGCGAGCCGGCGTGACGGTAGAGCAGATCGATCCCGCCTCCGACGCGACGTCAGCCCTCGCCGACTTCTACGGCATCTACCGTTCCACCGCCGAGCGCGCCGGATTCATGGTCCGCACCCCTTCCTACTACGAGCGTGTATGGCGCCTCTTCGCCCCCGGCGGCCACGCGCGCCTGTTCTTCGCGACGCTCGACGGCGAGCGGGTTGCGACACTGTTCCACTTCACGTGCGGCGATCGCGCCGCCGAGGCCTATGGCGGCATGACGGACCTCGGCGCCACCTCTCGCGCCAACTATCTGCTGAAGTGGGATGCGATCAGCGCCTTCAAGGCCGATGGGTTTGCCGTGTACGACCTGTGGGGCATCGCCACCGGCGGGATCGCCCAGTTCAAGGAGGGCTTCGGTGGCCGGCGCGTCGATTACGTCGGCGCCCGCGACCTCCGGATGCGCCCTGCCCAGGACGCCGCGCTGCGGCTGCTCTTCCGCGCCTACGGCATCGCCCAGCGGGCCCGGATCCGCCTCTCCGGCCGACGACTGGCTAGGAGCGACGACTAACATGCCCGCCATGAAGGCATCTCCCGCCGCGACGATCGACGAGTTCCTCGCCGGCCTTCCCGCCGACCAGCGCGACGCGCTCGAGATCCTGCGCCGCCAGATCCGTGCCCTGGCACCGGAAGCGGTGGAGGTGATCGCGTACGGGATTCCGGGCTATCGGCTGCATGGCCGCTACCTGCTCGGCTTCGGGGCGGCCAAGAACCATTGCTCGTTCTATTGCGGCACGCGGCTGCGTGGCTACCAAGCCGAGCTCGAGGGGTATGGCACGCGGACGGGCACCATCCACTTCACCCCCAACAAGCCGATTCCCCCAGCGGTGATTGAAGGCATCGTCAAGGCGCGCGTCGCCGACTATGAGCAGCGCGAGCGCCGCTAGCTCGAGAAACCGTTCTCCTTCACGACCCAGCCGGCTCGGTCGAAGGTGCGCCAAACGGCGACATGCCGTTCGCGCTCGAACTCGCCGGCCCGCATGATGCTCCCGTCCCTGCGCAGGAACTCCCACGCGCTGTGGATCTCGCCGTCGCCCTGGAATCGGCGGTACCGGACGTCCGATTCGGGATTTTCGAGGTCGGCGGCCTGCGATCGGCACCAGACGGGGCCCGCTACCTCGTGCCAACGGCGACGGTCGCTCCGTTGGACCTAGAGCCGCCAAGGTGTTCCAGCTTGCTCCGGGCATATCGGCGAGCTCCTCGCTTCACGCCCGATCTCGTTTGGCAGGGGTTCTGAGGAGCAGCAGAGAAGAGGTGTAAGGCGGCCGCTCAGTAGCGCGTTAGCCCCGCCGCGCAAGGGGTGGCCGGCTCGCGCCACACCTCCCCTGTTACCATCGTCCGCACCATGGACCTGGCACGCCTCCGGGCGGCCCCGGCCGCCGTGGCGAAGCGCATCTCCCGGAATGCCGAGCCAGCGGCCAGCACGCCCACCATCGAGTCCGTCGTCGCCGAAGCGCGGCGCCATCGGCCGAGCGTCAACGTCGGCCTGATCGAGCGCGCCTTCCAGGTGGCGGAGGGCGCCCACGAAGGGCAGCTGCGCGCATCGGGCGAGCCGTACATCACCCATCCGGTGGCCGTCGCCTTCGAGCTGGCCAAGCTCCAGATGGACGCCGAGAGCATCGCCGCCGCGCTCCTCCACGACGTCCCCGAGGACACCGACCTCACCGTCCCGGCCCTCGAGAAGCGCTTCGGGCGCGAGGTGGCCCGGCTCGTCGACGGGGTGACGAAGCTCTCCAAGTTCGGTTCGGCCCGATCGATGGAGGAGCAGCAGGCGGAGAACATCCGGAAGATGTTCCTGGCCATGGCCGAGGACGTGCGGGTGGTGATCATCAAGCTCGCCGACCGGCTCCACAACATGCGCACCCTGGGCGCGCTGCCGCCCGACAAGCAGGTCCGCATCGCCCATCAGACGATGGAGATCTACGCCCCGCTGGCGCATCGGCTCGGGATCTGGCAGTGGAAGTGGGAGCTCGAGGACCTCTCCTTCAAATACACCCAGCCGGAGGAGTACCGCAAGCTCGTCGCGATGCTGGCCGACCGGCGCAAGGAGCGCGAGTCGTTCATCAACAAGAGCATCAACATCCTGCGCAAGGAGCTCGCCAAGGTCGGCATCGAGGCGGAGCTCAGCGGCCGGCCAAAGCACCTCTACAGCATCCACCGCAAGATGGAGCGCAAGGGCGCCGAGTTCAACGAGATCTATGACCTCCATGCGGTGCGCCTGATCGTGGATGAGGTGAAGGACACCTACGCCGCGCTGGGCGTGGTGCACTCGCTCTGGCGACCGATCCCCGGGCAGTTCGACGACTACATCGCCATGCCCAAGGCGAACCTCTACCAGAGCCTGCACACCGCGGTCATCGGGCCCGATGCGAAGCCGCTCGAGGTCCAGATCCGGACCCGCGCCATGCACGAGGTGGCGGAGGCGGGGATCGCGGCGCATTGGCGCTACAAAGAGGGGAGCCGCGGTGATCGGCGCTACGACGAGAAGCTGGCCTGGGTGCGGCAGCTGATCGAGTGGCAGCGCGAGGTGGTCGACGCCAGCGAGTTCGTGGAAGGGCTCAAGCTCGACCTCTTCCAGGACCAGGTCTTCGTCTTCACCCCCAAGGGCGACGTCAAGGACCTGCCCAACGGAGCGACCCCCCTCGACTTCGCCTACCGGATCCACACCGATGTTGGCCATCGCACGATCGGCTCCAAGGTCAACAACCGATTGGTGCCGCTCGACTACCGGCTCCACAACGGCGACATCGTCGAGATCATCACCACCAAGGCCGCGCACGGGCCGTCGCGGGACTGGATGAACATCGTCCGCACCAACCAGGCCCGCGAGAAGATCCGCGCCTGGTTCAAGCACCAGCAGCGTGACGAGAACATTGCCCAGGGCAAGGAGATCCTCGACCGCGAGCTGCGGCGCCTGGCCCACGAGACGCTGATCAGCATCGACGCAGAGAAGCTGCAGGAGCTGGCGACGCAGGCGCACTTCAAGGAGCTCGACGACTTCTACGCCGCCATCGGCTACGGCGCCGTCTCGCCGGCGAGCGTGGTCGGCAAGCTCGAGATCCACGACGACGCGGCGATTGCCCTGCCGGAGGTGGCGCCGCCATCAGCCATCCCCTCGACCACGGGGATTCGGGTCAAGGGCGTGGGCGACCTGCTGGTGCGCTTCGCAAAGTGCTGCTCGCCGATCCCCGGCGACCCGATCACCGGCTATGTGACGCGGGGCAAGGGCGTGACCGTGCACCGCGCCAACTGCCCCTCGGTGCTCTCCGAGAAGGATATCGAGCGGCTGATCGACGTCGAGTGGGAGTCGGTCGACACGCAGACTTACCCGATCACGATCCGGATCCTGGCGGTCGACCGGCCGGGGCTCCTCAACGAGGTCACGACGGTGGTCGCCGAGGACAAGGTGAACATCGTGGCGGCCTCGGTCGGCACGCACCCCGATGGCACCGCCACGATCACCGCCACGCTCAAGGTCACCTCGCTTCAGCAGCTCTCCAAGGTGCTGACCCGCATCGAGCGGGTGCGCGACGTGACGAGCGTCACGCGCGAGGCGCGCTAGCCACCGTCCGGGCTCGGGGAGCGAGGAGCAGCAGCACGACCGTCGCCGCAGTGGCGATCAGCGTGAGCGAGATCCAGACGCGTGCCATCGGCTGCGTGACGAGGTCGTCGAGCCACGGCCAGAAGCTGAACATGGTGGTGTCGACCAGCACGGAGAGCAGCGAGGCCGCGAAGCCCGCAGCCAGCAGCAGGTAGGCCACCAGCACGCGCCAGTTGGCGGCCGCCATCGGCGCCAGCACCGCCATCGCCGGGAACAGATAGCGCTCATGAACGCGGGTCGGCAGGAAGAAGAAGGCGAAGCACACGCAGAGGCCGACCGCGAGGATCGTCCAGGAGTCCCGATGGCGCAGCAGTGGCAGCAGGGAGGCGATGAGGCCGATCAGGAACAGCGCACCGCCGACGTACAGCAACGCGCCATCGGGAGTTCCATAGCCCTGGAGAAGGCCCCAGAGATTCGCCGCGTTGACAGACGACGCCTGCTTGTAGCCGCCTGACGCGATCACTTGGTGGGCAAAGGTGATCGGATCCAGGCGAAGTGGCAATCCCACGATGGCGTACGCAACGCCAGCGCCGATCAGCCCGCGCGCGATAGGCGCCCGCGATCCCGTGGTGCGCCACTGCATGACCGCCAGGGCAGCCACCGGCAGGATGACGAGGCCGAACTGCGGCTTGACCATGCCGGCCACCATCGCCAGCGCACCGGCCCATCCGAACCGGCCTCCGGCGAGCGCCAGGAGGGCCAGGAGCAGCACGAGCGTCCCCGCCGAGTCGACCTGCCCCCACACCGGGCCCGCCAGCAGGACGGCGGGGTTGAGCAGGTAGAGGGCGGGCGCGATGAGCGCGCGGCCGGGGCTCGTGAGGCGAGTCGCGGCGATGTACAGGACCACCGCCACGGCCAGGTCGAACGGGATGGAGAGGCCCTTGATCGCGCGTGCCTGGTCGGCGCCGTTCAGGAAGACGCCGATTGGCCAGTAGGCGTAGAGCAGCGCCGGATAGATCGAGCCGTCGTGCTGGTAGAAGTTCCACGGGCCGTAGGCGGCGAGGTTGTCGGCCCAGCGACCGATGACGATCGCGTCGCCCCCGTGCCCCTTCGCGTCGAGCACGGCGAGCCGGATGGCCAGGCTCACGGCCAGCAGGACGAGAAGCGCCACCAGCGCCGCGATCGATCGGGCCCGATCGGTCCTCAACACCGGCTCAGGCTAGCGCAGCCGGACCCGTTCGAGGCGCCCGGCGCGGGTAGACTCCCGCCATGGCCCGCCCCGTCTCCGCGCCACGCGGCACGCGCGACCTGCTCCCCGAGGACGGCGTCACCTGGAGCCGCGTCGAGGGGATCGCCCGCGACCTGAGCGCGCGCTACGGGTTCGACCGGATCGAGACGCCGCTCTTCGAGCGAACCGAGCTCTTCAGCCGCGGCCTCGGGGAGTCGTCCGACGCCGTCGAGAAGGAGATGTTCCGCGTCAGCGGCGCGGCCGGCAGCGAGGAGGAGCGCGCCGAATGGGCGCTCCGCCCCGAGCCGACGGCGGGGATCGTGCGCGCCTACCTCGAGCACGGCATGCACGTGCGCCCGGGCCCGCAGCGGCTCTGGATGATCGGGCCGATGTTCCGTTACGACCGCCCGCAGGCCGGCCGCTACCGGCAGTTCGTGCAGTGGGACGTGGAGGCGATCGGCGATCCGGGGCCGATGGTCGACGCGGAGGTCATCGAGCTGGGGCAGCGCTTCTACGACGCGTGCGGGGTGGGTGACGTGGTCGCCTATCTCAACTCGATCGGCGACTCGGTCTGCCGGCCCGCCTTCCGAGCCGCGCTGATCGAGTACTTCGGCGCGCATGAGAAGCAGCTCTCCCCCGACTCGCACAGGCGCCTCC
>JBGQKH010000067.1:0-9099 GCA_041499395.1 Candidatus Limnocylindria bacterium
CGACATGTGCAACCTGGGCGGCGGCTTCGAGAACGTGCGCCACAAGGACGAGGTGCTGCGCGGCCACTGCGCTGAGGTGGGCCGCGACGAGGCCGAGATCGAGCGGACGGTGGGGATGGGCGTCTGCGTGATCCGCGACACTGAGGCGGAGGCGCGCCGCGTCAACGACGCGCTCTTCGCCCACAACGGGCGCGCGCGCGTCTGGCCGAACCAGCACATCGGGACGCCGGAACAGGTGGCCGAGATGATGCGGCCATACCTGGGGATCGGGTTTCGCCACTTCATCTGCGGCTTCCCCGGACCCCACGACGCCGAGTCGATCGAGCGGATGATCACCGAGGTGCAGCCGATGCTCGAGGGCGCCGTCTAGCCTTTCCGGTCGGGCGTCCCCCAGTAGGACCGCAGCGGGGGGTGTCGCTGCCATTCCCGTTCCCGCTCCCTGCGCTGCATGGCGTAGGCGTTCGCGGCGACCGCGGCCGCGAAGAGCCACGCCGCCAGCTGGCTGACCTGCGCCAGGCCGTGGATGGCGACCGCAATGCCGGCCAGCGCAGCTACCGTCCGGAACGCCGCTCCCGCGGGGTGGGTCGTCCACCACGCCCAGCCAAGCAGGATGGCGATGCCGATGAGCTGCGGGAGCTCGGCCATCCATATCGGCAGGTTGTTGCTGAACTCGCACGGTCCGATCCCGGTCGACGTCACATCGGTCACGCCGGTGCGCGTGAGGACCAGCCAGTTGCAGCTGATGGCCCAATTGCGAGAACTCTCCGGCGTTGGCGTCCGCAGGTCAAGGGGCATAGGCCAGCGCGGGCCTCCCGATCGACCGGCCCGCGCCGGGCGGCTACCCTCTCTGCGATGAAGGTCACCCTCCTCGCCGGCGGCACCGGGGGCGCGAAGCTGGCGCACGGCTTCCAGATGGCCCTGCCGCCCGGCGACCTGAGCGTGATCGTCAACGTTGGGGACGACACGGAGCGCTTTGGCCTCCTCGTCTGCCCGGACCTCGACACGATCCTCTATACGCTCTCGGGCCTCGCGGACCGCGGGCAGGGATGGGGCGTGGCAGGCGACACCGCGACCGCGCTCGGGATGCTCGAGCGGTACGGCGAGGAGGCCTGGTTCCGGATCGGTGACGCCGACCTCGCGACCCACGTGCGTCGCGCCCACCTGATGCGCGACGGATCCTCCCTGACCGATGCCACCGCCGCGATGGCAACCGCCCTGGGCGTGCCCAGCCACCTCATCCCCGCGACGGATGCCGCGGTTCGCACCCACCTCGTAACCGATGGCGGCGAGCTCGACTTCCAGGCCTACTTCGTGCAGCGTGCCCAGCGCGACGAGGTTCGCGCGGTGCGCTTCGACGGCGCCGATGCCGCGCGACCCAGCCACGCGGCGCTCGTGGCACTGGCGACCGCCGAGCTGGTGGTGATCGGGCCGTCCAACCCGATCGTCAGCATCGGCCCGATCCTGGCCGTGCCCGGCATGCGGGAGGCGCTGCTCGCATCGCCGGCGCCACGCCTCGGGGTGAGCGGGATCGTGGCCGGCAAGGCGCTGCGCGGACCGGCGGACAAGATGCTCACCTCGCTCGGCCACGAGTCGAGCGCGCTGGGCGTCGCGCGCCTGTACCAGGGCCTCGTCGAGCGGTTCGTGATCGACGAGGCGGACGCCGCGCTGGCCCCCGCAATCGAGGCGCTCGGGATGGAGGTCAGCGTGCTGCCGACGGTGATGCGTGACGACGCCGGTCGGGCGGGACTGGCGCGAGCGCTGGTGGCGCTGGGCGAGGGTATGCTCCCGAGGTGACCGTCCGGATCATCGTGCCGCACCGCGGGCTCGCCGCGGCCAAGACGCGCCTCTCCCCGGTCCTCGACGACGCCGAGCGCGAGGCGCTCGCGAAGCGGCTCCTCGAGCGGGTCCTCGCCGTGGCGCACGAGGCCTGCGGCGACGTCGTCGTGATCACGCCGTCGGAGGCGCTCGAGCCGCTCGTCGAGGCTGCCGGGGCGCGGCTGGCGCACCAGATCGGGATGGGGCTCAACGCGGGGCTGGAGCAGGCCCGTCGCGAGGCGCTCGCCGACCGCGTCGAGACGCTGATCGTGCTGCACGGCGACCTCCCCAACCTGTCGACGGATGACATCGCCGAGCTGCTCGCTGCCGTCCCGCGGCCGGCCGGCGTGGCGATCGCGCCGGATCGGGCAGGACGCGGCACGAACGGGCTGGCGCTGCGACCGCCTGATGCGATCCCGTTCCGCTTCGGGATCGGCTCGCTCGCGGGGCACCGGGAGGCGGCGGAGGCGGCGCGGGTCCCGATCGTCGAGGTGCATCGGCCCGGGCTCGCCTTCGACCTCGACACGCCCGCCGACCTGGCGCGCTGGATCGAGCTGGGCGACGCCGCGTGATCTCGCTCATCCCGCTCGACGGCATCCCGGAGGTCGCCCCGGGGGATGACCTCGCGGCCCTGATCGCCGCGGCCCTGGCAGCGGGAGGGATCGGCCTCGACGCGAGCGACGTCCTCGTCGTCACGCAGAAGGTCGTCAGCAAGGCCGAGGGGCGAGTGGTCGAGCTGGCATCGGTCACCCCGGGGGAGGACGCGCGTGCCTGGGCGGAGCGATGGGACAAGGACCCGCGCCAGGTCGAGCTGGTCCTGCGGGAGAGCGCCCAGGTGCTGCGCATGGCCGCGGGCGGTCTGATCATCTCGCGCACTCGGCACGGCCTGGTGTGCGCCAACGCCGGCGTGGACCTGTCCAATGTCGGTGGAGGGGAGGTCGCAACGCTGCTGCCGGTCGATCCCGATGCCTCCGCGCGCGCCCTCCGCGACGGGCTGGCGGCGCGGACCGGAGTCACAGTGGGCATCGTCATCAGCGACTCGTTCGGGCGGCCGTGGCGGAACGGGATCGTGAACGTGGCGATCGGCTGCGCGGGGCTCGAGCCGCTGGTCGACCTGCGCGGGACGCCCGACGTCCAGGGGCGCGTGATGCACTCGACGGTGATCGCGGTCGCGGACGAGCTGGCGTCGGCGGCGGACCTCGCCGGCGGAAAGGTGACGCAGCGACCGGTGGTGCTGGTGCGGGGCTGGCAGCACGAGCTGCTGGATGGGGCGGCCGCTGCCCTGGTCATGGACCGGGAGCTGGACCTCTTCCCCTAGTCGTCGGGTAGGCGTAATGAGCGCCAGGCGCTCCCTACGGCCAACGAGAATGGGCGAAATCCCTCCTCAGCCGATTAGCCGCTCGATCGGGAGCGCTCAGCCCTCCCAGCCGCCAACAACGGCCGAGTTCTTGACCCATCCTGGCCATTGAGAGCGATGAGCGCTCTCGGCCCGGGATGGTGCCCGGACAGCTACATCGGTTGCAGGAAGAGCGAGACGATGTGCGCGCCCTCGACCCGGAAGTTCGCCTCGACCCGCATCGACGGGGCGCCGGGGCGCATGACGGTCATGTCCGCGATGTAGCTGGCGCCCATGCTGCGGCCGTCGTTGGCGTACATCCGGAACCCGTCGCCGGCCCGGATGAACCAGCCGCCGACCTTGTCGCGGCCGCGCAGATTGGTGCGCTCGTCGGACCCGGGGACCGATATCCCCAGCACCGCGTTCTCCGCGAAGAGCGCGACGGCGTCCTCGCGGCGATCGTCGTTGATCAGCTCCATGAACAGGTCGACCGTCTCGGTGGCTCCCATGGCGGGCAGTGTAGCGGCGGGGCGCGGCTAGACTCGAGGCGCCATGAAGCGGATGCGGATCGGGCTGATCGGGTGGGGGACGGTTGGCTCTGCCCTCGGAGAGCTGATCGCCACGGGGCCGCTCCCGATCGCGCTGGCGCGGCTCGCGGTCCGCGACGAGGCGCGCGAGCGGGCAAGCGCGCTGCCGGTCGGGATCGAGATCGGTCCGGCGCAGGCGGTCGTTCAGGACGAGCACCTCGACGCCGTCGTGGAGCTGGCCGGTGGGGCCGAGTCACCGCTCGAGTGGGCGCGCGAGACGCTCGCCCGCGGCCGACCCTACGTGACGGCGAACAAGGCCCTGCTCGCCACGCACGGGGCGGAACTCGCCGGGATTGCCACCGGCCACTCGGGAGCAGCGCTCCTCGCCTCGGCAAGCGTCGGCGGCGGGACGCCGATGATCGAAACCGTGGAGCACCTGGCCGCGACCGGCGCGATCACGAAGCTCCGCGGCCTCCTCAACGCCACGACCACCTTCATCCTCTCCGACATGGCGCAGGGCAGCCCCTACCCCGACGCGCTCGCCGCGGCGCAAAACGCCGGCTTCGCGGAGGCCGATCCCTCCTTCGACGTCGAGGGGCGTGACGCTGCCCAGAAGCTCGCCATCCTCGCGTCGGTCGCGTGGGGCAGGTGGCGTGCGGAGCGCGAGGTCGAGACGCACGGTATCGTCGGGGTGAGCATCGGGGTCGGTCGC
The DNA here is from genome assembly GCA_041499395.1 of Candidatus Limnocylindria bacterium. GTDB lineage: Bacteria > Chloroflexota > Limnocylindria > QHBO01 > QHBO01 > CF-167. Next base: position 4,391 of record JBGQKH010000067.1, read on the forward strand.
ATCATTCGGCTGGTGGCCGAGGCCGACGCAGACCGCCTCTCGGTGGCCCCGACCGAGCTGCGTCGCGGGGGCCCACTGGCGTCGGCATCGGGGGTGCAGAGCGTGCTGGAGGTCGAAGTGCGGGGGTCGGGCACGTTCCGGGTCATCGGCCCGGGAGCGGGCGGGCGTGTGACGGCCGGGGCCGTCTACGCCGACCTGGCGCGCCTGGTCGCCGGTGAGCGCCCGATCCTCTTCTCGCCGCGGGAGCGCCTGCGATGAGCGAGTGGCCGGTCGTTGGCGTGGCCGGCGCCCGCGGCGTGGTGGGCGGCGTCTTTCTCTCGATCCTGGTCGATGCCGGCCTCCCGGCGGCCTGCCTCCGCCTCTTCGGGACCGAGCGGGGCGAGGTCGCCTACCGCGGGGAGCGGGTGCTAGTCGCCGTCCTGGACGACACCTCGGCTGCCGAGCTGGAGGTGCTCTTCCTGGCGACCGATGCCGCCGTCTCGCGCGAGATCGTGGCGGGGTCGGGCCGCAGCGTGCCGCTCGTCGTCGACAACTCGAGCGCGTTTCGCCTCGATCCCGGCGTTCCGCTGGTCGTGCCGGAGGCCAACGCTGCGGCGTTGCGCGGCCGAACCGGCAACCTGGTCGCGAACCCCAACTGCACCACCGCGGCAGCTGCCGTCGTACTCGCTCCGATCCGGGATGCGGCAGGCCTCGAGGCGGTCGACCTGGCCTCGTACCAGGCGGTGAGCGGTGCCGGCCGCGCCGGCCTCGATGCGTTCGAGGCGGAGCGCGCCGCTGGCGGCACCGAGCAGGCGCCGGCCTCGCCGTTCCACGGCCGGATCGCCGACAGCGTCGTGCCGCAGATCGATACGCTCGACGAGGCGGGCTGGTCCGGCGAGGAGCGCAAGGTGAGCGCCGAGCTGCGCAAGATCCTGGGCCTCCCGACGCTCGACGTGGCCGCCACCACGGTCCGCGTGCCGGTGCACACCGGCCACTCGGTGGCGATCCACCTCCGCACCGAGCGCGCCACCACGGTCGCGGAGCTGGAGGCGGCGCTGCGGGCCGCGCCGGGCCTCGAGTACCGCGCCGTTGACGGAAGTCAACGACACCCGATGCCGCTCGACGCGGCGGGCCGCGATCCGGTGCTGGTCGGCCGGCTGCGCGCCATCCCCGGGCGCGCACGGGGGTTTGCGCTCTTCCTCAGTTCGGATAATCTGCGCAAGGGCGCTGCCCTGAACGCGATCCAGTCGGCCGCCGCGGCCGACCCGGAGCGCTTCGGCCGCCTCGTCCCGACACCGCGTTAACCCGATCCAACACGCCCTGGAGATGCCCGTGTCCGCCTTCTCCGACCTCGCGGCCGAATTCCTGGCCGAATACCATGACGAGCACCCGGTGCAGGCCAGCGCCCTGGGCCTTGCCCGCTACGACGACCAGCTGGACGACCTCTCCGCGGAAGCCTTCGAGCGGCGCCGCGCCTCGGACGCCTCGTGGCTGGCCCGCTTCCGCGCCGTGGATGCGGCGACCCTCAGCTTCGACGACCTGATCGATCGGGACCTGCTCGTCGCCCGGCTCATCGAGCGCGCGATCTACGACGAGTGGGAGCTCTGGCGCCGCAGCCCGGACGAGTACATGAACCCCGGCCTGGAGGGGGTCTTCCGCCTCTTCCTCCATCGGCTGCGCCCGGAGGCCGATCTCGTACGCAGCGCCGTCCTTCGCCTGCGCGGGATCCCCGCCCAGCTCGAGGCCGGCAAGGCGAACCTGCGTGCCGAGCTCGTCCCGGCGCTCCTCCTCAAGCGAGCGGTCAACCAGGCCCGCGCCGGCGCGCATTACACCCGCGAGCTGCTGCTGGCGCAGGTGGAACCTGCCAACCGGGGCGGCCTCGCCGAGGCGGGCGCCGCCGCGGCGGACGCGCTCGAGTCCTACGCCGCCTTCCTCGAGGCGATGGAGCCGACCGCCACCGGTGACTGGGCCTTCGGCGAGGCGCGCTACAACGCCGTCCTCCAGAACGCCGAGCTGCTCGAGACCGATGCCCGCACCCTCCGCGACCGTGCCCGGGCGGAGATCGAGACGCTCACCGCCGACATGCGCGCCACTGCGCGCAAGATCGCGGGGCACGAGGACTGGCACGCGCTGGTGCTCGAGCTGAACCACGACCGGCCGGCGAACCCCGAGGCGATGCGCGTTGGCTACGAGGAGTGGACCGCGCGGGCGCGGGCCTTCCTCCACGAGCGCGGGCTGGTCAGCTTCCCGACCGGCGAGGAGTGCTCCGTCGAGCCGTCGCCGCCGTTCCAGCGTCCCGTGCTGGCGGTCGCGTCGTACCAGGATCCGCCGCCCTTCAGCAACTCCATGCAGGGCCACTTCTTCGTCCCCTTCCCGCCCGACGGGGCGAGCGAGGCGGAGATCGCCAAGCGGCTCGAGTCGAACTCGTATCCGAGCATCCCCAGCACATCGGTCCATGAGGCCTATCCGGGGCACCACTGGCACCTGGTCATGGCGAAGCTGAACCCGTCGCCGGTGCGACAGGTCTTTGGCACGAGCTACTTCGCCGAGGGCTGGGCTCTCTACGCGGAGCGGATGATGCGCGAGGCCGGCTTCTACGACGACCCGCGCCACGTCCTGTACCAGTACGAGGCGACCCTCTTCCGCGCGGCGCGGATCGTGGTCGACACGAGCCTGCACCTGGGTGAGATGACGCACGAGGAGGCGGTGCGCTTCATGCTCGAGCACTCCTCGATGACCGAGCCGACGGCTATCGCCGAGGTCACGCGCTACTGCTCGTGGCCGACGCAGGCGAGCTCCTACCTCACCGGCTGCCTCGAGATCCTGCGCATCCGGGACCGATTCCTCGCCGCGCGCGGCGCGACGATCACCGACGTCGGTGCCATGCGCGACTTCCACGACGGGATCACCGGCGCGGGCACCCTGCCGATCGCCCTGGCCGAGCGGGCGGTGATGGCCACCGCATGACGATCGCCGCATGACGGCGGAGCTCGACCGGCTCGCCGAGGAGTACTGGGACGCGAGCCTGGCGCTCGACCCGACCGAGGGGACGGTGCTCGGCGACCACCGCTACGGGGGCCAGCTGGGCGACATCTCGGAGGCGGGCCGGGCCGCCCTCGTGGAGCGCTTCGAGGGACTCCGCGAGGCGGTCGCAACGCTGCCGGGGGAGGCGGATCCGGAGGCGGCCCTGACCCGGGCGACGCTCGGGCGCGCCGTGGAGGACCGGCTCACCCACCTGTCCGCCGATGCACAGGCCTACACCGTCGACGCCATGAATGGCCCCCAGACGGGCTTCCTCGATATCGCGACGCTGCAGCCGTTGCGCGACGCGACCGACGGCGAGGCGATGCTCTCGCGCTGGTGGGCGATGGGTCCGTGGGTCGACCAGAAGATCGCCCAGCTGCGGCGCGGGCTCAACGAGGGACGGACGCCGGTCGCCGGCTCGGTGCAGCGGGTGATCGCCCAGCTCGACGCGCTCGCGACCCGCCCGCTCGAGGACTGGCCGCTCCTCGAGCCGCTGAAGGCGGAACACGCGACCTGGAGCGACTCGGCCTGGCGCGCCTTCGAGGTGGGGCTGGCCGGCGCGGTTCGCGACGGGCTGCGACCCGCCTTCGCCCGCTACCGCACCTTCCTTGCCGACGAGGCCTTGCCCCTCGCGCGGGACGAGGCGCACGTCGGGCTGGTTCACATCCCCGGCGGCGGCGAGATGTACGCCCGCCTCGCGCGCGCGCACACGACCCTCGACCGCTCCCCGCAGGAGATCCACGAGATCGGCCTGGCGGAGATCGGCCGCATCGATGCCGAGATCACCGAGCTGGGCGGCCGCGTCCTCGGGACGCGCGACCTCGCCGGGACGCTTGGCGCGCTGCGGGGAGATCCATCGGTCCATTTCCGGAACGGCGAGGAGATCGTCGCGGTCGCCGAGGCATCCCTCGCCCGGGCCGTGGCGGCGATCCCGGGCTGGTTCGGGCGCCTGCCGCGGGCACGCTGCGTGGTGACCCGCATGCTCGCCCACGAGGAGCAGCACGCCACGATCGCGTACTACCGGCAGCCGCCGCAGGACGGCAGCCGGCCGGGGCGCTACTACATCAACACCTACGCGCCCACCACGCGGCCGCGCTACGAGGCCGAGGCGCTCGCCTTCCACGAGTCGGTGCCGGGGCACCACCTCCAGATCGCGATCGGGCAGGAGCTCGAGGGACTGCCCTCCTTCCGGCGCCACGGCGAGACGCAGGCCTTCGTCGAGGGCTGGGGCCTCTACGCGGAGCGCCTTGCCGATGAGATGGGCCTCTACAGCGGCGACCTGGACCGGATCGGGATGCTCTCCTACGACGCCTGGCGCGCCTCCCGCCTCGTCGTCGACACCGGCATGCACGCCCTCGGCTGGTCACGCACCGCCGCCATCGAGTTCATGGCCGCGCACTCCGCCCTGGCGCTCAACAACATCGCCAACGAGGTGGACCGATACATCGGCTGGCCCGGGCAGGCGCTCGCCTACAAGATGGGACAGCTCGAGATCCGCCGGCTGCGAGCCGATGCCGAGGCCGCGCTCGGCGCCTCATTCAACATCCGCCGCTTCCACGACGCGGTGCTCGGCCACGGCGCGTTGCCGCTCGACGTGCTGCGGGAGTCGGTCGTCGCCGAGCTGGGATTGGAGAAGGAATGACGAAACGAATCGTCAGCACACCTGCAGCGCCAGGGGGCCTCCCATTCAGCCAGGCCGTCGTCGC
>JBGQKH010000068.1:0-8912 GCA_041499395.1 Candidatus Limnocylindria bacterium
CCTCGCGATCTACCTCCGGTATCGGGCGGACCTTCCGTTCGAGGAGGTCGGGGCGATCCTTGGCATCGCCGCCGCGTCCGCACGAAGTCATGTCAGCCGTGCCCTCGATACCCTGCGAGAGCGCCTCTCGGACGAAATGGAGACACTCCGATGAACCACGACCAGATTGAGCGATCGTTGCACGAGCCGGGACCCCGCGAGCAGGGGTACGAGCCTGTCGCCCTCCCGGCCGAGGCCCTCGATCCGCGGCCAGTGGGTGGGTGGAAGGGTCCCCTGTGGGCCGTTGGCCGGCTGGCGATGCTCGCCGCGGCGGTCGCGGGGGGCGCTGCGCTCGCGATCATGCTGACCCGCTCCCCGGCACCCGCCGGTGGCGGTGTCGGGGCCGGCGAGACCAGCTCGTCACCGGCTGCCAGCCAGGCGCCGACGCCCACCTCTGCGTGCCGCTCGGAGGACTTCGCCTGGACCACGGACCCGTGGGGTGGCGCCGCGGGATCACGTGGCACCACGGTCGTGGCACGAGGCGTGTCTTCGCTCGGGGAGTGCGTGATCCACGGCGAGGCGGCGTTGATGCTGAGCGACGCGAGCGGCCACACGCTCCTCGCATCGCGCTCCGCGTCCACGGCCATCACCGTGCACGCCGGCACGCTGCTCGAGATCGGGATCTCGTGGAGCAACTGGTGCGGAAGCGATCCGACCGCGCCCCTCTCCCTTTCGCTGACGCTGCCGGGCGACACGCAGCCGGTTCCGGTGCTGGCATCCGATGGCGCCGCGATCCCGGTCCCGCCATGCCTCGGGCAGGGGCAGCCGTCGGTCCTGAACGCGACCGACTTCCAGCTCTCCAGCCGAGCCGCTCCCGAAGGCTGAGGTCGAGGTGGGCCGGCCCCGCGCGGGGCCGGCCCGCGCCGGTCGTGCGAAACTCACCGGCGTGAGCGACGCGCACGCAGGTCCTGACGATCATCGGCCCACGAACCGGCTCGCCGGTGAGACGAGCCCGTACCTGCTCCAGCACGCGAGCAACCCGGTCGACTGGTACCCATGGGGAGCTGAGCCCCTCGGACGGGCGCGCGCCGAGGAGAAGCCGATCTTCCTGTCGATCGGCTATTCGGCGTGCCACTGGTGCCACGTCATGGCCCACGAATCCTTCGAGGATCCCGCCATCGCCGCTCAGCTCAACCGCGACTTCGTGGCGATCAAGGTCGACCGCGAGGAGCGGCCGGACCTCGATGACGTGTACATGGCGGCAGTCCAGGCGCTCACCGGCGGGGGAGGCTGGCCGATGAGCGTCTTCCTGACCCCGGACCTCGAGCCGTTCTTTGGCGGCACCTACTTCCCACCCGAGGACCGGCACGGAATGCCTGGCTTCCCACGCGTGCTGACCGCCGTCGCCGACGCCTACCGGACCCGCCGCGACGAGGTGGTTGCGCAGGGGCATGAGCTCGCCTCGCAGCTGCGGGAGCAGCTCGACGTTCGCCCGGGCGCGACCGAGGTCAAGCGCCGCCAGCTCGAGGCTGCCGTCGCCCGGCTGAGTCAGTCGTTCGACCCGGTCGATGGCGGCTTCGGTGGCGCCCCCAAGTTCCCCGCTCCCATGACGCTCGAGTTCCTGCTGCGGGCGTGGCGCAGGAGCGGCGATGCCGAGACGCTGCGAATGGTGACGCTCACCCTCGACCACATGGCCGAGGGCGGGATCAACGACCAGCTCGGCGGAGGCTTCGCCCGCTACAGCACCGACGCGCGCTGGCTTGTGCCGCACTTCGAGAAGATGCTCTACGACAATGCCCAGCTGGCGCACGCCTTTCTCGAGGCGTACCGCGCCACCGGCGATGACCGATACGCCGATGTCGCCCGCCGCACGCTCGACTTCATGCTCCGCGAGCTCGTGACCGACGACGGGGGCTTTGCCGCCGCCCTCGACGCGGACAGTGAAGGCGAAGAGGGGCGCTTCTACACCTGGGACTACGAGGAGTTCACGAACGTCCTGCGGACAACCGGCCTCGACGATGCGGAGGTGGCCTTACTCGCCGAGTTCTGGGGCGTTACCGCGGCGGGAAACTGGGAGGGTCGCTCGATCCTTCATGGAGCGAGGGGCGAGCCTCCCGCAGGTGACCTGCTGGAGCGGGGCAGGCGCGCGCTCTTCGCGGCCCGCGCATCCCGCGTGCGACCGGGCCGCGATGACAAGCAGCTCGCCGCATGGAACGGGATGGCGCTGCGCTCCCTCTCGGTCGGGGCGCTCGTCCTCGGCGACGCGCGCTTCGCCGTGGCCGCTCGCCGCTGCGTCGCCTTCATCCGACATCACCTCCTGCGGGGTGACTCGCGGCTCTGGCGCACCTCCCGCGCGGGCGTCGCGCACACCCCCGCCTTCTGCGAGGACTATGCCCTGGTGTCCGAGGGGCTCCTGGCGGCCTACGCGGCGCTGGGCGACGCCGATGACCTCGCGCTTGCCGTGGCCTTGATGGATCGGGCCGTGACTGACTTCTGGGACGAGGCAGGGGGCACCTTCTTCGACACGAGCGACGAGCACGACCGCACCGTCGCCCGCCCGCGATCCGTGGTGGACGGCGCCACGCCGTCGGCGAACGCGGTGGCCGCGGACGTGCTGCTCCGCCTCGCCCTTCTCACCGGAGAGCCGGACCATGACCGCCGCGCGCGCAGCATCCTGCGCGCCGCCGCTCCGGCGCTCGATCGCCACCCGGCCCAGTTCGGGCGGATGCTGACCGCCGCCGACCGGGCTCTCGGGGAGCAGCTCGATGCCGTCGTCGCCGGCGACGCCGATGATCCGCGAGCGGTGGCGCTGCGCCGGGCAGCCGCGGGCGCATATGCTCCCGACCTCGTGATCGCGCCGCTGTCCGCCGACTCCCCGCTCGCCCGGTGGCCGCTCTTCGAGGGCAAGCTGCCGCGCGAAGGGGCGGCCACCGCGTACGTCTGCCGGGGCTACGCGTGTGACGAGCCGACGAGCGACCCCGACCTCGTGCGCGCCCAGGTCGCGGCGCTCTCCCGGAGTGTCGACCGCGGAGTGCGATCGCGGTGATGCGCCTCCCTCGACGCATCCCCTGGCTCGTCCTTGCGTTCGTGATCTTCGCTGGCTGCGCCACCCCATCGCACTCGCCATCGGCCACGCCGAGCCCGATCCCGACGCCGTCGCCGAGTCCCACGCCGACCCCCACCCCGGAGCCGACCCCGACCCCTCTTCCCCTCGACCAGGCGTTGCTCGCGCGGCGCTTCACGGTCCTGGTGGTCGGCGTCGACACCAGCGCAAGCCGGCGCGCCGGCGGAGTGCTCACCGGCAACACCGACGCGATGATCGTGGTGAGCGTCACCGCCGACAAGTCACGGATCGACCTGATGTCTCTGCCCCGCGACACCGTCGACGTACCGCTCCCGGGCGGGACGATCTATCACAGCAAGATCAACAGCCTTGCCTACCGCTCGGGGCTCAACGCGCTGCGCGGAGCGATGGCGACCCTCCTCGGCGTGCCGATCGACTACTACGTGCGGATCGACATGGACGACCTCGTCTGGATGGTCGACGCGGTCGGCGGGATCGATGTCGATGTGAAGACCACGATCGCCGATAACGAGATTCACCTGCACCTCAAGCCGGGACAGCAGCACATGGACGGCGCGCTAGCGCTCCTCTTCAGCCGGACGCGGGCCGACAACGACTACGCACGCGATGCCAGGCAGCAGCAGGTCATGATGGCGCTGGTCCAGCGCTGGCTCGACCCGAGCGCCGGCGCGCTCCTGGACGCGGCGCTCCACATGAAGTCGCTGCAGACGAACCTTGCGGCCGCGGAGCTGCCGACGCTGCTCGAGATCGGGCGCCGCTCGGCGTCGGCCAAGGTCACCGCCATCGTCCTCCAGCCGCCAAAGTTCGCGCTCTTCTCGGGGCTCGAGCCGAACAGCACCCGGGGCTGGGTGATGATCCCCAACGTCGCCGCCATGCGGCGCTACGCAACGGCGGCGCTCTCCGGCTGAGGGAACCGAGGTGACCCGGACCCGGTTACGAGGAGGGGCTCACTCGGGAGCGGTCGCCAGCGTGGCGCGCGTGCCGCAGCGGTAGCAGCTCTCGTCGGCGGCCCGGATGGTGGCGCCGCAGTTGGCGCACGAGACGAGCAGGTCGGCCTCGCAGCGCGTGCAGAAGCGGGCCCCGGCGGGGTAGCGCAGCCCGTCGTTCGGGCAGTAGGGGACGCCTCGGGGAGCCTCGATCGCCCCGTCGGAGGTGCGCGGCAGCTGGACCGCCGGCAGGGTCGCCGCTTCCGCGTCGATCCCGACCTGCGAGACGCGCAGGTAGCCGATCACCAGCCAGAGCAGGTAGAGCCCCAGCAGCCCGATGAACGCGTACGGCGCGAGGGTCGCGGCGAGGCCGCCCAACCCCGTGGCGATGAAGTTGACGACCGTCCTGATGAGGTCCATGGCGCCGCGATTCTAGCATCGGTCCCTCGGCTCGCCGGGCGTTGGAGGCTGCGCTACACTCGCCGAAATCGTCGCCCTGCGAGGATCATGCCCCGTCCCCGGCTCGACCCCCGGACTCCTCTCACCGAGCTCCACGTCCATCTTGGAGCGGCGGTCACCCCGGCCGTCATGTGGGGGATCGCCCACGCCCAGGGGATCCGGCTGCCGACGAAGGACTACTGGGCCTTCCGGGACCTGATCACGGTCGGTCGGCGCCGCCGCTCCTTCGACGCCTACCTCGACCTCTTCCACTGGACCGAGCTGATCCAGTCGAGCCCGATCGCGGTGGAGCGCAGCGTCTACGAGGTGATCGGCGGTGCGTACCGGAAGAGCAACATCACCCGGATCGAGCTGCGCTTCAACCCGATGAAGCGGAACCGCGGCGGCGAGCAGGACCTCGATCACATCATCGCGGCCGCCGTGCGGGGGATGGATCGGGCCGTGCTCGAATACCCGCAGGTGCGAGCCGGCCTCATCTTCTGCCTCGACCGCGGATTCAGCCGCGACCTGAACGAGATCATCGCCGCCAAGGCGATCAGCTGGCACAGCCGGGGGGTAGTGGCGGTCGACATCGCGGGGCCGGTCGAGCCGTCGTTCCGCTTCGCCGACTACCGCGACATCTTTGACGAGTGCCGTCGCGCCGGCCTGGGGGTCACCGTGCACGCGGGCGAGACGGGCGGCCCCGACGAGGTGCGCGAGGCGATCGAGGGGCTTGAGCCGACCCGCATCGGGCACGGCATCAAGAGCGCCTACGATCCGCGCGTGATGGGGATGCTGCGCGAGCGAGGGATCGTGCTGGAGGTGTGCCCCTCCTCGAACCTGAACACCCGCGTGGTGCGCAACCCCGCCGAGATGCGGTTCATCCTCCGCTCGCTCATCGATCACGCGGTGCCGTTCACCCTGTCGACCGATGGACCGGAGATGCTCCGCTCTCACCTGCGTGACGAGGTGTCGATGCTGCTGCGGACCGAGATGATGTCGCTCGACGAGGTCCATCACGCGATCGAAACGGCCCACGGCGCAAGCTTCGTGGACCTCGCCCCGATCTCCCCGGAGGCGGCCGCTGGCGCCTCGCTGGCGATCGATCGACTCGCGCCGATCGGCCTCGAAATCGAGGTCTAGGCTGATAGACTGCCGGCCGTGTCCTCGATCTGGCGGCCGGTACGGGAGCGCAACCCCGCCCGCAGCCTGATGGTCATCGTCGCGCACCCGGGCGACGAGGCGTTCGGCTTCGGCGGGGCGATCGCCCAGGCGGCCGCCTCAGGCGCCTACACCGTGGTCGTCTGCGCGACCCGGGGCGCCTTCGATCGCCGCCTCCTCGACCCCGCCCCGGCTCCAGGCGGGCGGAACCGCTCGTACCAGAAGCCGACCGTGTGGCGAAACCTGGACACGGTTCGAGAGGACGAGCTGCGCCGATCGGTGGGACTGCTCGGCGTCCGCGTCCTGCGCATGCTCGACTACGCCGAGGAGGGGCTGGCGAAGGTGAGCTTCGACGAGCTGGTGGGACGCATGGTGCAGCCGATCCGCATGCATCGCCCCGAGGTGATCCTCTCCTTCGGGCCGGAGGGGGTGAGCGGCGACCCGGATCACGTTGTCGTCGGTCGGGCGGCGGCCGCCGCGTTCGAGCGCGCGGGCGAGCCGCTCTCTTACGAGGATGACCTCGAGGAAGACCAGGTCGCCTGGCGCGCGGCCAAGCTCTACCAGCTGGTCGTGCCGGCCACGTCGGTGAGCGCGCTCGGAGAGCGGGCGCCGGAGAGCTACGGCTCGCCGGACGGCACCGACACGCTGACGCTGGAGCTCGGCGAGCTTGCGCAGGTCAAGCTGGCGGCGATCCGCCGCCACGTCTCGCAGACCGGGTCGGCGGGGCCATTCCACGACTGGCGGCCGGAGGTGCGCGACGCGTTCCTCGAGACGGAGCACTATCGGCTGGCTCGCTCGAACCTCGCGGTCGCGGCCGGCGGCGGTCAGCCGCCCGACGAATCCGGCCTGTGGGACGGGATCCCCTAGGGAACCGGGCGGTCGTCTCAACCTAGGTCGCATCGCTTGCAGGCGCGCTCTGGTACCCTCGCCTCGCTTCGCGATCTCCCTCGACCACCGACCAGCCGAAAGGACAAACGCCCTGGCCACGCTCGACCAGCTCACCGACGAGAAGATCATGGCCGTCCTGGCGCAGGTCAAGGACCCGGAGATCGGGCGCGACCTGGTGAGCCTGGGGATGGTCAAGACGATCGAGATCACCGGCTCCACGGTCGACCTGACGGTCGAGCTCACCACGCCCGCCTGCCCGCTGAAGGCGAAGATCGAGTCCGATATCGTCGAGGGCCTCGCGGCGCTCGGCGCCACGACGGTGCGGGTCGACTGGGCCAGCAACGTGAAGCGCTCGTTCGGGGGCCCGGCCGCGGACCTGATCCCCGGCGTGAAGAACACGATCGCGGTGGCCTCCGGCAAGGGCGGCGTCGGCAAGACCACCGTGGCGGTGAACCTCGCCGTGAGCCTGGCCCGTGACGGCGCGCGCGTGGGGCTGCTCGATGCCGATATCACCGGACCCAACGTGCCGCTGATGATGGGGACGAGCGGCGCGCACGTGACGGGAGTCGGGTCGCGCGTCAACCCCGTGACCGCGCACGGGGTCCAGATGATGAGCATCGAGTACTTCCTGACGGGCGGAGCCCCGGTGATCTGGCGTGGCCCGCTGATCCACTCCGCCATCCAGCAGTTCCTGCGCGACGTGGAGTGGGGCGAGCTCGACTACCTGGTCGTCGACCTGCCACCCGGGACCGGGGATGCGGCGCTCAGCCTGAGCCAGCTGATCCCGCTCACTGGCGCGCTCGTGGTGACCACCCCCCAGGAGGTGAGCCTCCTCGACGCGCGCAAGGCGATCGCCATGTTCAACAAGGTGAACGTGCGGACCCTCGGCGTGGTCGAGAACATGAGCGGATTCATCTGCCCCCACTGCGGGACCCAGCACGACATCTTCGGGACCGGCGGCGCGGACAGCCTCGCCCGTGAGCTGGGCCTCGAGGTGCTGGCGCGGATCCCGATCGAGCCCGGGGTGCGAACCGGTGGTGACGCCGGCGCTCCGATCACCTCGGCCCAGCATCCGGGCAGCGACACGTCGGTTGCCGCGGGCGTGATGCGTGAGCTGGCGCGTACGGTGGCCGGTCGGATCAGCGTCATCGCGGCACCGTTCGCCGGGGCGCGAGCCAACTAGAACCGAAGTCCCCCTGGCGGGGGATTGGCCTGGCGCCTGGCGCTCCGCAGAATGCCCCGATGCGGATCGCGGTGATCGCCGACCTGCACGCCAACCTGCCCGCCCTCAGGGCGGTCCTCGACGATGCGGCGGCCCTCGGGTGCGACACGGCCTGGTGCGTGGGCGACGTCGTCGGACGCGGGCCGCACCCAGGCGAGGTGATCGACGAGCTGCGCCGGCTCGCCATCGCGACGATCCAGGGCAACTGGGACGAAGCGGTCGGGTTGCGGCGGGAGCAGCCCGGGGTGGCGTGGCCGAGCGAAGAGGCGGAGGCCGCCGGGCTGCAGTCGCTGGGATGGACCATCCAGCGCATGACCGATGAGCAGCGCTCCTGGCTTCGACAGCTGCCGGCGGCGCATCGGCTCGTGGTCGAGGGTCGCTCGGTGCTCCTCTTCCACGGCTCGCCGCTGCGGCAGGGCGAGTACCTCTGGAGCGACCGCCCGAGCCGCGTCTTCGCCCGCATCAGCGCCGATCAAGGTGACGACCTGATGTGCTTTGGGCACACGCACGAGGCGTTCCACCGCGTCGTGGGGAGGTCGCACTTCGTGGCCACCGGGTCGGTCGGGTGCGGCACGCCCGAGGACCTGACCGCGCGCTACTCGGTGATCGACGTCGCCGGGGCCGAGCTGATGGTCAACTTCCGATCGGTGGCATACGACACGCAGAGCGTCGCGGCGGAGATGCGCGACCTCGGCCTCCCGCCGAGCCTCCTCTGGGGACCGGCCGCCGCCCACCCGACGGCCGAGGCAGAGGCCGAGAACCTCGTCGAGGCCTAGCCCGCCGAGCGCCCCCGGTACGAGGCGAGCGCCTCTACCATCAGGTCCCAGAAGCGATCCACCTCCAGGTCGACCCCCACCTCCGCGTTCGGCGTGCGGCCGGTCACCCCGTACAGGTCGCAGACGGTGCGGCCGTAGCTGAACTCTGCATTCGTCTCGACGTCGACCCGCATCCGGCGCGTCGGGACGATCGCCGGGTCGATCAGCCAGGCGACGGCGCACGGATCGTGCACCGCCGGGGCCGTGAAGCCGAAGACGCGCAGGTAGGTCTCGGCGAAGAAGGTGAGCAGCTCGACGCACAGGTGCGCCAGGGGAAAGTCGAGCGCGGCGATCCGCGCCATCACCTCCGGCGTGGCGAGCGCCCGATGGGTGGTCTCGAGCGGCACCATGGTGATCGGCACACCCGACTCGAAGACGGCCCGCGCCGCCTCCGCGTC
>JBGQKH010000069.1:0-8545 GCA_041499395.1 Candidatus Limnocylindria bacterium
CCGAGGTTCGCCGCGACGCGATCGGCCAACCCGTTGGCGGCGGCGTTGGCCAGGGTCGCCTGGACAGCCAGCGGGTCGGTGTCGTAGCAGACCGCGCGCTCGGCACCGAGGCGCAGGGCCGCCAGGGTCAGGATCCCGGAGCCGGAGCCGACGTCGAGCACGACCGGAGGCAACGGCGAGATCTCCTGGAGGAGCGTGAGGCAGCCGCGCGTCGTCGGGTGCAGGCCGGTGCCGAAGGCCATGCCGGGGTCCAGTCGCAGGGAGACCTCATCCGGCCCGATCGGCTCATCCAGCCAGGACGGCACGATCACCACCCGCCCGATCCGCTGGGGGACGTAGCCGGCCTTCCAAGCATCGGTCCACTCCGCGTCGTCGACCGAGCGGACCTGAAGCTCACCGACCGGCCGGAGGCCGAACGCCTGGAGGTGCCAGAGCGCTCGCTCGGTCGACTCGACCGCCGCGGGCGCGGCCTGGTTCTCGGGAATGTGCGCGGTGATCTCGTAGGGTGCTGAGGGATCCTCGCGGGCCGACAGCTCGTCCGCCGGGTCGCGGATGAGGCGCGTGGGCCGGACCGCGGTCCCCTGACTGACGCGACCCAGGATCTCGCTGACCGCCTCGATCGCCTCGTTGTCGCAGGTGACGGTCAGCTCCAGCCAGCGCACGGCCGGCCTAGCTGAAGAGGTCGCGAAGCCGATCGACGAGGCTCGGGCCGCCCTTCGGCAGGACCGCCGGCGAACCCAGCTCGCCCAGCTCCCTGAGCAGCTCGCGCTCCCGCTTCGTCGGCCTGTGCGGAACCACCACCGTGACGATGACGTGGAGGTCGCCGCGACCCGAGCCACGCAGGCGCGGCACGCCGCGGCCGCGCAGCCGGATCTCGGTGCCGCTCTGCGTCCCGGCAGGGACGGCCACCGGTTCGGACCCCTCGACGGTGGGGATCTCCAGGCTGGCGCCCAACGCGGCCTGGGGGAAGGTGACCGGGAGCTCGTAGTAGAGCTCCGTGCCGCGGCGAAGCAGCTGGGCGTGGTCGCGGACGGTCACCGCCACGTAGAGGTCGCCCGGCGGACCGCCGCGTGGGCCGTCCTCTCCCTGCCCCTCGATCGCGATGCGCTGGCCGGAGTCGATCCCGGCGGGGACCTCGACCTTGATGGTTCGTTGCTCGCGGATGCGACCGTCGCCTCGGCAGGTCGGGCAGGGCTTCGCGATGATGCTCCCCTCGCCATTGCAGCGCGGGCAGGCGGTGATGTTCACCATCTGGCCCAGGATCGTCTGCGCCACGCGCCGCTTCTCACCGGTGCCGTTGCACTCGGGGCACTTCTCCGGCAGGCTGCCGGGCTCGGCGCCGGTCCCTTCGCAGGTGGTGCAGCGGATCAACGTCGGGAAGGTGATTTCCTTCGTGGCGCCGGAGACGGCCTCGGCGAAGTCGATGGTGAGGTCGTAGCGCAGATCCGCCCCGGCCACGACGCGGCGACGGCCGCGCCCGCCGGCCGGCTGGCCGCCGAAGAACGCGTCGAAGATGTCGCCAAACGGCCCGAAGCCCCCTCCGAAGCCTCCCCCGGCTGCGGCGCTCGCCCCGTCGACGCCGGCGTGGCCGAACATGTCGTAGGCGGTCCGGCGCTGCCGGTCCGAGAGAACCCGGTACGCCTCGTTCAGCTCCTTGAAGCGCTCCTCGGCCCCCGCGGTCGAGTCGACATCAGGGTGGTGGCGCTGCGCCGCCTTGCGAAAGGAGCGCTTGATCTCCTCATCGCTGGCATCGCGGGAGACGCCCAGCACCTCGTAGTAGTCGCGCTTGACGGCCATGGCGGGCGGATTATAGCGATTGGCACTCTGGGGTCCAGAGTGCCAGCCCGGCGAGGCTCAGTTCGGGCGGATCACCACGGTCTGCGCCATCTTGTCGTGCCAGCCCTGTTTGCGCGGATCGAAGGCAGCCCAGATCAGGCCGAGGAAGAGCGGAATGATCGAGATGATCAAGCCTACGTAGCGCAGAAGCCCGCGCACAGGGTCGATCTTCTTGCCGTCGGCCACGCCGACCACCTGCATGTTGAAGGGCATCATGCCGACGGTCTGTCCGCGCCAGGACCACAAGCCGACGAAGTAGACGAGCCCCGCAAGGGTGCTCACCGCATTTGCCGTGGCATGGACCGTAAAGCCCGCCGCTGTCCCGTCGCCGGTGAAGGTGAACTGCGGCCCCGTGAAGGGAAGCAGGGCGGTGGTCAGGATCCCGAGCGCGATGCTGTCGATGAGGACGGCGAGGAAGCGGACCCAGAAGCCGGCGTAGTGGTACCCGGCCATCGGTCCGGGGCGGGTTGAAATGACGGGAGGCGGTGCGGTCCAGCCGGACTGCGGCGCGCTGGGTGGCGCGGGCTGATCGGTCATTCGGTTCCCTCCTTCATGCTGCGGGCGGCGCTCCCGTATGAGGCCATCGCAACGGTACGGTACCCGTGCCAGGCCTCGACGCCGAAGACGACCAGGAAGGTGACGATGCCGACCACGGCTGCGATCCCGACCGGTTGGCTCAAGCGGAGCGCAACGATCCCCAGCAACACCGCCGCGATTGCCGCGTTGACGATCGCGATCGTCGTGGGCGTGGTCACCAGCCCGTGGAGGAAGGCGGACCCCTCCATCGGCGCGCCGTAGGTCTTCATGAAGCCCTCGGCATCCTCTTCGGTGCCGGTGATGAAATGCCGAGCGAGGTCCGGATCGAGCTCAAGGTAGGCCTTGCGCAGGCGGTTCATGCCGCGAACCCACACGAGGTCCTCGTTGTTGATCTCGATCAGGCGCACGAACGTCGCGGTGCCGATGTAGAGCACAACCGGCAGCACGAGCAGCGCGAAGACGGAGAAGCTGTCCCCGAACGCGGTCGCCTGGGCGACCAGCGCGAGCGCGACCGTCGAGCCCGACAACAGGGTCAGGAACATGCCGGCGCGGCTGAACGACTCGTTCCACGACATGGAGCGGGTTGCCAGCAGGCTCCAGTGCTCGGTGGCGAGGAGCTGCGCTCGAAGGGCGCGCTCCGCGGCGTCCGGCTGAGTCGGCGGCGCCTGCGGAGGGCCGGCTGGCTGGTGCTCCATCGACATGGCCGGCATTGTACGGTCGGCCAATCAGGCTGCGACAATCCCCGCCGATGCCCGCCGCCCTCCCCGACCTCCGCATCTCGGCCGACCACGCGCGTCGCTTCGTGGTGCGCCGCCAGCTCCTCGACCCGCCCCGGGCCCTGCCGGCGGAGCCGGAATCGGTCCTGCGCGCGGTGGATCGGCTCGGGAGCCTCCAATTCGATCCGCTCGAGGTGCCCGGCGCCCGCAACCACGACCTGGTGCTCCACAACCGGGTCGCCGGCTACCGCCGCGACTGGTGCGAGCAATGGCTCTACGGGCCGCCGGCGGAGCGACGCCTGATCGAGCTCTACAACAAGAGCCTCAACCTGCTCCCCATGGAGGAGCTTCCCTTCTACCGATGGGCGTGGACCCGCGAAGCCGGCAGGTACAGCGCCTTCCTGGCGCAGCACGCGGGCCTCGCCGATCGGATCCGAGATCACATTCGCGAGAGCGGCCCCGTGTCCACCGCCTCGTTCCGCGATGTGGAGGATCGGGTCCAGTGGTGGTGGGACAACAGCATCGCCACCTCGACCAAGGCGGCCCGCGCCGTGATGGAGGCGATGTTCGTCGTCGGTGAGCTGGGCATCTCCCGGCGCGACGGCAGCCGACGCTACTACGACCTGATCGCTCGGCTCGTGCCGGCTGGGCTCCTCGGCACGCACGCGAGCGAGGCGGACCAGGAGCGCCACCGGCTACTGAGCCGGCATCGGGGCGTGGGCCTGATGGCGGTGGGCGGGCCGGGGGAGCTGGTTCTGGGCACGGGCAAGGCGCCCGAGCGGGCACGAACCACGGCCGCCCTCGTCGACGACGGCACGCTGATCCCGGTCACGGTCGAGGGG
This sequence comes from Candidatus Limnocylindria bacterium, assembly GCA_041499395.1. GTDB lineage: Bacteria > Chloroflexota > Limnocylindria > QHBO01 > QHBO01 > CF-167. The sequence continues at coordinate 3,932 of JBGQKH010000069.1, forward strand.
TTCCGCGAGGCGCGCCACGTCCTGGCCGACGAGCTGCCGATCCTGGAGGCGACCGCGCTCCCCGGGCCTGCTGCGCCATCGGTCTCGTTCGTCGCCCCACTTGATCCGCTCATGTGGGATCGGCGCCTGGTCAGGGGTCTCTTCGGCTTCGACTACATCTGGGAGGTCTACATCCCGGAGGCGAAGCGACGCCACGGCTACTACGTGCTGCCGCTCCTGTTCGGGGATCGCCTGGTGGGACGGATCGAGCCGCGCCTGACGCGAGCGTCACGCGCGCTGCGGATCGCCGGCGTGTGGTTCGAGGACGGCTTCAGCCCGATGGAGGAGCCGCACTTCATCCCGGCGCTGCGCAGCGCGCTCAGCGACTACCGACGCTTTGTGGGAGCGAGCTCGGTGACGTGGCCGCGGACCCGCCCCGGGAGGGACGTGGCCGGAGCGCTACGACGGAGCGGGTGACCCCGCAGGTGGCGGATCGAAGACGAGGTGCCCGGCCTTGTCGAAGTGCCAGGTGCCGCTCATCAGCTGCGTCACACCGCCCTTGGTGAACTGGGCCGTGAACGTGCCGACCGTCGACTGATCGCAGATCGACGGCGAGCTGCCGTTGCGCGAGGAGCTGTACACAGTGACGTGGCCGATCGTCACGAGCGTGGCGCTGCCCCAGCCCGCGAACTTGACGTCGCTGGTGACCTCAGGGGTCTCGCCGACGTAGACACTTGTGTAGGTCAGCCCGTTGCAGACCACCTTCGCAGCCGCGACGCGGTTCTCGATCCAGGTCGCGGCGTACGTCCCCTGCGATCCGGCGTCCGCGGTCAGCGTGCCCGTGAAGTTGCCCTGGAGGCCACCCGCCACCGGGAGGAGCCGCGTGTCAGGCGGGTTCTGCTTGTTGGTCCAGGTGGTCGGGAAGCCGTCCGGGTAGGCGGAGAGGGTTTGCGGCGTCGGCACGGGCGTTGGCCCGCGGCTCGCGCCCGGGCCATTGGACGAACCAGCATTGGTTCCGCCGCACGCCGCCGCCAGCGAGGCGACCACGAGGAGGCTCGCTGAGACGCGCATCCGGGACCGATTTGGAGTCATGACTTACCCGATTCTGGAACGGATGGTCCCAGAATCGAACCCAACGGAAGTCCTGCCCAGGTTGCCCCACGGGTCACGCGCGCGGCTTCGGCTCCGCGCTCGCTGCCTCGAGCTTCAGCAGCTTTTCGAGGAGGGTGTTGAGGGCCTCGTCCTGCGCCTTGAGATGCGCCTGGATCTGCTCTGCCTCGTGGAAGGTCGCGTCGGCGTCCTTGTAGGTCATCTCGGCCCGCTTGTCGGAGGCCTTTCCCATGATGTTCTGGCCGACCATGATGATCGACAGGAGCACCAGCTGGATGAAGGTCTGGCTGACCCACTGGATGAGCTGGAGCGGGTCGCCCGACTTGATGGCCGACGGCAGGGCGATCAGGGCCAGCATCGCGAACGCGTAGGCGCACCACATCGTGCCAACGATCGTCGTGATCAGAAGGGCGAAGCGCCCGTTGAAGCCGACCTGCTGATCGGCGGTCTTCGGCGGGCCGGCCTTCTTGCGCTCCTCGATTCGGGGGTGGGGCACGTGCTCGAAGGTGACTGCCATCGGTTCTCCTCCAACTCTTGCCTGGGGTGCGCGATCAGGCTACTCGTGCGGGCCTCCGCGCGGCAGGTCGGCGAAGTCCACGACCAGCGGGGCGTGGTCGGAGGGGATCCCGGGATAGGTCGACGGCTTTCGGGCGTCGCGGTCACGCTCGGCCGAGACGGCGCGCGCGGCGAGCGGCGCGGTCACGTAGACGTGGTCGATCCGCATCCCCAGGTTCTTGTGGAAGTTCCCGGCCCGGTAGTCCCACCACGTGAAGAAGCCCGTCTCGGGGTGGAAGCGACGCACCACGTCGAGCAGGCCCCACTCGCGCATGCGGGCCACCGCGGCCCGTTCCGGCTCGGAGACGTGGGTCGCGCCGTGGACCGCGGCGGGGTCGTAGACGTCCTCGTCGGCGGGGGCCACGTTGTAGTCGCCGCAGATTGCCATCGGCGCGGCCGGGTCGCACTTGAGCAGCCACTCGTGCAAGCGGTCGAGCCACTCGAGCTTCTGCTCGTAGAACTCGGTCCCGACCTCGCGGCCGTTGGGAACGTAGATGCTCGCCACGCGGACGCCGCCGCAGGTGGCGGCCAGGAAGCGGCCGCCGTCATCGGTCCAGCCATCGGAAGTCGGCAGGCCCGCCAGGACATCGGCAATGCCCACCTTCGAGGCGATCGCCACGCCGTTCCACTGGCCGAGGCCGTGGTGCGCCACCTCGTACCCGAGCGCGCGAAAGGCCAGGTCCGGCATGGCGGCATCGGCCAGCTTGGTCTCCTGCATGCAGAGGATGTCCGGCTTGAAGACCTCGGCCCAGGCCAGCACCCGATCGAGGCGGGCCTTAAGCGAGTTGACGTTCCAGGTGGCGAGGCGCATCGGCCCGAGTCTAGCCCGGTCCTATACTCGCGGCCGTACCGCGAATCGCACATCGAAGGAGGGCCCGATGATCAAGGAGTTCCGCGACTTCATCCTGCGCGGCAACGTGATCGACCTCGCGGTCGGCATCGTCATCGGCGCCGCCTTTGGCGCATTGGTCACGTCGTTCGTGGGCAATGTGCTCACCCCGTTGCTCGGGCTGCTCAGGGTGCCGGACTTTTCGACCCTCGCGTTCTACATCAACGACAGGCCCGTGCCCTACGGTCTATTCCTGAACTCGCTGATCAGTTTTCTGCTGATCGGAGCGGCCGTCTTTTTCTTCGTCGTGAAGCCGATGAACGCCATGACCGCGCGCCTCAAGAAGCCGGCGGCCGAGCCGGACAAGCCGATCAAGGAGTGCCCGTTCTGCGCTACCGAGATCCCCTCCGCCGCCAAGCGCTGCCCGCACTGCACGAGCGAGCTTTCCTGACCTAGCCTCGGCGCAAGCGCCTCACCGATCTCGTCAGGACCGGGCGGATGGTCGATCCGCTGCTGCTTGCGGCCTTCTTCTTCGTGGCGGCGATGCTCTACGCCTCGGTTGGGCATGCCGGCGCCTCGGCGTACCTCGCCATCATGGGCCTCACTGGCGTGGCGCCGGACATCGCTCGGCCCGCAGCGCTCGCGCTGAACATCGTGGTGGCGACGTTCGTCACGTATCGGTACTGGCGCGGCGACCACATCTCCGCCAAGGCCCTCGTCCCATTCCTGATCGGCTCAATTCCCCTCGCATTCCTAGGTGGCTCCCTGCCGGTCGCTCCGGACCTCTACAAGAAGCTGGTGGGGGTCGTGCTGATCCTCGCCGGGGCCGGCATGGCCGCCACGGCGCGTCGAGCTGATCGTGCCGAGACGGGCCACGCCAGGGTCAGCGCTCCGGCCGGCCCCTCGGTACTCATCGGCGCGGTGATCGGCCTGGTGTCCGGACTCACCGGCACCGGGGGCGGCATCTTCCTGAGCCCGGTGCTGCTCTTCGCAGGATGGGCCGAGACGCGAGCCGCGTCAGGGATGGCCGCTCCCTTCATCCTCGCCAACTCGGTCGCCGGCCTTGCGGGCAACTTCTCTCGCCTCGCCCTGCTGCCGGCGAGCCTGCCGATCTGGGTCGTCGCCGTGGTGGCCGGCGCGATCGCGGGCTCCGAGATCGGCAATCGCCGCGGCCGCATCGTCCAGCTCCGAGCGGCGCTCAGCATGGTGCTGGTGATCGCGGGCCTGAAGTTGATCTTCATCGGCTAGGCCGGACCACTGGATCACAGCTGCCCATGGCATGGCGGAGCCTCTGCGGGAAGCGAGGTCTCGCGCTCCTTCCCGATGTGTGAAAGGGCCGGGCGGCCGTCTCCCGAGCCGTTGCGAAGCCGGCGAGGGGGATGGCCGCCCGGCCCTATCCCGGGTCCCGAAGGAGGCTAGACCTCCTTGTACTCGCCCTCGATCGTCTCGCCTTCCTCTTCGGGCACGGCCCCCTCGGCCGCCCCACCGGTCCCTCCGCCGGAGCCGTCCTCGCCACCCGGCTCGGGCTTGGCGGCCGTCTCGTAGGCCTTCGTCCCGACCCGCTGCAGCACCTCGGCGAGCTGCTGCTTGGTGGAGTCGACCACGCCCGCATCGGTCCCGGCCAGCGCCGCACGCACCGCCTCGATCCGATCGGTGATCTCCTTGCGGTCCGCCTCGGGCAGCTTGTCGCCCAGGTCCTTGATCAGGCGCTCGGCCTGGTAGGTGAGCGCATCGGCCTCGTTGCGGGACTCGATCTCGGCGCGCCGCTTGCGATCGTCCTCCGCGTGCTCCGCCGCATCGCGGACCATCTGGTCCACGTCCTCCTTGGCGAGCATCGAAGAGGCCGTGATGGCGACCTTCTGCTCCTTGCCGGTGGCCTTGTCCTTCGCCGCCACGTTGAGGATGCCGTTGGCGTCGATGTCGAAGGTGACCTCGATCTGCGGCACGCCGCGCGGGGCCGGGGGAATGCCATCGAGCCGGAAGGTGGCCAGCTTCTTGTTGTCGCTGGCCAGCTCGCGCTCGCCCTGGAGCACCACGATGTCGACCGACGGCTGCGAGTCCGATGCGGTCGAGAAGATCTGGGTGTGGCTCGTCGGGATGGTCGTGTTGCGGTTGATCATCTTGGTCGCCACGCCGCCCAG
>JBGQKH010000070.1:0-8476 GCA_041499395.1 Candidatus Limnocylindria bacterium
CGCCGCTCGACCACGATCTACGGCGGGGTCGGCTTCCCGGGTCAGTACGCGGCCCTGCGCCGTGGTCCCGAGATCGTGGTCGCTACGCCGGGCCGCCTGCTCGACCACGCTCGGCAGGGGACGATCGACCTCGGCGCGGTCGAGATCCTCGTCCTGGACGAGGCGGACCGCATGCTGGACATGGGCTTCATCCGCGACATCCGGGCGATCCTCGCGCTGCTGCCGGCTCGCCGCCAGAACCTTCTGTTCAGCGCCACCTTCTCGAACGAGATCCGGACCCTTGCCGAGGGGATGCTCGACCGGCCCGCATCGGTCCAGGTCACCCCGCGCAACACCCCGACCGACCTCGTCCGCCAGGTGGTCCATCCGGTCGATCGCGCTCGCAAGCGCGAGCTGCTCTCGCAGCTGGTGCGGACCCACGCCGTCGACCAGGCCCTCGTCTTCACCCGCACCAAGCACGGGGCGGATCGGCTTGCCGACCAGCTCCGGCAGGACGGCATCGCCACCGCCGCGATCCACGGCAATCGCTCGCAGCCGCAGCGCGTCCGCGCCCTGAAGGACTTCAAGGAGGGTCGCGTCACCCTGCTGATCGCGACCGAGGTGGCGGCGCGCGGGCTCGATATCGAGCAGCTGCCGCACGTCGTCAACTACGAGCTGCCGATGGTGCCGTCCGACTACCTGCACCGCATCGGTCGCACCGGTCGCGCCGGGATCGAGGGCGACGCCATCTCCCTCGTCTGCATTGACGAGGCGCCGCTCCTGCGCGAGATCGAGCGGCTCCTCGGAAAGCCCATCCCGTCCGAGATCATTCCCGGCTTCGCGCCGGACGGATCGATCCGCCCCGAGGCGATCCGCCTCCGCACCGGTGGCGGCGGGGGAGGGGGCCAGCGGGGTGCGCGGCCCGCTCGGCGGCCGGCGGCTGCTCCCCAGGGCCGTGGCTGGCAGCCGCGTCCCGCGCGGCGCCCGCACGATCGGCCGGCCGGGAGCGACAACCGACGCAGCGAGTGGGTCAGCCTGCCGGGCGAGCGGAAGCGCCGCTAGGGCTTCGAATTGTCGATTACGAAGCGACACGCGATGCGGGCGTAGAAGATCTCGTCGAAGACAAACCCCGATCGGGCGCTCAGCCCGGGGAGGCGAACCGCCGCTCCCAGGAGCGTGACGACCGCCAGGGCGATCCAGTCGCGCCGCGCCCAGGCGGATCGTCCGAGGATGGCGGAGCTCCTTTCCGAGGCTCCGGGCGAGTCGAGCGCGGCCCGGACGGCGCCCATCCTAGCGACCCGGGAAGCGACCGGACGGGCTGCTAGACTCGGGTCGTGAACTACGAGCTGTACATGGCCGAGGCGATTGCCGAGGCACGACGGGGAGCCGAGGAGGGGGAGTCGCCGATCGGCGCGGTGGCGGTCCTCGACGACGCCATGATCGCGCGGGACCACGGGCGGATCCTGCTCCAGCGCGACCCCACCGCGCATGCCGTGCTCCTCACCCTCCAGGCCGCGGCCCGCAAGCTCGAGGCCAAGCGGCTCCCCGAGGTGACCATGTTCACCACCCACGAGCCGTGCGCCATGTGCGTCGGGGCGCTCCTCGAGGCCCGGGTGCGGACCCTTGTCTACGCCGTCGCGGACGAGCGCCAGGGGGCCGCCGGCGGGGCTGTGCAGCTCGCCCGCGCCCCTGGCATGCCGCACCAGATCTCGGTGATCTCGGGCGTCCGCGAGGACGAGGCGCGCCGCCTTGCTGCCGGGGCAACCTCGCCGGCCTGATCGGGTCGGCTGCTAGACTCCGTCGCCGGAGAGGTGTCCGAGTGGTTTAAGGTGCCGCTCTCGAAAAGCGGTGTGCGATGAGCACCGTGGGTTCGAATCCCACCCTCTCCGCCACCCACGCCCCGGAGAGGTCGCCTAGTGGCCTATGGCGCCGCATTGGAAATGCGGTTCGGGGAAACCCGTCGGGGGTTCGAATCCCCCCCTCTCCGCCAGCCGCCCCGCGATAGGCTTTCCCGGTGACCCAGTCCTCGCCGCCGGATCCGGGCCTCGAGCGGATCGTGTTCTTCTCCGACGCGGTCTTCGCGATCGCGATCACGCTGCTGGTGATCGACCTCCGCCTCCCGGACCTCCCCGGCAGCACGTCCTCGACCACTTTCAACCAGGCCCTCATCGCGCTCCTGCCGCGGGTCTTCGCGTACCTGCTGAGCTTCGGCGTAATCGGCCTCTACTGGCTCGCCCACTGGCGGCGCTACCACTGGGTGGAGCGCAGCGACGGGCGCCTCGCCACCCTCAACCTGCTGCTGCTCGGCTGCGTCGCCTTCATCCCGTTTCCAACCGCGCTGATGGGCGCGCACGGCGACCGCCCGATCGTGGTCGTGATCTACGCGGTCGCGGTCTCGCTGCCTGGGATCCTCGGTCCGGCCAGCTGGATCTACGCGACCCGTGCCGGCCTGGCACGCCCTGGCATCTCGGCGGCCATCGTCCGCTTCGGGGCGATGCGGGGATTGGCGGTGCCCGTGGTGATGCTCACCTCGCTCCTGCTCCTGCCGTTTGCGCCCCCCTGGGTCGCGGAGGACAGCTGGGGCCTGATCCTCGTGATCCAGTTCATCCTGGTTCGCCGCTTCGCGCCCCAGGGGGCCTCGGTCTAGCGACTCCGAGGACGCTCCGCTCGTTGACCTGCCGAGCATGCCCCTGTACCATCCGCCGCGGCCGTGCTAGGTGGGGAACTAGCGGTGCCCTGCACCCGCAATCCGCTACAGCGGGACTGAATCCCCGGCCGAGGGCGACCCGCCTTCGCCTCCCACGACATCGACCGACATTGAGAGTCGGGTCCCATGCAGCGAGGGTCCGTGAACCCCGTCAGGTCCGGAAGGAAGCAGCGGTAAGCGACCGCCTTCGGGTGCCATGGGGCGACCTGGCTGGAGCCGGACGATGGACGCGTGTGCGGTGGCGGTCGATCGACGCCGGGTGCACGGCCACTTCGTCTGCCCGCGACCGCGACCGGACCGCGGTTCGGTGTACGGTTAGGAGGCCATGGTCGACCCCACCACCGCCGCCGCGTCCCCGGAGCCGTCCGCCATCTATCGCCGATGGCGCTCGCAGCGCTTCGCGGAGCTGATCGGCCAGGACCCGATCGTCACGACCCTCCGCAACGCGGTGGCGACCGACAAGATCGCCCACGCGTATCTGTTCGTCGGACCGCGGGGAACGGGCAAGACCTCGATGGCGCGCATCCTCGCCAAGGCGATCAACTGCACCGATCGGGCTCCGGACGGGGAGCCCTGCGACCGATGCCCGGCGTGCGTCTCGATCCGCGAGGGGCGTGCCATGGACGTGATCGAGATCGACGCTGCCAGCCACGGGCTGGTCGAGGACGCCCGCGACCTCGTCATGCGGGCGCTCACCGCGCCGGCCGAGCTTCGACGCCGCGTCTACATCATCGACGAGGTCCACATGCTCTCGCCGCACGCCTTCAACGCCCTGCTGAAGCTGGTCGAGGAGCCGCCGCCCCACGTCGTCTTCATCCTGGCCACGACCGATACCCACAAGGTCCCGGCGACGGTCATCAGCCGCACCCAGCGCTTCGACTTCCGCCGGATCTCCGCCGCGCTGATCGTCTCGAAGCTGACGCGCATCGTCGAGGCGGAGGGCGCCACGGCCGATGCCGATGCCCTCGACCTCGTTGCCCAGCTCGCGGATGGCGGGATGCGCGACGCCGAGTCGTTGCTGGACCAGGTGCTCGCCTATGCGGGCGACCGGATCTCCGCTGATGCCGTCCGGGAAGCGGTCGGCCTCGCCGACGAGGCGGAGATCAGCGCGCTGCTCGATGCGTATCTCGCCGGCGACGTCCCGTCGGCGCTCGACCGCATCGAGGCGCTTGCCGACGTCGGCCGCGACATGGGCCAGGTGGCCGCGCAGGCCGAGGCGGAGGCCCGGCGCCGCCTGCTGCGATCGGCATCGGATCCGGCGCAGGCGCGCCGTCTCGCCGGGATGCTGCGCACCCTGGCCGAGGCCGCCACGGTCGGAGCGCGCGAGGGTCGCGCGCGCCTGGCCATGGAGCTGCTCGCGGTCGAGGCACTCCCCGGACCGTTGCCCCTCCCCGCCGCGCCCGTGCCGGTCGCGCGCCCCGTGCCGGTCGCGCGCCCCTTGCTGGCCACGCGACCCGTGCCGGTCCGCGCGGCGCCCGGCGCCCCGGCTGCGAGCGTGGATCCGAATCCTTCGCCTCCGGCGCCGGCGGTTGCGACTCAGGCAGCCGTCGCGCCCGGCGACCGCCCCGGCGACGTGCAGGGCGTGCGCGGTCGCTGGGGCGACGTCGTCGAGCGAGCGGCGCCGGCGATCAAGCCGCTCCTGCGGGAGTGCCGTCCCATCGCGGTCGACGGGGCTCGCCTGACGCTCGCCTTCCCTGAGGAGCGTTCGTTCATGCGCGCCAAGGCGGCGACCCGGGCACCGGCCATCGAGCAGCTGCTGAGCACCGTCCTCGGCGGCAGCTGGGCGATCGAGTGCGTCGCCAGCAACGTGGAGCTCGAACCGCTCACCGTGGCCCAGGCGATCGTCTCCGACCCCGCCGATGCCGACGGCCTCGCGCTCCTCGAGGGGGTCCTGCGGATCACCGGCGGCGAGCTGGTCGATGCGCCTGAGGTGCGGTCGTGAACATGGCCCAGATGGCCCGCATGGCGCAGCAGATGCAGGCCCAGATCGCGAAGGTGCAGGCCGAGCTGCGCGACACCACCCTGGAGGCGACGTCCGGCGGGGGCGCCGTTCGGGTCGTGATCACCGGCGCGCAGGAGCTGCGCCTCATCGAGATCGATCCCGGGGCCATCGATCCCGCGGAGGTCGAGATGCTCCAGGACCTGGTCCTCGCCGCCGTCAACGATGCGATCGCCCGCAGCAAGGATCTCGAGCGGGAGCGGATGGCTTCCGTGGCCGGTGGACTCGGCCTGCCCGGACTCCCGGGCCTCCGTTGAGCACCCCTCGGTGAGCGCCCTCATCGCGCCGGTCGCGCGCCTGATCGAAGAGTTCAGCAAGCTTCCCGGAGTCGGGCGCAAGACGGCCCAGCGCCTCACCTACCACATGCTCCGCGAGCCCGCGGACGAGGCGCGCTCGCTCGCCGCGGCACTGGTTGCGGTGAAGGAGGAGGTCGCCTACTGCACGACCTGCTGCAACATCACCGACCGCGGGGTCGACCCCTGCGCCTTCTGCGCCGATGAGCGCCGGGACGCGACCCGCATCTGCGTCGTCGAGGAGCCGCTCGACGTGCTCGCCATCGACCGGACCGGCGAGTACCGCGGCCGCTATCACGTGCTGCACGGCGCGATCAGCCCGATCGACGGGATCGGTCCCGAGCAGATTCGCGCGCGAGAGCTGATCATGCGCGTGGCCGCCGGCGGGGTGGAGGAGGTCATCCTGGCGACCAACCCCAACCTGGAGGGAGAGGCGACTGCCATGTACCTCGCCGAGCTGCTGGCCCCGCACGTGCCGATGGTCTCGCGCATCGCGCGCGGCCTTCCTGTTGGTGGCGACCTCGAGTACGCCGATGACGTGACCCTGATCCGCTCGCTCCAGGGACGCCGACAGGTCGAGCGCTAGGGGCTGCGCCTCCGCGTGCCACGCTGCCGCCGCGCGCCGAGCGCAGCCAGGCCGAGCAGCCCAACGATCAGGACGCCCCCCACCGCGGCGATGACCGCGATCGCCCATTCGTCGTCGCGAGGCATCGGCATCGCGGTGTTCGGAACCGCTGCCGTCGCGGTCGGCGTGGGTGTCGGCGTCGCGGTCGGGGTGGGTGTCGGGGTCGCGGTCGGGGCCGGTGGCCCGGCGGTGTCGACGTCCGACGCGATGACCGCCGGGAACGGGTTCCCCAGGGCGTCCTGGAAGGTGACGCTCGCGTTGTTCGTGATGCTCCCCGTCGCGAGGGGGTCCACCTTGACCGTGATCTGCACGACGGCGCTGCCGCCGGCGTCGATCCAGCCGCCGAGCGTCGCGGTGACCACACCCAGGCTCTCGCCGCAGGTGCCGGTCGCCGGCGCGACGATCGAGCAGGACACGAAGGTCGAGTTGGTCGGGATCGTGTCAGCGATGACGACGCCAAGCGCAGCCCCAGCTCCGGACCCGCTCGACGTGTTCGTGGCCGTGACCGCGTAGGTCAGGTCGCCACCGGCCGGCGCCAGCGTCAGGCCGTCGTCCTTCGCGAGCGACAGCGCCGGCGTCGGCGGCTCCAGGTAGTAGGCGCCGACCCCGTTCTGCGCTTCCTGGATGAACTGGTTGACGGCGCTCAGGCAGCTGACGATGCGCCACCAGCCTCCCTCGGGGTTGGCGATCGTGTCGCCACCTCGCGCGAGCCCGACTCCTCCGTTCCAGGCGGCATTGTTCGAGAGGGTGCCGGCCGTCCCGCCGGTGAGCCCGGTCGAGTCGAACGTGTCGGATGGGGCGTAGTAGCGGACCCGGGTGTTGCCGTCCATGTCGAAGTTGTTGAACGTCACTGACGCCTGCCCAGGGCTCACGTACTCGAACAGCGTCAGGCAGGCGACCCCGCCGGTGCTCTGCTGGTAGCTGATCTGGACTTGGCCGATGACGATCTCGTCATTCGTTCCGGGGATGCCGTCCGGGTCATCTGAGTTGGCCGGCGGGGCGTTCGTCGGGTCGGAGTCGTTATCGGTCCCGACTCGGATTCGCCATCCGTTGTCATCGTCCCCGGCGCCGATCACTGCCGAGCGAACGACGTAGGAGCCGCAGGTGACCGGATCGAGCGTTGCGAAGCGAACCCACGCCTCCGGCTGGACCAGCTCTGGCGAGTAGGTCCTCTGCACGATCCCCGTTCCTGGTGCCGGCAGGTTGTATCCCGGGCCGACGACGGCACCCGGCCCGTACAGCTCGAACTGGGTGGGATCGTCGCCGGCGCCGCGCGGCTCATCTCGGGAGCTCGCCACCGCGTTGGCGTTGATCTCCGGACTGAACAGATCAACGTAGAGGGGCGTCGTGGACGGCCAACCGCACGGGATCGTGATGACGACGTAGTTGTAGCCATTCCCGGCTCCCGCGGTGTTGGAGCTGTACCAGTCACCGATCCCCGCGCCGGCGTTCGGACCGGACGTCTGAATGTAGAAGCCGCCGCCCGCCGGAGGAACCTCGACGGCGGCGCTGTTCCCCGTCCGAGAGCCCACCAGAACGGCGGCCATGAGTCCGGCCAGCACCACCAAGGAGCCAAGGGCTGGGCCGCGCCGCGGGGCCGTGGGGGCGTGCATCGCAGACTCCACTTGGGGCACAGGGGGCGTGGAGGAGAGCCTCGATGATAGTCCGCCGACAGTGCCCGCGGACGGGCGAAAAGCGCACGCCCAGGCGTGGGCTCCTCGGGTGGGGCTACTGCGCGTCAGCGGGTGGCAGGGCCTCGAGGGCTACCCCCATGGGGACGGTCCAGGGGCGGACCGAGACCCGGATCAGCCCGTGCGCTACCGACCGATCCTCGTGGGCGACGAGCTCCGCCGCGTCGGCGTCAGGCGCGGCGATCACGGCCATCCCCACCGCGACTCCGGCATCCTCGTCGCCGAATGGGCCGCCGAGCACCATGAGCCCGCGCTCGGTGAGGCCGCGCATGAAGGCGATGTGCTCGCCGATCCCGGGCTGCTCCATGAAGCCGAGCGTCTTGTCCCAGGCTGGGCCGGCGGAGTGGAAGAGCACGAAGAGCTGTCGCATCGGGCGCAGTCTCGCGCTCCGGGTGACCCTTCGCAAGGGGTGTCCGGCTTGACACCCTGGATCGCCGCCGCGTAGACTCCGAATTCGCGCCGGCATGCGTGCCGGTGGGCGATGGGAGAACCTCGACCGATCCGGCCGAGCAGCTCCGCGCCAAGCTTCCCGATCACGGAGGCCAGAGAATCGAGCGAGACCGATCCGTCGGTAACGTGACCTTAACAGCTGAAGAGTGACAGGAACCCACACGAGTCAACGGGACAAACGTCTGAACTGTGAACGGTGGTGGAGCCCTCGGGCAAGACCACTGTTTTTGTTTGGAGAGTTTGATCCTGGCTCAGGACAAACGCTGGCGGGGTGCATGAGACATGCAAGTCGAACGGGGTTGAGCGGGCTTGCTCGATCAACCTAGTGGCGGACGGCTGAGTAACGCGTAGGTGACCTACCCGGAAGTGGGGAATAACTGCCCGAAAGGGTGGCTAATACCGCATGTGGTCGGCGATTCGCTTCGCCGCCCAAAGCCGTAAGGCGCTTCCGGCGGGGCCTGCGTCCGATTAGCTAGTTGGTGGGGTAATGGCTCACCAAGGCGACGATCGGTAGCTGGTCTGAGAGGATGATCAGCCAGACTGGGACTGAGAACGGCCCAGACTCCTACGGGAGGCAGCAGTCGGGAATTTTGCCCAATGGACGAAAGTCTGAGGCAGCAACTCCGCGTGAGGGACGAAGGCCTTCGGGTCGTAAACCTCTTTTCTCAGGGAAGATACAAGACGGTACCTGAGGAATAAGCCACGGCTAACTACGTGCCAGCAGCCGCGGTA
>JBGQKH010000071.1:0-8415 GCA_041499395.1 Candidatus Limnocylindria bacterium
ACCAGAGCGTCATCGCCAAGGAGCGCCGCGGCGACTACCTGGGCGGCACGGTCCAGGTCATCCCGCACATCACTAACGAGATCAAGGAGCGCATCGCGCGGGTCGCCCGCGACGGGACCGGATCGGTCGCGACCAGCGGGCTCGCCTCCCACGGCGTCGTCGTGGTCGAAGTGGGCGGCACCGTCGGCGACATCGAGTCGCTCCCGTTCCTCGAGGCGATTCGCCAGATGCGCAAGGATGTCGGCCGCCGCAACGTGCTCTACGTGCACGTCACCTGGCTGCCGCAGATCGGTGCCACCGGCGAGCTGAAGACGAAGCCGACCCAGCACTCCGTGAAGGAGCTGCGCGGGATCGGGATCCAGCCGGACGTGATCATCCTGCGCAGCGACGAGCCGATCGACGACGAGATCCTCGACAAGGTGAGCCTCTTCACCGACGTCGACGTCAACGCCGTGATCCCGCTCAAGACCGCGTCGAGCATCTACGAGGTGCCGCTCCAGCTCGAACGCGCCGGGCTTGGCAAGCTGATCACCCACGAGCTGGAGATCCCCGCCGTAGAGCCGGACCTCCACGACTGGCAGGAGCTCGTGGCCCGCATCCGGGCGCCGCGCCCGGAGGTCGAGGTCGCGATCGTCGGCAAGTACACCGAGCTGCCCGATGCCTACATCAGCGTCAGCGAGGCGCTCAAGCACGCGGCGCTCCACCATCGGGTCGACGTGAAGGTGCGCTGGATCCGCAGCGAGCACCTCGAGCGGATCGAGCCCGAGCAGGTAGCGGACGAGCTTGCCGGCGTGGCGGGGGTGCTCGTCCCCGGCGGCTTCGGCTACCGCGGTGTGGAGGGCAAGATCCGCGCCATTCGCTGGGCGCGCGAGCAGCGGGTCCCGTACCTCGGCCTCTGCCTCGGGCTGCAGTGCGCGGTGATCGAGTTCGCGCGGATGGCGCTGGGAACCGATGACGCCAACAGCAGCGAGTTCAACGTCTTCACCGAGCATCCGGTGATCGACCTGATGCCCGACCAGACCGATGTCACCGACAAGGGCGGCACCATGCGCCTGGGCCTCTACCCGGCTCGCCTCGAGGATGGGTCGCGCGTGCGCCAGGCGTACGGCACCGAGATCGCCTACGAGCGGCACCGCCATCGGTTCGAGGTCAACAACGCCTATCGCGATCGCCTCTCGGCGGCGGGCATGTGGTTCAGCGGCGTTTCGCCGGACGATCGACTCGTGGAGTACATCGAGCTGCGCGATCACCCATGGTTCGTGGCGACCCAGGCGCATCCCGAGCTGAAGAGCCGGCCGAATCGGCCACACCCGCTCTTCCGGGAGTTCGTCGGCGCCGCCGCGGCGCGGCTGGGACTCGGGGCTTCCGAGACGGCCGATGCTCCGGCCGTGCGGGCCGAGAGCAACCCCTGAGCCGATGAGCCAGCGCCCCGCAGCCGGCCGCAGGCCGGCCTTCGGCCGCCGCGCCTACGAGCGGGACCTGGCCGCCTTCCTCTCCCAGCGCGAGGAGGAGCTCTACCAGCACGGGGCCGGCCTGCACGACGAGCTGGCGCTTCAGCCGATCTACGAGCGCCACGCAGCACTGTTCACACGCGACGTCGTGGATGAGCTGCGCCGACTGGTCGAGGCGGGCGGGGCCGAGCTCGGCCAGAACCGAGCCCTGCTGGCGGCGGCCACCGACGGGTTCATCGACGGAGAGGTCGCGGCGCTGAGCGACGCCGTCGGCAGCGCCGAAGCGACTGCCACGGTGATCTGGCGCGGCGAGACGATTCGCTACCGCTCGCTCCGCAACCGGATCAGCGAGATCAGCGGGCGGGCCGAGCGGAACGGGCTCTTCGCCTCGTACGTGGAGGCCGAGGAGGCGATCAACCCGCTCCGGCGCGAGCGGCTCGAGCGGGTCGGCGCGATCGCGCGCCAGCTCGGCTACGCCGACTACGTCGACCTGATCCGCACGACCCGTGGCTTCGACCCTGACGCCCTCGGTGCCCAGGTGCGGGGCTTCCTCGCCGAGTCCGAGACGCCCTATTTCGCCGCGCTGCGCCGCTTCCTGGCCAGGATCGAGATCGAGCAGGGCGACGCCAGCCTGGCCGATGGCTGGTACCTCATGCGCGGCAGCGGCTGGGACAACTGGTTCGACGGGCGCCGCATGATCGCGGTGCTCGAGGCCACCCTGCGGGGCCTGGGGATCGAGCTGCGCGCCCAGGCCGGCGCCACACTCGACGTCGAGGCGCGTCCGAACAAGACGCCGCGCGCCTTCGTGGCGCTCGTCAACGCCCCGCACGACGTGCGCCTCGTGGTCCAGCCCCGCGGCGGCTGGGAGGACTACGCTGCGCTGCTGCACGAGGCGGGCCACCTCGAGCACTTCCTCCACGTCGATCCGCGTCTTCCGGTCTCGCAGCGCGAGCTGGGCGACTCGAGCGTGACCGAGGGCTACGCCATGACCCTCGAGCGCCTGCTGGCGGAGCCTGTCTGGCTGACCGAGCAGCTCGGCATGCCGCCAGAGCACGCCTCCGCCTTCGCCGATTTCTTCTCGCTCTACCTCCTCTTCCTGCTGCGGACCCTCGCAGCGCGCCACCTGCACGAGCTGCGGGTGCGTCGCGGCGGCGACGACGCGCTGCATCGGGCCACCTATGCCGGCCTGGCGGGCCTGCTGACGGGCGTGCGAGAGCCGGAGGAGCGCTACCTGCTGATCGACGACGGGATGTACGCCGCCTCCTACCTGCGCTGCTTCATGCTCGATGCCGCGCTCACCGATCACCTCGTTGCCCGCCACGGGGAGGCCTGGTGGAAGAGCGCCGCGGCCGGCGAGACGCTGCGGCGGGCGTGGAGCCGCGGGCAGGAGTGGAACGCCGAGCAGGTGGTTGCGCATCTCGGGTATGATTCCCTCGACTGGCGACCGGTCGTGCGTCAGGTTCGGGCCAAGCTCATCGGCGAGATGAGCGGCTACGGCGGGCCCAACATCACCACTCGCGCGGGGACCCGCAAGGTCTGACCGGTCATCCGCCCGCACGTCCCCCCGGACGAGAGCGACACGCCCAGCGTGGATCCCGTCGAACCTCGCCCGCCCGGCGTCGCTCGCTACGCAGCTTCCTTCTGATCGAGGTCACAGGCCATCCATGACAGATATCCCGCACCCGAGGCGGTCATGAACGACGACACCCGCTCCCAGCGACGCGGCCGGCCACGACGCCGGCCCGATGGCGGAGGACCGCGGCGCCAGGCGCCACGACCCGTCTTCCAGGGTCGTCGCAACAACTACGCGACCGGCGGCTACTCGTCGATCTTCGCCGGTCCCTTCCCCCGCGAGGGCGACGAGACCGATGAGAGCTGGAACCTTGCCGAGCTCCAGGCCCGGAGCCTCGAGGAGCTGCGCGAGCTGGGGACCGAGCTGGGCGTCGAGGGGGCCGAGGAGCTGGACCACTCCGACCTCGTCCTGAAGCTGCTCGACGTCGTGCCGCTCACCCCGTCGCAGCCACGCGCCGAGCAGAACGGGACCCCGGGGATCGCGACCGGCATCCTCGAGATCGTCGACGAGGGCTTTGCATTCCTTCGCCGCCACGGCGTGATGCCCTCACCGGACGACATCTACGTGAGCTCCTCGCAGGTTCGCCGCTTCGGCCTGCGGACCGGGGACAAGGTGGAGGGCCAGACTCGGCCTCCCAAGGACCAGGAGAAGTACTGGGGCCTGCTCCGCGTCGACACCGTGAACGGGGTCGATCCCGACACCGCTCGGCGGCGACCTTACTTCGACACGCTGGTCCCGGTCTTCCCCGACGAGATGTTCGACATCGAGACCGATCAGAAGAACCTCACCCAGCGGCTGATCAACCTGATCAGCCCCATCGGCAAGGGTCAGCGCGGACTCATCCTCTCGCCCGCCAAGGCGGGCAAGACGACCGTCCTGAAGCACATTGCCGCCGGGATCACGAGCAATCACCCCGACGCGGTGCTCATGGTCGCGCTGATCGGCGAGCGGCCCGAAGAGGTCACCGACATGAGTCGGAGCGTCAAGGGCGAGATCTACGCATCGACCTTCGACGAGCCGACCGAGAACCACACCCGGGTGGCTGAGATGTGCCTCGAGGTCGCCAAACGCCAGGTCGAGACCGGCCGCGACGTGGTGATCCTGCTCGACTCGATCACCCGCCTCGCTCGCGCATACAACCTCGCCCTTCCGGCCTCGGGCAAGACCCTCTCGGGTGGCGTTGACCCGATCGCCCTCTACCCGCCGAAGCGCTTCTTCGGAGCGGCGCGCAACATCGAGGGCGGCGGCTCGCTGACGATCATCGCCACCTGCCTGGTCGATACCGGCTCGCGGATGGACGACGTCATCTACGAGGAGTTCAAGGGGACCGGCAACATGGAGCTGGCGCTCGACCGGAAGCTGAGCGAGAAGCGCATCTTCCCGGCCATCGACGTGCTCCGCTCCGGCACCCGTCGCGAGGAGCTGCTCCTCGACGAGAACACGCTGCGGATGATCTGGACGATGCGCCGGATGCTCTCCGCCGTCGGCCCCAACGAGGGGATCGAGCTGCTCATGCAGCGGCTCGGCAAGACGAAGAACAACTCCGAGTTCCTCGTCTCCCTGAGCAAGAGCGTCGAAGCCTCCGAGCGCTGACCTTCGCGCCTCCCATGCTGACCCGAGCCGGCCGCCGCCCCGCGGCGTGGCTCGGCGCACTGCTGCTGCTGGCGGCGTGCAGCCAGCCGGCTCCGAGCCAGAGCGCATCGGGCTCTCCGTCCGCCTCGGCCTCAGCCGCCGCGAGCTCCGCGGTCGGGGAGGTCGTGCCGGCGCCGGGCTCATCGAGCGCGGTCTATCAGCCGAATCCAGGCGCGATCGTGGTCGCGATCGATCCGGGGCACGGCGGCTGCCTCGATTGGGGAGTCCCCGATCCGCAGGGCAGGGGGCCGGCGTTCAGCGAGAAGACGATGACGCTGGCGATCGGCCTGGAGCTGAGGCGCCTGCTCGAGGCGCAGGGGATCACCGTGGTGATGACCCGAACCACGGACTCGGCGCTGGCCGGCGACGACTACGCGGCCCTCGGATGCCACGGCGCCCCGTTTCGCGACGTGAACGGCGACGGCTTGGCAGGCTTCGACCCGGAGGGCAAGACCCGCACGCGCGACGAGCTGCAGTCGCGGCTCGACCTGGTCAACCTGTCGCGTGCCGACCTCCTGGTCAGCATCCATATCAACTCGATCACCCAGAACGGGGTCGCCTACGCGATCGCGGCGACCGAGACCTACTACACCGACGAGACCGCCTGGGGGGTGACCGCGACGCAGCCGCTGGCGCGGCTGGTGCAGGAGGGCGTGGTCGCCGCCATGGGCCCCGCGGCCACCTATGACCGCCAGGATCGCGGCATCTCCGCGACCAACCTCTACCTCGTGGCGCCGCCGCTCTTCGTAACCACGCCCGATCGCCCCGACCCGGTCAAGCAGCCAACCCGCGGGGCGCTGATGCCGGCGGTGCTCACGGAGGTCGGCTCGATCACCCTCCCCGCCGAGCAGGACCTGCTCCTCTCGCCCGCCGGGCAGGCGGCCGCGGCGCAGGGGATCGCGAACGGCCTCGCCTCGTACCTCGGGCAACGCGACCTGGCGGTTCGCTACGACCTGCTGGCCGATGGCGGCGCGGCTGGCGTGGCGCCGAGCCCGGTCCCCGGGACCGGGCCGCTCTTCTGGGCGCCAGTTGTGCCGGCCGCGGCGTTGACGAACGGCACCGCAATTCGGCTCACGAACACCGGCGCGGCGCGCTGGCCGGCGGGCCTCCGCCTGGAGGCTGGCTGGAGGGCGAGCCAGGATCCGTATCTGCGTCAGGCCCCGCAGCGCCTCGAACCGCTGCCGGTCGTCGTTCCGAGGCTCGGCCCCGGGGAGTCGATCGAGCTGCGGGTGTTGCTGCCCGCCCCGGCTGGGGCCGGCCGGCAGATCGCCTGGATCACCCTTGGGACCGATGCTGCGCCGCTCTCCGATCTCGGCTCACCGCCGCTCCAGGTCGCCACCAGTACCAATTAGGGGCCGATCGGCAGGTTGACCGTCCCGGAAAGCCGCTGGTACCATCCGCCGGCACGACCTTCGGCCGGTGGCACTTCTGCCTTGGCCAGGAAACGATGACCCGGGTCGGGCACGCCGAGAAGCAGCAGGAACCGCGGAGCGTCCGTATTGCCCGACCAGCGACGGCCATCGCGCCGTTCGACCGACGAGCGTCCGACCGCACGAGCGGTCTCCCACGTTGCCGTGCTGGCGCTCCTGGCGGTCAGCGTGATGGTGGGCGTGAGCGCGGCGGCCGGCGGCTCGACCCGCGGGGATCGGCCCTCCTTCCCGTTCAACCTCATCTCGGTCGCGCGTGGCGCCGACGGGGTGGCCTTCGACCCGAGGACGGTCACCTTTAGTCTGGTGCCCCAGCCTGAGGCGAACGATCAGCACCAGTTCTTCACCGGCCCCGCCAGGGACCCCGACCCGACTCCGCTTCCGACTCCGGTTGCGCCCCCACCGATCAAGGTGAGCCACCTGCTCGTGAGGCCGGCGCCCATTGTCGGGAACGGGGAGCTGATCTGGCCGATCGCCAATTACACGATCACCCAGTACTACAGCTCGTACCACCAGGCGCTCGACATCGCGGCTCCCGCCGGCAGCGCAGTCATGGCGGCGGCCGGTGGCGTGGTCACCTGGTCCGGCTGGAAGACGAATGGCGGCGGCCTGGTGGTCGCCGTGGACCACCAGAATGGGATCGTCACGGTCTACAACCATCTCGGCAGCGCCGCGGTAAAGGTGGGCGACCCGGTGACTGTCGGCCAGACGATCGCCCGCGTGGGCTGCACGGGCGACTGCACCGGCCCGCACGTTCACTTCGAGGTGATCGTCAACGGGGTTTTTGTCAACCCGCTCCGATACCTCTAGCCTGCCAGCCGCGCCTCGTCGCGCCACCGGCCCCCGCCGGGCCGCGCTGACCCCGTTGCTATCATCGGAGCCCGATGTTCGCTGACCAGGCACGGATCTTGGTGGCCGGCGGCTCCGGCGGCGACGGGTCCTCCTCGTTCCGCCGCGAGGCGCATGTGCCGCGCGGCGGCCCCGACGGCGGTGATGGCGGCTCGGGAGGCGACGTGGTGCTGGTGGTGGACGCCGGCATGACGACGCTCGGGGACCTGCGCCACCGCCCCCACCATCGGGCCAAGCCGGGCGGCCGTGGCGCCGGGCGCAAGGCGCACGGCAAGAACGCGGCCGACGTGCTGCTGCCGGTTCCGCCGGGAACGGTGGTCCGCCTGGCGGCGGAGGCCGCGACGCCGGAGTCGCACCGGACCCTGGTCGGGGAGCTGATGGCTCCCGGCGAGCGGCTGGTGGTCGCCCATGGTGGACGCGGCGGGAAGGGCAACGTCCACTTCGTGAGCTCCACCCACCAGGCGCCCACCCACGCCCAGAAGGGGGAGCCGGGCGAGTCGCGCTGGGTCGAGCTGGAGCTGAAGCTGATCGCAGACATCGGCCTGGTGGGAGCCCCGAACGCCGGCAAGTCGACGCTGCTCGCGGCCCTCACCGCCGCCACCCCCGAGGTGGGCGACTACCCGTTCACCACGACGCAGCCGAACCTCGGGGTGATCGAGCTCGCCGGCGAGCGGCGGGCGGTGATCGCCGACCTGCCGGGCCTGATCGAAGGTGCGTCGGAAGGGCGTGGGCTGGGGCACTCGTTCCTGCGCCACGTGGAGCGCACCCGCGTCCTGGTGGCGGTCGTGGACGGCGCCGCGCCGGATCCGGCAGGCGAGTGGCGCGCGGTCGCGCACGAGCTTCACGAGCACGACCCGGCGCTCACGCTGCGCCCGATGCCGATGGTGGTGACCAAGCAGGACCTGGCGGAGGTCCACGCCCGGTGGCCGGCGCTGCGCAGGGCGCTGCGGGCCGATGGAGCCCTGCCGATCGCCGTCTCGGCGCATGCCGGGAGCGGCATCGCCGAGCTGCGCCGGGCCCTCGACGAGGCCCTGGTCGAGGCGGAGCGTCACGCTGCTGCCGAGCCGGCGGCCGGAGCGGTTCGCCTCCATCGCTTCGACCCGCTCGACGCCGGCTGGCAGGTGATCGCCGAGGCAGACGGGCTGCGGGTCCGTGGCCGGCGCATCGAGACGACCGCCGCCCGCACGAACTTCGACAACGAGGAGTCGCGCGACCGGTTCCAGCGCACCCTGGAGCGTCTGGGGATCGATGCCGAGCTTCGCCGGCAGGGGGCGCGCGAGGGGACGATGGTGCGCATCGGCGGGGTCGAGCTCGAGTGGGGAGACGAGCCGTGAGCCCCGCGGTGGCACGCGTGCGTGCAGTGGGCGCGGAGACCGGTGGGATGCGTGCGGCTCTGCCCGAGCCTCAGGAGGTAGTGACGCGCGGCACAGGCGGGAAGCGGATCGGGATCCTGGGCGGCACCTTCGACCCGCCCCACATCGGG
>JBGQKH010000072.1:0-8301 GCA_041499395.1 Candidatus Limnocylindria bacterium
CGCAGCTTCATCGAGACCTTCGGCGCGACCGTCGTCCCCTCGCCGTCGACCGAGACGAACGCGGGGCGCACCATCCTCGCGGCCGACCCCGCTTCGACCGGCAGCCTGGGGATCGCCATCAGCGAGGCGGTCGAGGTGGCCGCCACCCACGAGGACACGAAGTACTCCCTGGGGAGCGTCCTCAACCACGTGCTCCTGCACCAGACCGTGATCGGGCAGGAGGCGATCAGTCAGATGGAGATGGCCGGAGAGGTGCCCGACATCGTGATCGGCTGCGCCGGCGGCGGATCGAACTTCTCGGGGATCGCGTTCCCGTTCCTGCGCAACCGGTTGAACGGCACCAGCACGACCCGCTTCCTGGCGGTCGAGCCGGCCTCGTGCCCGTCCCTCACGAAGGGGGAGTACCGCTATGACTTCGGGGATACCGTCGGGCTGACGCCGCTCGTCAAGATGCACACGCTCGGGAACGGCTTCCGGCCGGCCCCGATCCACGCCGGCGGGCTCCGCTACCACGGCATGGCGCCGATGGTCTCGCACCTCTACGAGCTGGGCTTCATCGAGGCACGCGCCTATGCCCAGAGCACCTGCTTCGACGCGGCGATCCAGTTCGCACGAACGGAGGGGATCGTCCCGGCGCCTGAGTCGAGCCACGCCATCCGCGCGGCGATCGACGAGGCGCTCGAAGCGCGGGCGGCGGGGGAGGCCCGCGTGATCCTCTTCAACCTGTCGGGCCACGGCTACTTCGACATGGCCGCCTACGACGCGTACCTCGCCGGCGACCTGGTCGACGTCGAGTACGAGCCACAGCTCGAGGCGGTCGCCGTCTGACCTCTCCGTCCGAGGCGGCGCCGGGTGCCACTCCGGCGCCGCCTCGCTTGTCATCCGGCGCGCGGCTGCGCACACTGGTCCGCATGGCGCGCGCAACCTGGAACGGGAAGGTGATCGCCGAGAGCGACCGCTTCGAGGTGGTCGAAGGGAACGTGTACTTTCCGCCAGAGACGGTCAGGACCGAGTTCCTCCGCCCATCGGAGACGCATACCACCTGCTGGTGGAAGGGCGAGGCGAGCTACTACAGCGTCGAAGTGGACGGTCAGCTCAACCCCGATGCGGCCTGGTACTACCCCGATGCCTCCGACGCCGCCAAGAACGTGGAGGGCTACGTGGCCTTCTGGCGGGGCGTGACCGTCGAGCGCTGACGGCTTGACTAGCGAACCCGCGCCAGGGTGAGCCCGTCCGCGATCGGCACCATCGCCACGTCGACCCGCGCGTCCGCAGCGATCGTCTCGTTCAGGGCCCGGATCGCGAGCGTCGACTCTTCCTGGTTGCCCGGATCCGCGACGCGCCCGCTCCACAGCACGTTGTCGATGGCAATCAGGCCGCCGGCCCGCACGAGCTGCAGCGCTCGTTCGTAGTACGCCGCGTAGCTCTCCTTGTCGGCGTCGATAAAGGCCATGTCGAAGGTGCCCGCCCCGCCGGCGGCGAGCAGGGCATCGAGCGTCTCGACGGCGGGAGCGAGCCGCAGCTCGACTCGGTCGGCCACGCCGGCCTCCGCCCAGGCGCGCAGCGCGACGTCGGTGTACTCCTTCGACACGTCGCAGCAGACGATCTGTCCTCCCGGCGGCAGCGCCAGGGCCATGGCGGTCGATGAGTAGCCGGTGAAGGTGCCCACCTCCACGATCCGACGCGCGGCGGTCAGCTGGACGAGCAGCGCGAGCAGCGCGCCCTCCTCCACGGCGATCTGCATCTGCGACTCGGGCATCCGGGCCGTCGCCTCCCGCAGCCGGCGCAGCACGTCTGGCTCGCGCACGCCGAACTGCGCGAGGTAGGAGTTGAGCTCCTCGGAGAGGCCGATCGATCCGCTCGACATGGCGCCATCCTACCGGTGGGCTACGCTACGCGCGATGAAGATCGGCCTGCAGGTCAACTCGTTCACCTGGCCCGGCGGACCCGCCGCCATCGGCCCCACCCTGGCGCGCGTCGCGCGCACGGCTGATGAGGTCGGCTTCGACTCGATCTGGGTGATGGATCACTTCTTCCAGATTCGCGGCCTTGGTCCGCCCGAGGCGCCGATGCTCGAGGGGATGACCGCGCTCGGCTTCATGGCCGCCAACTCGACGCGCGCGCGACTCGGCCTCATGGTCGGCGGCATCCACTACCGCCAGCCGGGCCTCTGGATCAAGTCCGCCACCACGCTCGACGTCCTCTCCGGGGGGCGCGCCTGGTTCGGGATCGGCGCGGCCTGGAACGAGGAGGAGTCGCGTGGCCTCGGCTTCCCCTTCCCGCCGCTGCGCGAGCGATTCGAGATGCTCGAGGAGACCCTTCAGATGGCCCGCGCCATGTGGTCCGGCGGCACGGGCAGCGGCGATTCGTTCGAGGGGAAGCACGTGTCCGCCTCCCGCCTCCTGAACTCGCCGCAAGCGATCTCGCGCCCGCGGGTCCCGATCATGATCGGCGGGGGCGGGGAACGAAAGACGCTCCGCCTCGTGGCCCAGTACGGCGACGCCTGCAACGTCTTCGGCGACCCGGTGCGGATCGCGCACAAGTACGCGGTCCTGCGCGAGCACTGCGAGCGCCTTGGCCGGCCGTACGAGGAGATCGAGCGGAGCACCCTCCAGAGCATCGATCTCGATGCCGAGTCGCCGGACCAGGTCGTGGAGCGCTTCGGGAAGCTGGCCGAGGCAGGTGCCCAGCACGTCCTTGCCAGCGTGCGCGGGGTGAGCGACGTCACACGGCTCGAGCGGATCGGCGCCGAGGTCATTCCGCAGCTGCGCGAAATGTGACGGCGTGGCGCCACCCGACCGACCGACCGGCCTGATCGGGGAGATCTCGGCGCGGCCGGGCCTCTTCTTCCGGGTCGCCATCGGCCTCTGCCGGGTCATCGTCGTCGCCTTCGGGCTGCGCTTCGAGCTGCGCGGCTCGGAGAACCTTCCGAGGGACGCCCAGGGCCGCCCGAGCGGGGGCTGGCTGGCAGTCCCGGTTCCGCATCGGCGCTGGATTGACCCGTTCCTCCTGCTCCTCCTGCTCCCCATCGAGCCGCGCCTCGCCTTCTTTGCCGACGGTCGCGCGCTCTTCAAGAACGGCGCGCGGCGGCTCCTCTTCCGCCTCTTGGGCGGGATGGTCCCGGTCTGGCCACGCGGAGGGGCGAAGGCGTTCGGAGCGCACATCGAGGCGGCGAGGCAGGTGCTCGCGGCGGGCGCCGTCTTCGTCATCTTCCCGGAGGCGGGGCCCCCGTCCGCCCCCGACCGAACGCGGACGATCGAGCCGGGATTCGGGTACCTCGCGATGCGCACCGGCGTGCCGTTGGTGCCGATGGTGATCGCCGGGACCGGCGAGCTCTACCGTGGGCGCCGGCTCACGCTGAGCGTGCTGCCGCCGACGACGGCGACCGAGCTCGCCGGCCGGCCGGCCGGATCGGCCCTGCCGGAGCCAGGAAGCCACGAGGAGCGTGACGATGCGCGCCGGATCGCCGACGCCTTCGCCGAGCAGATGGCCCCCACCGTCGCGGAGCGCCACGTCGAGATTGAGCGAGCCTCGCAGAACGACCGAAGGCGGTGGCCGTGGCTCACCCACTGGCTCGACTGGGACGCGGATGCCGCCGATGCGGCCCGCGCCGCCCGCAGGCAGGGGAGCGGCTAGGAGGTCAGCAGGGCCTCGACCTCGGGGATCGGGCGCACCGAGCGCTCGCCAGAGGCCCGATCGGTCACCTCTGCCCCTCCCGCGGCCAGCGAGCGCGGCGACAGGGTCACGATGCGGGGCATGCCGAGCAGCTCGGCGTCGGTCAGCTTGACGCCGGGCGACTCGTCCCGGTCGTCGTAGAGCACCTCGACGCCGGCATCGGTGAGGCGCTGATAGAGGGCCTCTGCCGCCTCGGCGACCGCCGGGTCGCGGGCCGCTCCGAGCGCCACCAGGTGCGCCGCGTAGGGAGCTACGGCGGCGGGCCACGCGATCCCCTT
This sequence comes from Candidatus Limnocylindria bacterium, assembly GCA_041499395.1. Taxonomy (GTDB): domain Bacteria; phylum Chloroflexota; class Limnocylindria; order QHBO01; family QHBO01; genus CF-167. Next base: position 3,954 of record JBGQKH010000072.1, read on the forward strand.
CTCGTCGTGATGGGCCTCGACGATGCAGGCCATGGCGCGACCCAGCCCGATCCCGTAGCTGCCCATCACGATGAGCCGCCGGCTCCCATCCTCCGCGAGATAGGTGGCGCCCAGCTTCTCCGTGAAGTCGGTGCCGAGCTTGAAGATGTTGCCGACCTCGATCCCCTGGCGCAGCGCGACCGGCGATCCGCACGTGGGGCACGCGTCGCCGGCCCGAGCATTCGTGATGTCGACGACCAGGTCGGGCTCGAAGTCGCGGCCGACGTTGACATTCAGCAGGTGGTAGCCGTGGCGGTTGGCGCCGGCGACGAGGTTCGGCGAGTGGGCGACGAGGTCGTCGACGACCACGGTGGTGCCGCTGGCACCGATCGGTGAGGCGTAGCCCGGCACCATGCCAGCCGCCGCGATCTCCTCGGCGTGGGCGGGGCGCAGCCCGCCGATCGCCTTCACCGCATTGCTCAGCTTCGTCTCGTTGACCTCGAAGTCGCCGCGCACGATGGCGGTGAGCAGGCGCCCGTCCCCGGTGACGAAGAAGGTGGCCTTGGCGGTCCGATCCTCCCCGACGCCGAGCAGCGAGGCCAGTGACGCGATGGTCGGCGTCTCCGGGGTCGCCACCTCTTCGGTCGGGCGCGGCTCCTCGGCCGTCGGCTCGGGCTTGGTGACCATCGCGATCTGCTGGTTGGCCGCGTAGCCGCACGCGTCGCAGATGACGAGGGTGTCCTCGCCCGCCTCGTTGAGGACCATGAACTCATGGGCCAGGCTGCCGCCCATGATCCCGACGTCGGCACCCACAACGACCGTCTCCAGGCCGAGCCGGCGGAAGATCTTCTCGTAGGCGTGGTAGTGCGCCATGTACGAGATCTCGAGGGCCGCCTCGTCCGGGTCGAGGGTGTAGGAGTCCTTCATCACGAACTCGCGGACGCGGATCAGGCCGCCGCGCGCCCGCGGCTCGTCGCGGAATTTGGTCTGGAAGTGGTAGACAATGGCCGGCAGCTGGCGGTAGCTCTTGACGATGTCTCGAAGGAGGTCGGCGACCACCTCCTCGTGGGTCATGGCCAGCACCATGTCGCGCCCACCGCGGTCCTTGAAGCGGACCATCTCAGGGCCGATCTTGGCGTAGCGCCCCGACTCGCGCCACAGGTCGGCGGGGTGGACGACGGGCATCTCCATCTCCTGCCCGCCGATGGCGTCCATCTCCTCGCGGATCACCTGCTCGATGCGCTGGCTGACCCGGAAGCCGAGCGGCAGCAGCGAGTAGATGCCGGCGCCGAGCTGACGGACGTAGCCCGCGCGCACGAGGAGGCGGTGCGAGGCCATCTCCGCCTCGGCGGGATTGTCGCGGAGCGAGGTGAAGAAGAGCTTGGAGAGGCGCATGGAGCGTGAAGGATAGCGGAGCGAAGATCGGGCGCGGACCGGGCGCTCCCCTTACGGCCCGGCTGCGCCCGGCGCTTCGGCCCGCTGCCCCACGAGATGCTCCGATGCGCGCAGGCGATGCACGGGCAGGATCGCGACCACGATGAGCAGCAGGGAGGCATAGAGCAGGCCGTCGATGCCTGCCCAGTCGCCGGCGAAGCCGCTGGCCACCGCGCCCACGATCTGCCCGATGCCGAGGAAGACCGAGTAGAGCCCCATGATCGCGCCGCGATCCGCCGGGTGCCCCTCGCTGATGTCGGCGAGCAGGCCGAGTGCCGCCGGCGTCGCCCCGGCCATGACGAAGAGGCCGGCAGCGGCAACTGCGCCGAGCAGCGCCCGGACCCCGATCGGCAAGCCGCCCGAATGGTTCAGCGCCAGCACGGCGGTCAGCATCACGATCGCACCGCCGAGGCCGATCGCGATGATCGTGGTCCGGCGGAAGATGCGGAAGCGGTTTCCCCAGAACCAGAGCCCGGCCGTGAACACGAGGCCCACCGCCGCGAACCCGATGCTGACCCTCGTCGGGGTGAATCCCTGCATCAGCAGCTGGTCGCGGAACCCGACCGGGGGCTCGCGGACGAGCTGGAAGACCGACTGCGTGGCCCACGAGCCGAGCACCGCGTTGAGGGCGATCCAGGTCGGGGCGAGGAGCCACACGCCTGATGAGGTGAGGATGCGCCGATAGCGGCCGAGGTCCACCGTCGTCGGCCGCAGGTGGTGGTCACCGGCCGCGATCTCCGCATCGGTCGGCTGGTGATGGACCTCGGCGACGCCCCAGCGATAGACCGCGAAGGACCCGACGTAGATGCCGGCATTGAGCAGGAAGCCGCCGCGGCCGAGCCAGTCGAAGACGGGCCCCGCCACCACGATGCCGAGCCCGATGCCGGCGAGGGTGGCCGCCTCGAAGCGGGCCACCGCCCGGCCGCGCATCGCCTGGTCGCCGGAGGTCGACAGCGCGAGGTAGCCCAGGATCGAGGGGATCGAGGCGGCCGCCGCCCCGCCCTCCAGGATCCGCGTCCCGCCGAGGATCCAGAGGTCGACCGCAAACGCAGTGATGAGGGCAGCCCCGACGCCGAAGAGCGGCCCGATCTGCATGATCCGATGCGCTCCGAAGCGGTCAGAGAGATAGCCGAACATCGGTGACAGGACCAGCTCCGCGGCGTAGTAGCCCGCCGTCAGGAGGCCGACAGTCGTGCTCGCGACGTGCTGGCCGCCGAACTGGGGCAGGGCGTCCAGGTAGAAGACGAGGAGGCCGCCGGTGAGCCCGGTGCTGAAGCGAAGGCTGAAGGTGCCGAACAGGACGGCGGTGATCGAGCGATTCACGACGGAGCCTAGGGTAGCGGCTGGCGCCGCCGCGTCGGGGAGGTGGTCGTCACCCGTCAGGAGGCCGCGCCAGCGGTGGGCGGATCGATCGGGACCGGCGCTTCGCGCTCGGCGAGCGCGGCCGCGATTCGGCGGCGCCGGCGAATCCGCACGGCAACAAAGGTGCCGCCGCCGAGCACGAGGAGCCCACCTCCGGTGACGCCGGAGCGAAGCTGGCCCGCCGACTCGGCCCCGTTTCGCATGGCCACCGCGTCCGCGATATCCGCCGACGCGGCATCCAGGTGGTCGGCCTCGAACGCGGCCCGGGCCGAGGCGAGGGTCGCCTCGGGGCTCGAGCCCAGCAGCCCGATCGCCTCGAATGGATTGGGCTCCTTCGCGAGCCGATCGGCGGCCATCGCGATGCCTCCGAGCACCTCGAGCTCGGCGGTCGCCTCGCTCCGCGCGGCTGCGATGCCGCCGCCCCCCTCAAAGGCGACCTGGAGGGCCCGCGGTGGCGTCAACCCGAGCGCGCCCGCGCGGGCCGCGATCTGTCCACGATCGGCCAGCACGCTCGAGGCCACCCCGATCTCAGCCTCGGCGTCGCTGAACTGCCAGGAGCTCATCTCGAGGCGCAGGTCTCGGGGCAGGTTCCATTGGCCTGCCTGCGTCGCGAGCGCGGCGTATTCGGTCCGTGCTGTCGCGCGTTCCTGCATCAACGGCCGCTGGGCGGCGTCGACCACCCACTCGCTCCAGATGTCGTCGACGCTGGTCCCGGTCCGCTCGTCGATCAGGTCGAGCAGCTCCTGCCAACGCGCGAGGTGCAGGCTCACGCCGGTCTCGGGCGAGCCCGATGCGTGGGCCGGCAGGTAGGAGATCTCGCCATCGGCGACGCTCTTCCACACGGTGCGCAGCCCGGCCGCCTGGACCCGGGCCAGGATGAGGCCGGCCACCCGGTAGCTCGCCGCGTACGCGAAGTACTCGGTGCTGGAGTCCTGGATCCCCGCCGCGCCCCAGTCGTTCAGTGGGATGCGCGACTTGAGCAGGTCGTCGGTCAAGGTGAACGCCTCGCCCTGCGCGCCGATCTGGGTCGCCGCCTGCACGCCGTAGAGCTCCGCGAAGCCCTCGTTGATCCAGCGCTCGTCGATGAGGGTCTCGTTGAACCAGATATGGGCCGCCTCGTGCAGAGCGACGTAGGCATCGGCGTCATAGCGCACCAGGATGCTGCCCGTCGCCTGCGTGTAGGTCCCGGCGTAGTCGCCGAGGATCGTCGGTGCCGCCTCCTCCACCGTCAGCGTGCCGGTGATCGGGTAGCGGAGCCCGATCAGGCCCTGGAGCGCGGGCAGGCCCCGCGTCATCAGGTCGCTCAGCCGGGTGCCCCACTCCGGGTCGTCCTCCCAGCTCCTGACCCAGAGGGAGGCGGCCTGCCCCTCGATCGATGTCTGCGAATGGTGCTCGCCGAAGATCCCAGGACGGTCCGCCGCCAGGTAGGCGTAGAAGCCGAACGGATCGGACAGGTTGGCAGCGGTCAGCACCACCCGGCCAAGGGCATCCGTCGACGACACCATCGGGCTCCCCTGGATGCTTGCCCGGAAGCCGGGGGGCAGCACCACCTGCACGCCGCTGCCCGCCTCGC
>JBGQKH010000073.1:0-8055 GCA_041499395.1 Candidatus Limnocylindria bacterium
AGTGGCTCCGGCGGTAGGACTCGAACCTACGACCAAGCGGTTAACAGCCGCCCGCTCTACCACTGAGCTACGCCGGAACGCGTACCGAGGCATGCCGAAGTGGATGCCCGGCCGGGATTATGGCAGTCGCCTCACGACCCGGTCAAAGAGGGATCAGAAGCGCTGCACCAGCGCCTGTCCGACCAGGACGATGCCCGCTCCGAGCACCACGACGCCGGTGAGCCACGGGATCACCGGCGCCAGCCGCGCAACGCGAGCCGTGCTGCTCGCGCGCTCCACGAACTGTCCCGCGCGCGCCAGGACCAGGCCGATCCCGCCCAGCACGACCGCCATCCCGACGCCAAAGGCGACGGCGAGGGCGAGCCCGAACGCCGGCCTTCCGGCGGCGATCGCCCCCAACAACAGGATCAGGGCGCTCGCCGACGGCACGAGCCCGCCCGCGAGGCCGATCGCGACCAGGGAGCGCCAGCTCAGCGACGGGCTGGGCTGGACCGCATGGCTGTGCCGGAACGGGCCATGACGGTGCTCAACGTCATGGGAAAGGTGCGGCTCGTCCGCGTGCGCATGGTCGTGAGCGTGGGGATGGGCATGGTCGTGCGAGTCAGGGTCCTGGATGCTGGCTGGGTGACGGAGGATGTGCTCACGCCACCGATTGAAAAGGAGCCAGGCCCCGATCGCCACGACCGTCACGCCTGACGCCAGCCCGAGCACCGGGTAGAGGCGCTCCGGCGGCAGGAGGTCCGAGGCGAGGAGCGTGACGCCTGCGAGTGCGAGCACGCCCAAGGTGTGCGAGACCGTGACTGCCATGGCAAGGCCGACGGCATGGCGGGCGCGTCCCCGCGTGCCGACGAGGTACGCGGCCATCACCGTCTTGCCGTGGCCCGGCGAGACCGCGTGGACCGCGCCGAGCCCGGCGGCGATCAGCAGGGAGAGAGCGATGACCGCCGGCGTGAGATCACGCGTCCCGATCAGGCTCGACAGCTCGTTCCCGACCCCGCCCGGGACCGCACCGGCGAGGCCCGATCCCCCACTTGGGGGAGCCGCCTTGCCGACGAAGGACTGGGCATCGGGCACTGTGATCGGCCCCAGCGCGGGGCCACCGGGTACCGCGGTGAACTCGACGCTCCGCTCGTCGAGGGGTTGTGCGATGAGGCCCTTCGGGTAGGCGGTCAGTCGCGCGGACCTCGTCGCCTGTTCCACACCGCTGGCCGAGACCGTGACCCCGTCCCCGGTCACGACGATCTCTCTCCAGCCGATGCGCTCGGAATACGACTTGTCCTGAAACGAGACCAGTCGCGACCTGCTCGCTGGGTCCAGGTCGGCCGCGTAGTCGCACACGAGCCGCATCGTTTGCAGGCCGCCGGCCCCGGGCAGCAGTGACAGCCCTCCGGCGGTCGGGTGCAACGGCATGACGGAGCCGTCCACGGTGAGGGCCAGCGACGTTGCCAGCGTCGTGCATCGGCCCAACCGCGCGCTCGCCAGCTCCGAGGCCGTAATCGCCCCGTCGTGGTCCGTGTCGAGGGCTGCCCGTTCGCTGAAGGTCGGGATCTCGGCCATGTCGATCACCACGTCCAGCTGGATCCGCCGCTCCCCCACCCGCACCTCGGCGTAGTGGTTGATCGTGAAGTTCCCCAGCGGATGCGCGCTGGCGGGCGCTGGCAGCAGGCCGGCGAGCGGCAGGGCGACGAGCCCCGCCGCCGCGGCCGACCGGGCGATGAGCTGGAGGACCCTTCTCACCGCGCCCAACCTCCCTGACCGAGCATGGCCAGCTCGTGCCGGGCGCGACTCGCCTGGAGCGGATCGAAGCCCGGGTTGGTGGCGAGCGCGACGGAGAGCAGCTGCCGGGCATCGGAGTTGTGTCCGAGGGCTGCGGCAATCATGCCGGCGTGGTAGTCGAGCAGCGGGTCGACCGTGTGCTGGGCCCGGGCGCTGCGCATGGCCACCTCCGCATCGGCGTAGCGACCATTGGCATAGAGCGCCCAGGCGTAGGCGTCCCAACCGTAGACGTCGTGGCGCGTCGCGAGTTCCCGCCGTGCGAGCGCCAGGGCATTCGGCAGGTCCTGCCCGTGGTTCGCGTCGAAGAGCACGAGCTGCCGGTTGTAGACCTGGGCCTGGACCGATGCCAGGTGGGCGATGGCCTGGACCAGGTCGTACTGCGCGGAGGCGAGGGTCGCGTCACCCCGCAGGGCGTACAGGTCCCCCAGCGCGGCCAGGAACTCCGGCTGCGGCACGATCGCGATCGCCTTCTGGTAGAGGGTGATCGCCTCGTCGCTCGCACCCTGCGCGGCACGGGTGCGGGCCAGGCCCGCGGTGGCGAGGTACGAGCCGGGCCAGTCGTCGATCGCTGCCCTGAATTGGCCCTCTGCGCTGCTCAGGTCACCTGCCTGGAACGCGAGATAGCCGGCCAGATACTCGTACCAGGAGCGGTCGGTGGGCGTGCCCCCCGCCGTGGTCACTTGTCCGATGGCACGCTGCGCAAGGGTCGCGGCGAGGGCGTTCTTCCCGATCAGGGCGGCGAGATGTGCCTGGCGCGCCGTGATGGCAGCGCCCGGGGACTGCACGGCGAGCGTGGCGAGGGTGCGGGCGGCGTTGGCGTATTGACCGAGCTCGAGCTGGGCGTCGGCCACGGTGGCGAGCGCCGCGAGCTGATCGGGGTGCGCGGCGAAGATGGCACGGGCGGCAACGAGCGCGCCCTGGAAATCATGCGTCGCGAAGAGCAGCTGCGCGCTCAGCTGCTGCGCCCCGACCGCCTCGGGGTATGCCTTCAGGGAGAGGCCAACGGCCTCGCTGGCGCGGGAGTAGTCGTCGACGTTGCCGGTAAGCCGGGCGCGCGAGTAGTAGAGGTCCGCCAGGTTGGTGGCGCTCACGAAGTCCGCGTCGTCGCGAGCGAGGTTCGCGGACCAGACGCCGATCGCCTGGTCGATCTGGCCGAGCGCGTCATCGGCACCCTGGGTGGAGGCTGACTGCCCGATGGCGGGCGCTGCTGGAGCCGCGAACCTCCCGAGGAGGTACGTCATGGACACGACGAGCAGCGCGGCGGACAGGAGAAGCAACGGCCTGAAGGGCCGCGGAGACACCCGGCGATGGGGCCGGCCCGGTCGGGTGAGCGGAATGCTGGCCATGGAGTGCGCTCCTCGTGCTCGATGGGTAACTGGAAGCGGGACGTTGGGATGGGAGCGGCGGAGCCCGCCGCCCCCATCGGTCATGACTAGTGGGGCTTGCCCAGGTACGGGAAGCCGGGGAGGTAGTCGGCGTGCGCGCCGACCATGTCGGTCGGCACCGCGCCCTTGGTGACGATGTTCAGCTCGACGTCGATGACGTCATTGGCCAGGCCGCGGCCGTTCAGCGGGCCGGCGGCCACGCTTCCGACCGTGTAGGTCAGGACGTCCGGCAGGAGAAGGTCGGCGATCCCGCCGGCCTCCGCGAGCGTGTATGGCGTCCCGGACAACGCGGAGAGGGCCTGGAGCGTCGCGATCATGTTGTTGCGGAACTTCCCGCCCATGGTCGTGCTCTGCGTATCGGGCGACGACTGGTTGAAGGCCTCCTTGTCCGCGGGCGCCGCGTTGAAGACCGTGTTGATGGCAGGCCGCCCCATCTGGTCGGCCCGATGCCACATGCCCTGGCTGTCGACCCACTGGGTCGTGGCCCACACGCCGATCTTGTGGCCGGCGCCGCCGAGGAAGCTGTTGGGAACGTCGAGCACGATGCCGAGCGTGTTGAGGCCGACGAAGAAGTCGCTCTGCTTGCCGTCATCGAGGCGACGGGTCCCCTGCCCCTTGACGGAGCCGAGGAATCCGAGGAGGTCGAAGAAGAAGGGATCCGAGCGGGGTCCCGCGAAGGCTCGCCAGCCGCTCCTGACGGTCGAGTGGCGACTGGTCGAGGTGTAGCCCGTGGCCACCGTCGAACCGTTGGCGCGGACGACGTAGTGCTGGGTCCCGTCTTCGGGCGCCCCGAACCTGACGACGATGGTCTTGTCGACCCGAGCGTCGCCATTCAGGTCGATGTTGAAGGTGTAGGCCGCATGGTCGGCAAACGTCTTGGGACCAAGCAGGTTGATCGCCGGGTTGACGGTCAGTGCCAGCACGGTCCTGCCAGCCGCGGTCGACTTGAAGACGTACAGGTCGTTGATGTCGAGCCGGCCATTCACTTTCGCGACGCTGAGGTTGTCCGAGCCGTCGACCGAGACGTGGCCGAGGCTGGGAGCATCCAGGTGGTCGGCGCCGTTCACGAAGAGCGGGGCCGCACCAAGCGTCAGGATCAGGATGACCGCGCCCAGGGTGGCGCCCGTATGCAGGGCGCGTGGAGTGCGCTTCATGGTTGTTTCGTCATTCCTCCGAGGGTTCAGGTGGATCAGATCGCGGCGTCCGGATCGCTCTCCCCCGCGATCGGGCGCGCGGCGTCGGGGATTCGATCGGTCGCAGGCTCCTCCTTCCCCCGGGCTGACTCCCCGGTCGAGAGGGATACGCAGCCCGGGCGGAGGCGCATCAATCCGGATGTATCCTTTCGCCGGACCGAGTCGGATGAGGGGGTGCCCGCAGCCAACGTGATGCACGCCGCCCTGCGGCCCGTTCTCCTGATGTGAGCCACATCGATCCGATCCAAGGGAGCGAGGGTGCTGGAGCAGGCGTCGCACGACGATCTCCTGGCGGAGCGGATCCGCGCGGGCGATCGGGAGGCGCTCGGCATGCTCTATGACCAGTACGCCTCCATGGCCCTGGCGACTGCCCTGCGCGTGGTGTCGGACCGGGCGGCTGCCGAAGACGTGGTCCACGATGCCTTCGTGACGATCTGGACCAAGATCACGCTCTTCGATCCCCGGCGCGGCTCATTGCGGGCGTGGCTGCTCGTGATCGTGCGCAATCGGGCCATCGACCGGGCCCGCTCCGCTCGTCCGACGGTGGAGGTCGGCAAGGCCGATGCGCAGTTCCTCCTGGCCTCATCGCCGAACCCGACCTGGGCCGAGGCGATCGCGCGCGTCTCGGCCAGCGATCTCCGCGCGGCGGTCGATGCGCTCCCTGCCGAGCAGCGCGAGGCCATCGAGCTGGCCTATTTCGGCGGCCACACCTACCGCGAGATCGCGGTGATCACCGGAGTCGCCGAGGGGACAGCGAGTGGCCGGCTGCGGCTCGCGCTGGGCAAGCTGCGCGACACGCTCCGCGGGAGCGACGCAGCGCCGCTGCAGCCAGAGCAGGTCAGGATCAGGGAGCCTCAGCGATGAGTCAGAGCGAGCGCGAGACGGTGGGCTGCGACGCTGCGGACGAGCTCGCCGGGGCGTACGCGCTCGGCGCGCTCGATCAGGATGGGCGCGCCGCTGTCGAAGGGCACCTCGCAACCTGCCCGCACGCCCACGAGGAGCTGCGCAGCCTGATCGGAGCGGGCGCGGTGCTGGCCGCATCGCTGGACCCAGTGGTGCCCTCGCCGGGCCTGCGCGACCGCGTAGTGGCAAGCGTTGCGGTTGCTCCGCAGGACCGTGCGGAGCCTCGGCTCGCCCCCCAGGCCGCGCCGCCCCAAACGCCGGTCGCCGGCCCCTTCGCGTGGCTCAATGGAGGATTCGCCCGTGGCCTCGCGGTGGCCGTGGTGGTGGCCGTGGCGTTCGGGGGCTGGAACCTCTCGCTCCAGGCGCAGCTCTCGTCGCGCGATCGGGCGCTCCGCGCGGTCGCCCAGGCGATCGCCGGCGGGGACGCCACCTTCCGGGTCACCGGCACCGCGGGCGCCGGCTACGTCGTTGCCGACCAGACCGGCGCCGCCTCCCTGGTGGTTGCTGACCTCGCCCCACTCGATGCGAACCGCATCTACGAGCTGTGGCTGATCGGCGCGGACAACGTGCCGGTGGCGGTTGGAACCTACGGCGGCTCCGCCGATCCGATCAGCGTCGTGCACCTGGAACGCAGCCTCGCCGGCTTCGCGACCTTCGCCGTCACGATCGAGGCGAGCCGCGTCGTGGCTCCGACCTCGCAGCCTGTGATGGTGGCCAAGCTCCCCGGCTAGCCGCCAGGTCTGGCGCTCCGGGCCCTCAGCGCTTCACGAGCCGGAACGTGGCGAGGGCCGACTCTGGCGAGACCACGGTGCCCACGATTCGACGATGGCCGGGTGGACCAGGTCCTGCGGCCGGTGCCCTTAAACGGACGGATCAGTTGCGGCTCGTCCAGATGGCCAGAGAGGCGTCGTCGAGATGGCGGAGGCGGGCGGCAACATCAGCCCCCCGCCATCCGGACCACCGGCTTGTCGAGGTGTTGACCTCCCATGGAACCGTAGAACTGGGCATCGCCGAAGCTGAAGATGCCACCGTCCGAGGCCACCAGCCAATAGCCATGGCCAGAGGCGCTGGCCGCCATGCCGACGACCGACTCGTCGAGCGGTTGCCCGCCGGTCGAGCCGTAGAACGAGGCATCGCCAAAGGTGAAGATGCCGCCGTCGGAGGCCACCAGCCAGTAGCCATGACTCGACGACGTGACGGTCATGCCCACGATCGGCTTATCAAGGAGCTGGCCGCCAGTGGACCCGTAGAACAGGGCATCGCCGAAGCTGAAGATGCCACCATCCGAGGCGACCAGCCAGTAGCCTTGGCCAGTGTGGGTGGCGGCCATGCCGACGATCGGCTTGTCGAGCGGCTGGCCGCCCTTCGAGCCATAGAACGGCGCGTCGCCGAAGTTGAAGATGCCTCCGTCCGAGGCCACCAGCCAATAGCCGTGACCCGTTGGCGTCGCCGCCATGCCAACCACCGGCTTATCCAGGCGCTGGCCGCCCTTCGAGCCATAGAACAGGGCATCGCCAAAGCCGAAGATTCCGCCGTCGGACGCAACGAGCCAGTAGCCGAGTCCAGTCGGGGTCCTGGCCATGCCCACGATTGGCTGGTCGAGCGGACGGCCCCCAGTCGAACCATGGAAGCCTGCATTGCCGAAGGTGAAGATCCCGCCGTCCGACGCAACAAGCCAATACCCCTGGGACGGTGTCGCCCTGACGGTCAGGCTCACGGTGGCGGCGGTCGAGTCGAGCGCGCCGTCGCTGGCCTGATACAGGAACGCGTCCGGGCCGCTATAGCCGGGGGCTGGGACGTACGTGAAGGAGCCGTCCGCGTTCAGGGTCAGCGTGCCATGGGCAGGATTGCTGTCCTTGATCGCCGTCAGGGAGGTGCCTTCCTGGTCGGTGTCGTTGCCCAGGACGCCGGGGGCCGCGATGCTGAGCGTCGTGCCCTGGTTGGTGATGTAGCTGTCAGGGACGGCCACCGGGGCGTGGTTTGCCAACCCGACCGTCAGGCTGACGGTGACGGTGTTCGAGTCGAGCGAGCCGTCGTTGGCCTTGTAGGTGAACGAGTCGGCTCCGCTGTAGCCGCTGGTCGGGACGAAGGTGAACGAGCCATCGCTGGCAAGCGCAAGCGTGCCGTGACTGGGATCTGTCACCTTGATCGCAGTGATCGGGTTGGCGTCCTGGTCGGTGTCGTTGCCCAGGACGCCGGGGGCTGCCATGACCAGGGTCGTGTCCTGTGACGTGCTGTAGCTATCCCCTACCGCCACGGGGGCATGGTTGACGCCGGTCACGCTCAGGCTGACGGTCACCGTGTTCGAGTCGAGCGAGCCGTCGTTGGCCTTGTAGGTGAACGAGTCGGCTCCGCTGTAGCCGCTGGTCGGCACGTAGCTCAGCGCGCCGGTGCTGCTGAGCGTGGCGGTGCCGTGAGTGGGATCGCTGACCTTGATGGCGGTGAGCGGGTTGGCATCGGGGTCGCTGTCATTGGCGAGCAGCCCGGGGGCGGACAGGGTGAGGGTCGTGTTCTGCGGGGTGCTGTAGCTATCGGCCACCGCCACCGGCGCCTGGTTGCCCGTGTTGGGGAAGCCGGCCACGCGGGTCGGGCTGCCCACCAGGGTGCCCGCCGGTCGGCCGCTGATCGAGTTGGCGGCGCTCGTGCCGCTCGCCTCATTGAGGCCCCAGCGCCCGATCAGCCCGCTGCCGCTGGTGAGCTCGAGGGTCTTGTTGGCGCTGATCTGGGCGGCGCTGCGCACCACGTTCCAGATGCGCGGCTCATCGACCAGCCCGGCGAAGAAGCCGGCCGCCACCCCG
>JBGQKH010000074.1:0-7961 GCA_041499395.1 Candidatus Limnocylindria bacterium
AGGTAGAGCAGGTTCTGCGTCGCCGCCAGGCCCGAGGCGTAGGCGAAGCCGTGGGTCCCGCCCTCGAGCGCCGCGATCGCCGCCTCGAGCGCCTGGCGGGTGGGGTTGCCGCTGCGTCCGTATTCGTACCCGTGGCGCGGGCGTGCGACGCCGTCCTGCCGGAAGGTGGTGCTCATCTGGATCGCGGGCGAGACGCCCCCGCTGATCTCGTCCGGCTCCGCGCCGGCATGGACCGCCAGCGTCTCGATGCGATCGGTCATGCCCAGGTCAGCGGGTGCGGGGGAAGCCCAAGTCGACCTTGGACGTCGTGGGATCGGGCCAGCGCGAGGTGACCACCTTGGCACGGGTGTAGAACTGCACCCCCTCGGGACCGTACATGTGCAGGTCGCCGAAAAGGGAAGCCTTCCAACCGCCGAAGCTGTAGTAGGCGACCGGCACCGGGATCGGGACGTTGATCCCGACCATGCCGACGTTGACGTCGAACTGGAACTGGCGCGCCGCCCCACCATCGCGGGTGAAGATCGCCGTCCCATTGGCGTACGGGTTCTCGTCGAGGACCTGCATCGCGTCGGCGTAGGTCGGGACGCGCATCACCTCGAGCACGGGGCCGAAGATCTCGTTGCGGTAGCACTCCATCTCCGGGGTCACGCGGTCGAGGAGCGAGACGCCCAGGAAGAAGCCCTTCCCCTCCTGGTAGAGGACGTGCTGCCGCCCGTCGACGCGGAGGGTGGCTCCCTGGTGCTTGCCGCTCTCCAGGTACGAGGCCACCTTGTCCCGATGCTCCCTGGTGATGAGTGGCCCCATCTCCGAGGCGGGATCGGATCCCGGACCAACCTTGATCCTGGGGAGCCGCTCCTCGATCGCCTCGACCAGCGGATCGGCCACGTCGCCGACCGCCAGGACCACGCTGATCGCCATACAGCGCTCCCCGGCCGATCCGTACGCGGCGGAGACCGCGGCGTCGGCCGCCATGCCGATGTCGGCATCGGGCAGGACCACCATGTGGTTCTTGGCGCCGCCGAGCGCCTGCACCCGCTTCCCCGCCTTCGTGCCGGTCTCGTAGATGTAGCGGGCGATCGGCGTCGAGCCCACGAAGCTGACCGCCGCGATGTCCGGGTGCTCCAGGATCCGGTCGACGGCGACCTTGTCGCCGTGCACGACGTTGAAGACGCCGTCGGGGACCCCCGCCTCCTTGAGCAGCTCCGCGAGATAGACCGATGCGGACGGGTCCTTCTCGGACGGCTTCAGGATGAACGTGTTGCCGCAGGCGATGGCGTTGCCGAACATCCACATCGGCACCATGGCCGGGAAGTTGAAGGGCGTGATGCCGGCCACCACGCCGAGGGGCTGGCGGATCTGGTAGACGTCGATGCCGGTGCTCACCTGCTCGCTGAAGCCGCCCTTGAGCAGATGCGGGATCCCGGTCGCGAACTCGAGGTTCTCGAGGCCGCGCGAAACCTCGCCGAGGGCGTCGCTCGGCACCTTGCCGTGCTCGCGGGTCAGGTGCGCGGCGATCTCGGCGCGGTGCTCCTCGACCAGGTTGCGGATGCGGAAGAGGATCTCGGTGCGCTTGCTGATGCTCGTGGCACGCCACTTCGGGAAGGCGGCCTTTGCCGCCGCGACCGCCGCGTCGACCTCGTCGACCGATGCGAAGTCGACCTCGCGGGCAACTTCTCCGGTCGCCGGGTTGTACACGGGACCGCTTCGGCTCGAGGTGCCGGCGACGCGGCGCCCGCCGATCCAGTGGTTCACGCGCTCCGTGGCGGGCTGCGGACCGGTCGCGGCAGGCGGCTGGGCGATGCTGGTCATCTCGGGAGCTCCGTGGTGCGTGAGCCGCAAGGGTACCGCGCCGGGCTCACCGTGGCCATCTGCCACAGCGGCCACTGGGCCGCGTAGTTCCCATCCGAGGCGGCTTATTGCACGGCGCGCGGGCTCGATCGCTCCCGAAGCAAGAGTACTTCTCGGTGACGGAGTGTTAGACAGTCAACGACGCCGTCGACCGCCGCGAGTTTGGAGGTGTGCTCCGAGGGTGAGAATTGCGCAACGGGGCACCTCGACGTGCCCCCACCGCGACGCTTCGAGCCGCGCTCGGTTCCTACCTTGCAACGTGGGGCAGCTCGCCGAGGACGAGGATAGCGGCGGCCTTCAGCGCCGCGTCGGTCGGGGTGGTGCCGTTGTAGTAGCCGACCGTGAAGAACAGAGCATCGCGACGGACAAAGATGTTGCCCACACCAGTGACGTCGGGCGTGGGCGTCAGCCGGGCGATGACAGCGGCATCGGCGAGGCCCGCCACCGGAGTGACGGCCGAGCCTGCCGGGCTCCCACTGGTAAGCGCGGCATCGTAGGCGGCCTGAGCGGCCGCGACGCTCGGCCAGAAGGAGAACCCGACCTCCACCGTGGCGCGAGCGGCGGCGTTGTCCCAGTAGCACACGGAGAGTCCATTCGAGAGCGTCTGGGCAGAGCCACCTTTGTAGGGGACGCCGTTGACGGCCGAGGCCTGCTCAACGGTCAGAAGCCCGCACGCATCAATCGAGGTCGGGACTGCCGAAATGCCACTCGTCGGGCTCGCCGCAGGAGTCGGGCTCGGTATCGGAGTCGGCGACAGGCTCGGACCCAAACAAGCGGTTAGAACCGCCGCCGTGAGCGTCAGACCGGCAACCGCGAAGGGCCTGAACTTCCCGATCGTCGATCGGGCGAGTGCCATCGCCACGATACGAGGGCCTCCCTATCGGAGTGATTCTGGCGGCCGGCGCCGCGCAGCGCCAGGGCCACACGGCCTAATGCCGGACTGGATCTCAGGATCGTGCTGCGACTGTGTGATCGCTCAGCTCGATGCTAGCTAGCGGGCTCCTCGTCGCACCACGACTCCGAGCTGCGTCGAGCGCCAGTCGTAGGCGCTCACCGCCTCATCAGCCCCAAGCAGCCCGACCTCTTGCAGCCACGCGTCGTTGTGGAGCTTCCCGATGTAGTTGCGGCCCGAGTCCGGCAGCAGCACGACGAAGAGCGCCTTGGGATCGTCGACCGTGCGTGCTACCTGGAGCGCGGCCCACAGCGCGGTGCCGCTCGACTCCCCGGTCAGGATCCCTTCCGCGGTGGTCGCCTGGCGGGCGGTGAGCATCGAGTCGCGGTCGGAGACCTGGACGATCAGGTCGCAGACCTCGGTGTCGTAGGTGACCGGCCAGAAGTCCTCGCCCACTCCCTCGGTCAGGTACGGATGCGCCGGGCCGCCCGAGTAGACGCTGCCGACCATATCGGCGCCGATGACGACCAAGTCCGGCTTTCGCTCGTGGAGGTAGCCGCCGATGCCGCTGATCGTGCCGCCCGTCCCGACGCCCGCCGCGAAATGCGTGATGCGACCGTCGGTTGCCTCCCAGATCTCCGGGCCGGTGGAGGCGCGATGCGTGGCGGGGTTGGCGGGGTTGGTGTACTGGTCCGGTTTCCAGCCGCCGGGGGTCTCGCGCGCGAGGCGGTCGCTGACGCGGTAGTAGGAGCGCTCGTCGTCGGGGTCGACGTCGGTCGGGCAGATCACCACCTCGGCACCGTAGGCGCGCAGCAGCGCTCGCTTCTCCTCGCTCTGCTTGTCGGGCATCACGAAGACGCACCGATACCCCTTCACAGCGGCCGCCATCGCCAGCCCGACCCCGGTGTTGCCGCTCGTCGGCTCGACGATCACGCCGCCTGGCCTGAGGAGCCCGGCACGCTCCGCGGCCTCGATCATCGGCATGGCGATCCGGTCCTTGACCGAACCGCCCGGGTTCATGTGCTCGAGCTTGGCTACGACGCGTGGCGTCAGGCCCGCTGCGAGGCGGTCGATGGCGACCAGCGGGGTCCCGCCGATGGCGGCCGTTACATCGGGCAGGATGCCCCGTCGCTCAGCCAGGCTGGGCCTCCGGGGAGCCTCCGCTCGCGGGGGCATCGGCCTCGTCCGGCTTCCTGATCCACGCACCGGGGGTGCCCCAGCCCCGCCGATGTCGCAGCCACAGGAACCCGCCTGCCAGGATGAAGCCGCCGATCCCCAGCCAGGTCGCCGTGGGGATCCCGGCGATCAGCCAGTTCTGCACGCGGTACGTCTCGAGGTAGGAGCGCACGAGGCCGTAGCACATGATGAAGATGAGCAGCAGGTCGCCGTCGTAGAGGCGGGCCGCGAAGCGCCGGCTGATCCACAGCATCAGCCCCAGCGTGGCCAGGCTGAGGATCGCCTCGTAGGCGAAGAGTGGGACGAAGCGCGTCGTGGCAACGGGGTAGAGGGTCAGGTTGGCCCACTCCGGGACGCGGTGGGCGGCATCGATGGGGATCCCCCAGGGCAGCGTGGTGGGGGGACCGTAGAGCTCCTGGTTGACGAAGTTGCCGAGCCGGCCGATGGCCTGTCCAAGGGGGACGGCGATCACGAAGATGTCGAACCAGCGCCCGGTGGGCAGGTGGTTTCGACGCGTGTAGAGCCAGATCGCGAGCGCCCCGCCGGCCACCGCACCGGGGATGCCGAGCCCACCGTTCCAGACCTGCAGGATCAGGCCGGGGTTGGCCGAATAGAAGCCCCACATGTGGATCACGTGGTAGATCCGCGCGCCGATCACGCCGAGGGCGACCACCCACAGGAGCATCGTCCAGCCGGTCTCCGGGTCCTCGCCCTTGCGCTTCGCCTCGGCGGTGCCGAGCCAGGCGGCGAAGAGGATGGCGCTGGCGAGGATGATCCCGTACCAGTGGATGGCGAACGGGCCGATGCGCAGGGCGACGGGATCGATCACTCGGCGGATGATACGCGGGCCACCGCAAGAGGGCGACGCGACGCGACCATCCCCCTTCCCCTTTCGTCACCGCGGTCGTAGGCTGGTCGCCTCGCGTCGGAGGAGCCTCGATACTCGAGCGGCCCGCGGCCCCAAGCGCAGCTGACGACCGCGATGAGTTCGGCCGGCCTAAGAACGCGCTCCGATGGGGACAGCTCCTCGCGGTGACCGCCTACTGGCTGGCCATCACGGTCCTGTGGGGCGCATTCACCTTCAGCGTGATCCCACGCCTGGTCGAGTCACCCGGCGTCCTGGGCAGCTCCACGGATCCGCTGGCCGGCCTCGCGATCGGCCTGATCACCACCTTCGGCGTCCTGATCGCCATCGTGGTGCAGCCCACGATGGGCGCCATCAGCGATCACACCCGCGCACGAATCGGACGCCGGAAGCCGTACATCATGATCGGCACCGCGATGGACCTGGTCTTCCTGACCTTCTCCGCGTGGGCCTTCTGGAACCAGAACTACTGGGCCTTCGTGGCCGCGGTTGCCCTTCTGCAATTCAGCAGCAATTTTGCCCAGGGCCCCTACCAGGGGTACATCCCGGATCTCGTCCCCGGTCGTCAGGTAGGGATCGCCTCCGGACTGCTGGGGGCGGCGAACATCGGCGGAAACCTGCTCGGGCCGGGCCTCGCAATCCTCTTCGTGGCGGTGCTGCCGGGGGTGGTCGGCTTCCCCGAGATCACGCTCGGCCTCTTCGTGGCCATCGCGGCGGTGGAGGTGACGACGATGCTCATCACCGTGTTCTTCGTTCCGGATCGGCCGGCACCTCCCACCAACAAGACGCTCCGTGAGCGAGCCCTGGGGGCCTGGGGCACCGACCTGCTGGCGAATCGCGACTACGTCTGGCTGCTCATCAGCCGGCTCTTCGTCATCACCGCGCTCGTCTCACTGCAGGCCTTCGCCGTCTTCTTCCTGGAGAATGCGCACGGGATGACTCCGGACCAGGCCCAGTCGTCGCAGTTCCCGATCATCCTGATTCTCGCCGTCGCGGCGCTGCTCAGCGCCGTGCCTGGAGGGTTCATCTCGTCCCGGATCGGGCGCAAGCCGGTCCTCTTCGTCGCCATCGCGCTTGGGATCCTTGGAGCCGTGACCATCGCTTTCGGCCCGGCCTACTGGATGGTTCTGGCCGCGGCGCTTCCGATCGGCATTTGCAGCGGCGTCTTCCTCGGCGTCGACTGGGCGCTCATGACGGACATCATTCCGAAGGCGGAGTCGGGTCGGTACATGGGGATCAGCAACATCGCTGTCGCCAGCGCCGGACCGATTGCCAGCACGGTCGGAGGGCTGCTGGTCTTCCTCGTGAGCGTCGCCACGCTTGGGCCGGCGGTCGCCTACCGCGGCATATTCGTGCTGATGGCGGTCGAGCTTGCCGTCGGCGCGTGGGCGCTGCGCCGCGTCACGGAACCGACGCGCGGAGGCGCGCGCGAGGCGCAGCCCGTCGTCGCTTCCTGATGGACCCCGCCGAGGAGCGGGCGCGGCGCACCGGGCCACGCGAGCTGAGCGTCGAGGTCACGCCACGCTATCGGGCCATGCGCATGGTCGACGTCCTGCTGGTGCGACTTCTCTTCGAGATCCGCACCGATGGGCTCGAGCGCTGGCCGCCCGCTCCCTTCTGCCTCGTCCTGAACCACCACAACGGCTGGGACCCGATGCTCGCCCTGGCGGCCACCCCGGAGTCGCCGCGCGTCACCTGGTTCGGCCCGAAGGAGGCCGATTTCTCGCGCGGCTTCCGCAACCGGCTGATGGCCTTCTACGGCGGGGTGATCCCCTACAACCCGGAGAAGACGACGCTCACCTCGGCGGTTCGCGCGGTTCGCCGCGTCTTCGCGGCCGGTGGCGTGCTGGGCATCTTCGCGGAGGGGACGGTCGGGTTCCGCGAGATTGACCTGCTGCCGTTCGAGGATGGGGCGGTGGCGTTCGCCGCGGCGAGCGGGGTCCCGATCGTCCCGTGCGTGATCGTGGGCAGCACGTTCATGTGGTTCCGGAAGCGGGTCACCTTTCGCTACGGCGACCCGATCCCCACCGCCGAGGCGCGGGGACGCGAAGCCCGGGCCGCGCTCGACGAGCAGGTGCGCGCCGCGATGCTCGCGCTGATGCCGAAGCGTGAGCCCCTCCTGCCTCGCCGGCGCCCGCTGCGCTTCCTGGGCGACATGCTCACCGGCCCCGCCGACCTGGAGCGGAGGCGCGCCGAGCTCGGGGAGTAGGCGCGGCAGTGACGGTCCAGCGGGCGCGCTAGGATCGGGCCGTGCTGCCGGTGATCTGGGCCATCTTCGCGATCTCGGCGGTGGGCGGCTTCATCACGGTCGCCGCGTACTGGCTCGACATCCAGGACCGCACCGACTTCTCCTTCCGGCAGAAGGTGGCCTGGTCGATGGGCGTCTTCCTTTTCCCGGTCATGATCCCGGTCTACGCCTTCTTCGGCGGGCCCGGCTGGCCACGCGCGCTCAGGATCGCGGCGTTTCTGCCGGCGGTGGGGATCGGCCTCTTCCTGGCGTTCCTGACCGGGCGCTTCGGCTAGGCCGCGCCTCGCGCCGGGCGGGTGTAGACCCAACCCGAGACGGCGACCACGGCGACGATGATCCCTACCGCGATCAGCAACACCTGGGGCGGGCCGGCGGGGCCGGGCGGGATGCCCTCTGTTCCGAGCAGCTCATCGCCCGAGCAGGAGCCGGTCTGCGGATTCCCTCTCGGCACCGGAAGCGCGGCGTAGACGCGCCACTGCTCGCCAGGCAGGAAGGTCACGCCGCAGGCCCGCAGGTTGTTGGGCGTCGAGACCGTGATCCGTTCGGCTGGACCGCCCGGCGTCCACTTCAGGATCCTCTCGACAGCGAAGGTCACCGCGAGCGGGTCGTTCGAGGTGTCCCTCCCGGCCACCGATGGCGTGATGGCGACGGTGAGCACCGTCCCCTCGAATACAAAGTCGGCGCCCTCGAGGCCGGCTCCGGATGCGAGGGTTGTGCATCGGCACCCGTAAGCACTCCCCGCGAGGGCCGAGCTCGCGAGCGCGGCTGCGAAGCCAATCGCGAGGAGGAGGCGGGGGAAACGGGCGGCCATGTTGTCCGCGGGACGCGGGCCTGGAGCAATCGGTTCCATCGCCGCCCTATCATCGGTCCATGACCAACCTCGACACCGCACTCGGCTACCTCCACGAGCACGCCGACGAGCACCTCAAGGG
>JBGQKH010000075.1:0-7941 GCA_041499395.1 Candidatus Limnocylindria bacterium
GATCCCGTAGAAGGCGATGCCCAGCACAGCGGTGAAGAGGATGGCCGCCCACAGCTTCTCCGGGGCGATCGAGTAGCTCTGGCTGAAGAAGAGGATCGCCCGCCCCAGGCCGGCCTGGATGCCACCCGGGCCCTCGCCGACGATTGCCCCGACCACGCTGGCCGTGGCCGTGATCTTCATGGCGGTGAACAGGTAGGGCACCGAGGCGGGGAACCGGACCTTGAACAGGATCGCCCGCCGCGTCGCGGCGTAGGAGCGCATCAGCTCGAGCGCCCGGGGGTCCGGGGAGCGGAGCCCTCGCAGCATGGCGATCGTGACCGGGAAGAAGCTCAGGTAGGTGGCGATGATCACGACGGCACTGATGTTGTGCCCGACGAAGAAGACGATCATCGGGGCCAGGGCCACGATCGGGATCGTCTGGCTGGCGACCACGTACGGCAGGAACGCCCGCTCGACAAGCGAGAAGTGCACGAAGGCGGTGGCGATCGCAACGCCCAGGATCCCTCCCACGACGAATCCGATGAGCGCCTCGCGCCACGTGTAGAGCGACTGGAAGAAGAGGTAGCTGCCGAGCGAATCGGCCGAGCCGGAGGTGAGCGGCTGGAAGATGCGGGCCACGATGGCCCACACGTGCGGCAGGTTGATGTCCGATGCGAACCAGAGGGAAAGCGGCGGGCGCCAGGTCACGCCGAAGTAGCGCCACGGATCGCCGCCGATGAACTTGACCAGCTCCCAGAGCACCAGGATGGCGACGACGAAGAGCGCGAAGAAGGCGATTCGCGAGCCGCGCCCGCGCGGCGGGGCGAGAGGCGCCTGGGGAAGCCCCGCCGGCTCAGGCGATGGCGGCATCGGTCGCGTCGAGCGCCCGGTCGATGATCGCGAACCCCTCGCGCAGCTGCTCCTCGGTGATGCACAGCGGCGGGTTGGTGAAGACCTGGTTCCAGTGGAACATGGTGTAGAGGCCATCGGCCCGGAGGCTGGCCTCGAGCGCCGCCACCTCCGGCGAGCCGCTGTTGAAGGGAGCCATCGGCTCCATCGTCTCGCGCGAGCGCACCAGCTCGAAGACCCCGAAGAGGCCGATGCTGCGCACCGTTCCCACGCTCGGGTGGCGCGCCTGCAGCTTCGCGAGCTCCTCCTTCATGACCGGGTCGAGGCGCGCCGCATTGCCGACCATGTCCTCGTCGCGCAGCACGCTGACCGCGGCGATCGCCGCGGCGCAGCTGATCGGGTGCGAGGAGTATGTGAGCCCGCCGAAGTAGACCCGCTCGTTGAAGTGCTCAGCGATCCGCGGGCTCATCGCCACGGCGCCGAGCGGCAGGTACGAGCTGGTCAGCCCCTTGGCCATCGTCATCAGGTCCGGGACGACGCCCCAGTGATCGACCGCGAACCAGCGTCCGGTGCGGCCGAAGCCGGCCATCACCTCGTCGCAGATCATCACGATCCCGTACTTGGTGCACAGGTCGCGGATCCCCTGGAGGTAGCCGTCCGGCGGGATGAGGACGCCGTTCGTGCCGGTGACCGTCTCCATGATGAAGGCGGCGATGGTGTGCGGCCCCTCGTACTGCATCACCTCCTCGATGTAGGCGAGGTGCTCGTCCACGGGCTCGGCCTCGCCGCGCGCCCAGCGCCACGGGTCGAGGACACGGATGACGCCGGGGACCCCGGGCTCGTTCGCCCAGCGGCGCGGGTCGCCGGTGACGCTGATCGCCCCGGCGGTGGCCCCGTGGTACGAGCGGTGGTAGGCCATCACCTTCTGGCGCCCGGTCACCATGCGCGCCATGCGCAGCGCGTTCTCGTTCGCCTCCGCGCCACCCAGGGTGAAGAAGAACCGATTCAGGTCGCCCGGCGTCACCTCGGCAAGGAGCTGGCCCAGCCGGCCACGGACCTCGGTCGCGAACTGCGGCGCCGCGAAGGCGAGCTTGTGCGCCTGCTCGGCGATGGCGTCCGCCACCTTCCGGTTGCCGTGCCCGATGTTGATGCTCATCAGCTGGGAGTTGAAGTCGAGGTAGCGCTTGCCGTCGGCGTCCCAGAAATAGACCCCCTCGGCGCGATCGATGACGATCGGGTTGATCTTGGCCTGGGCGCTCCACGAGAAGAAGGTGAACTCGCGGTTGAGATGCAGGATCTCGTCGGTGGTGAGCCGATCGGTGGTGACGGTCATCGGTACCTCGAGCGCAACGGGTGGCGCGTTATCGGTGTGGGAAGCCGATTACACCACACGCGGGAAGGGCCAATCTCCGTTGCCCCGGCGCCCCGTGGGGTCTGGCCATCGGCCGCGCGGATGCCGATACTGTGCGCTCAATGCGCGCCAAAGGTCCTATCCGGGTACTGGTCCTGCTGCTGGCCGTCTCCTTGCTGCCGGTCCTGACGGTCTCTGCCCACCACGGCCCGAGGGTCGGGGACGTTGTGGCCGAGGCGGGCGTCGTCACGCCGCCGATGACGTGCAAGACGGCCGGCAACCAACAGGACTGCCTTGCGGCAGAGCGCCTGCTGAACCATCAGGGGACGATCATGCCCGCAACCGGCCCGCTGGCGTCTGTGACGACCAAGGCAAACGCGATTGTCGTGCCCGGCACCAACCTCCTGATCTACGCGATGTCGGCGGCGGACCAGTCCTGGAACACGGCCCTCCACGACGTTGGTTGTGACGATCCGAACGGCATCGGATCGTTCATGGCGGATCTTGGAAAGGGCTCCACGGCGCAGAAGACCATTCAACTCAGTGACGTCGAGTGTCGCATCACCGGGTCGCTGATCGCACCGAGCGCCAACGGTGGCGCGTGGTACTACCAGGTCACCACCACGATCCTGGCAGCGGCTCGCCCGACGCCGACGCCGACCGCGATGCCAACCCCGACGCCCACGCCCAGGCCCACTGACACGCCGAAGCCAACCGCTACCCCAACGGCAAGGCCCACCGCCACACCAACCGTAACGGCGCGGCCAACCGTGAGGCCGACAGCAATCGCAACCTTGACAGCCGGTGCGACCCCCCCATTGGGCAGTGCCTCGCAGTCGGCGATTGGATCGGCCAGCGCGACGCAAACCGCGGTCAACACGCCCGAGGAGAGCGTCCTGGGGTTCACATTCACCGCGGAGCCGTCGAGCGCGCCGCCGGCGCCGGCCGGTGGCGGCGGCAATGACTGGGCGGGATCGGTCCCGAGCGCGAACCAGGTCAGCACCGATGGCGTGAAGGTCGCCGGCAGCGCCTTCGCCGCGCTGCTGCTCCTGCTGGCGATGGGCTTCATCGGTGAGCTCTTCAACGACACCTTCGAGGGCAACTACGACCGCATCCTCGCCTGGTGGCAGAAGAGCTGGCTGGGCAGGATCGGGAGGGCCTTCGGCGGCCTGTGGGGAGGCGGCAAGTGATCCGGGTCGCGGTGGCCGTCCTCGTGGCGGCGGTGATCAGCTCCTTCCTGAGCCCGAACCTCGGGTTCAACTCGCAGTCGCTCGCCACCCTCCTGGGGTTCGCGATCGCGCTGGTCGTGATCCTCGTCACGTTCGAGCTGCCCGGACTCGTCGAGCATCGGCGCAGCACCGGTGAGATGGGCCGCCTCCGCGTGCTGCCATGGGCCCTGGTCCTTGCCGCGCTCTTCGTGGTGATCTCGCGCCTGGCCGCACTGCAGCCGGGCTACCTCTGGGGCGTCGTGCTTGGTGTGGTCCTGGTGCGCCCGCACACGGAGGCCGATGAGGGTCGCGAGGCAGCCGCCGGCGCGCTCTGGACGCTTGCCGTGTCGGTCGCCGCCTGGCTCCTCCTCGGCTGGGTGCGCACCTCCGTCGGGACCGATGCGCCCTTCGTCTCGAGCATGCTGCAGACGGCGCTGGCCGCGATCGTGGTGTCGGGGCTGGAGGCGGTGGCGATCGGGCTCTTGCCGTTCCGGTTCATGCCCGGTGCGGCGGTTTACAAGTGGAACCGCCTCGTGTGGGTGCTCCTGTGCGGCGCGGGCCTCTTCGCCTTCATCCACATCCTGGTAGGCCCGTCGGTCGGCTACCTCTCCGATCTCACCGCCCCCGCCTGGCTGGCGGCGATGGGCATCTTCATCACGTTCGGGATCTTCACAGTCCTGTTCTGGGGCTGGTTCCGATTCCGCCCGTCGCCGGTCACCGAGGGCGTCGAGTAGTCGCTACCTGCCAGCCACCCGGAGGATCGCCTCGGCGGTGTGGTCGATATCCGCCTCGGTGGTCGACCAGTTGCTGACGCTGATCCGGATGGCTCCCATCCCGTGCCAGGTCGTGCCGCCCATCCAGGCCTCCCCCTCGTCCTGCACGCGGGTCATCACCTCGCGCGTGAACGCGTCGGCATCGCCACCTCCCGGCGGGGTGAGCCGCACCAGCACCTGGTTGAGGACCACGTCGTTGAGGATCTCCACGCCCTCGGCCTCACGGAGCCGATCCGCCATGCGCCGCGCGAGGCGGCAGCAGCGCTCGACCAGCTCTCGCACGCCGCTACGGCCCAGCGAGCGGAGCGCCGCGTAGACGACGAAGGCGCGCGCCCGACGCGACGAGTCGAGGACGAACTCCCAGTTGTCGCGGTGTGCGGCGTCCTGCATCAGGTAGGCCGCCGGCACGGCCGACATTGCGGGGCGGTGGGCCTCGCGATCGCGCACGGCGACGAAGCCGCAGTCGTAGCCAACGTTCAGCCACTTGTGCGCGTCCGTGGCCCAGGAGTCGGCGCGGTCGACGCCGGCCACGAGGTGACGCAGCTCCGGGCTGGCCGCCGCCCACAGGCCGAACGCGCCATCGACGTGGAGCCACGCGTTCGGGTGGGCTGCCAGTGCATCGGCGATTGCGTCCGCAGGGTCGAAGGCACCGGTGTTCACGTTCCCTGCCTGGATCGCCACGAGGGTTGGAAGCGTCGGGTCAAGGGCGGCGGAAAGCGGCTCGGCGCACATGCGGCCCTGCTCGTCGGTGGGGATCCTCGTGACCCGTTCGCGACCCAGGCCCAGGTATTGGAGCGCCGCGAGCACGGTTGAATGCACCTCGTCCCCCACGATGACCTGGATCTCCGGGGCGCCGTACAGGCCGCGCGCTTCGACGTCCCAACCTGCACGCCCCAGGACCGCGTGGCGGCCAGCCGCCAGGCCTACCGTGCTGCTCAGGGCCGCGCCGGTGGGGAAGCCGAAGCTGGAGTCGGGGGGCAAACCGAGCAGATCGAGCATCCACGGGCCTGTCACGAGCTCCGCGGCGGCTGCGGCCGGCGAGAGCGCGTGGAGGTTGGCGTTCTGCGCCCACGTGCTCGTCAGCCAGTCGGCGCCTGCCGAAGCCGGGAGCTGCCCGCCGATCACGAAGCCGAAGTAGCGTGGCCCCGCCGACGCGACGAGCCCAGGATCGAAGTCGCGCGCCATCTGTTCCACGACCGCCACCGGGTCCTCGCCCTCATCCGGCAGCGGCCCGGCGAGCTTCGCGACGAGGCCGGCGTCATCGGTCCTGGCACCAACGTGGCGTTCGCCCAGACCGGCAAGGAACTCGAGACCGAGCTCCGAGGCGCGTCGCAGCGCGCGCTCGCGCTCGTCAGCCACGCGACTCCTCCCAGAGGGTGGCGGCAACCAGCACGCCAGGGTCGCGCAGCGGCTCACCGACGAGCTGCGCCAGGCGCTCGGCGACGGTCCACCAGTCGAACGACTCGGTCACGTCGGAGGCGTTGACGAGGAGCAGCCGCTCCCCGGGGATGTAGGTCGGGATGATGCGGTCGAGGATCGCCTCGATCTCGTCGCGGAACGCGTCGTTCGTCGAGCGGACGCCATCCGGGAGCAGGGCGACATCGGGCAGGAGCCGCACGAACAGGTCGTAGGTCGTGGCCCAGTGGCGGATGAGCGGCTCCACTCCGAACGGATCGGCACCATCGGTCACGCGCAGGAAGTACGCGAAGTTGTCGACGACGGACCGATCGGTGACGAGCACGTCGGCCCGCTTTCGCAGCTCGAGCTCCTGCTGGACCTGGGCCATGAGCACCCAGAGCTGCGCTTCGGGAGTCGCCCCCTCGTTCAGGCCGAGGGGGTTGAAGCGGACCATCTCGCGGCCCACCTCGACGCTTCGACCGGCGCGCCCGATGGTGCTGGCAAAGGCGTGGACCGCATTCGTCTTTCGCACGGAGTGCGAGCCGATGAAGGCGATCTTGGCGTGGTGGGTCCAGGGCACGGCTCCACCAGCCTACTCTCCGCGCCTCGGCCGGTGCCGTGCGCGGCAGGTATCCTGCCGCGGCCATGTCACCGGAATCGCTGTGGCGACACGCCGACTTCCTGAAGCTGTGGGCGGGCCAGACCATCTCGGAGCTCGGCTCGGTCGTCACGCGGACGGCGGTGCCGCTCGTCGCACTGCTGGTCCTGGGGGCGGGGCCGCTGGAGATGGCGCTCCTCGTCGTGTCGGGGAGCCTCGCGATCCTGCTCGTCGGCTTCGCCGCCGGGGCATGGGTGGACCGCCTGAGGCGGCGGCCGCTGCTGATCTGGACCGATGCGATTCGGGCCTTCCTGCTCCTCTCGATCCCGCTCGCCTACGCCGCCCACGCCCTGCGGATGGAGCAGCTCTACCTCGTGATGTTCGCCGAGGCGTGTCTCGGAGCACTGTTCGACGCCGCCTATCCGGCCTACGTGCCCTCGCTGATCGGCGTCGACCGCGTCGTCGAAGGCAACAGCAAGCTGGCCACCAGCTCATCGATCGCCGAGATCGGCGGGCCGGGGCTGGCCGGCGCGCTGGTTCAGATCGTGAGCGCACCGTTCGCGATCCTGGTCGATGCAGTCTCGTTTGCGGTCTCGGCCGTCTCGCTCGTGCTGATCCGCTCGCCGGAGCCGCCGCGCCCGCCTCGCACCTCGGCCACGCTCATCCGCCACGAGATCGTCGAGGGGCTCCAGCTGGTGCGCCGGCATCGGGTGCTGCGCGCGATGGCCCTGCGCTCGGTGATCGCCCACGTGGCCGGGTCGTTCTATGCCGTCCTGTACACCATCTACCTCATTCGGGTGCTCCACCTCAGCCCGTTCCTGTTCGGCGTCGTCGTCTCCGCGGGGGGCGTCGGTTCGCTGGTCGGCTCGCTCTTCGCCTCGCGCGTGATCCATCGGCTTGGGCTCGGCCCCGCGCTGATCTGGACCGCGATCGGTGCGTCGATCCTCGGCGTCCTGACCCCGCTGGCCCAGGGGCCGCTCGCGCTCGCAACCCTCATGGTCCTCGTCCCGCAGCTCGTCGGCGACGGGCTGCAGACCGTCTCCGGGGTGGCGGAGATCTCGCTCATCCAGGGGATGATCCCGGACCGCATCCTGGGCCGCGTCAACGCCACCCTGAACGTCTTCTCGCACGGCATCGCGTACCCGATCGGTGCCCTGGTCGCGGCGGCCGTGGGCGGCTGGATCGGCGTTCGCGGCGGCATCGGCATTGGCTGGGCGGGCATGGCGGTCTCGATCGTGCTGCTCGTCCTGTCGCCGCTGCCCCGCATTCGCCGGCCAGGGGACTTCGTCGCCCCCGCGGATTGATCCCATTCCGGGCGCCGCCGGTGTACCCTCAGCGCGCTCACTGACACCACGCATGGCGAGGGTAGAGATGCCGCGGATCGTTCGGGCAGCGCTGTTACAGGCCGACTGGACCGGCGACAAGGAATCGATGATCGCGAAGCACGAGAAGTACGCCCGCGAGGCCTCCAAGCAGGGCGCGCAGGTGATGTGCTTCCAGGAGCTCTTCTACGGCCCCTACTTCTGCCAGGTGCAGGACCCCCAGTACTTCGCCTACACCGAGCACATCCCCGATGGCCCCACAACGAAGCGGATGCAGGACCTGGCGCGCGAGACGCACATGGTCCTGATCGTGCCGATGTACGAGGAGGATGCCGAGACGACCGGCATCTACTACAACACCGCGGCCGTGATCGACGCCGACGGGACGTACCTTGGCAAGTACCGCAAGCAGCACATCCCCCAGGTGAAGGGCTTCTGGGAGAAGTTCTACTTCGCTCCCGGC
>JBGQKH010000076.1:0-7815 GCA_041499395.1 Candidatus Limnocylindria bacterium
CGCCACCGCCACCAGGAAGCCGGCCATCTCGTCGCACGCGTAGACGAGGTGGTCGAGCCGGCTCGACCGCGGGATGCCAAGCGCGTCGTTGTGGGTGCGGACCGCCTGCACCATGTCGGCCGGGTAGCCGAGCGCCACCATGGCGTCCGCCGCCACCGCTCCGTGGGTTGCGGCATCGGGGAAGCGCTCGTAGTCCAGGTCATGCAGGAGCCCCGCGATACCCCAGCGCTCGATCGTTTCAGGATTCATCCCGTCGTCGGTCGCGTAGCCGCGGACCCCCGCCTCGACCAGCAGGCCGTGCTTGCGCAGCGAGGGGTTGGCGTTCCACTCGTGGAGCAGGGCGAGCGCGTCGGCTCGCGACGGCATCACTTGTTGCGCGACTGCATCACCTGGAGCGCCCCGGCGGCGATCAGCGAGACGATGCCGAGCCCGATCAGTGGATACGAGACCCCGGTCGCGAGGATCCCGAACAGGACCAGGATCACCCCGAGGATTACGAGTGCGGCTGCCGCCATCATCTGTGCTGCCCTCCTTCGAATCGGTGCCGGTTGCACCGATGATACGGGCCTCGGCCGCGTCCGCTAGCCGGCCACCGCCGCCGGCTCACGCCGTCTCGTCCGTCGGGCAGGCTGCGCTTCGCTCATCCCGAGGACCTGGCGAAGGTAGTGGCCCGTGTACGAGGCGGGGGTGCGGGCGACCTCCTCCGGGGTGCCGGCGGCCACCAGGTCGCCGCCCGCGGCTCCTCCCTCGGGGCCGAGGTCGATGACCCAGTCCGCGCTCTTGATGACGTCCAGGTTGTGCTCGATCACCACCACCGTGTTGCCCGCGTCGACCAGGCGGCCGAGCACCTCCAGGAGGCGGGCCACGTCGTCGAAGTGGAGGCCGGTCGTCGGCTCGTCGAGGATGTAGAGGGTCTGGCCAGTGGCGCGTTTCGAGAGCTCGGTCGCGAGCTTCACCCGCTGGGCCTCTCCGCCGGAGAGCGTCGTCGCCGGCTGGCCGAGGTGGATGTAGCCCATCCCCACGTCGTGGAGGGTCTGGAGCTTGTTGCGGATCGAGGGCACGGCACTGAAGAAGCCGAGCGCCTCGTCGACCGTCATCTCCAGGATCTCGGCCACGTTGCGGCCCTTGTAGTGGATCTCCAGCGTCTCGCGGTTGTAGCGCTTCCCCTTGCAGACCTCGCACTGCACGTAGACATCGGGCAGGAAGTGCATCTCGATCTGCACGATCCCGGCGCCCTCGCAGGCCTCGCAACGGCCCCCCTTGACGTTGAAGCTGAAGCGCCCCGGGTTGTAGCCGCGCAGCCGCGACTCCGGGACGGCGGCAAGCAGCTCGCGCAGCGGGGCCCAGAGCCCCGTGTAGGTCGCGGGGTTCGAGCGCGGGGTGCGGCCGATCGGGCTCTGGTCGATCTCGATCACCTTGTCGACCTGCTCGATCCCGTCGATCCGGTCGTGCGCCCCGGGGCGCTCGCGCGCGTTCCAGATCCGGGCCGCGAGGGCGGGATACAGGATCTGGGTGACGAGGCTCGACTTGCCCGATCCACTCACGCCGGTGATGGCGACAAAGCGCCCGAGCGGGAAGGCCACGTCGATCCCCCGCAGGTTGTTCTCGCGCGCGCCGCGCACCGTCAGCCATGACCCACTGCCGCGTCGTCGCTGCCGAGGGACCGCGACCGACCGATCGCCACGGAGGTAGGCGGCGGTGATCGAGCGCGGGCTGTGCATGAGGTCGTCGAGCGGCCCGGAATGGATCAGCTCGCCACCGTGCTCGCCGGCCCCGGGCCCGATGTCGATGACCCAGTCCGCCGAGCGGATCGTCTCCTCGTCGTGCTCCACCACGATCAGGGTGTTGCCCAGGTCGCGAAGGCGCACCAGCGTGGCGATGAGGCGAGCGTTGTCGCGCTGGTGGAGGCCGATCGATGGCTCGTCGAGGATGTACAGGACGCCCATCAGGCTCGACCCGATCTGGGTCGCCAGCCGGATCCGCTGGGCCTCTCCCCCGGAGAGCGAGCCGCTGGCGCGATCGAGGGTCAGGTAGTCGAGCCCCACGTCGACGAGGAATCCCAGGCGGGCGCGGATCTCCTTGAGCACCTGGCGCGCGATCTGGTTCTCCCGATCGCTGAGGAGCGCGGAGAGCCCCGCATACCAGCCCAGGGCATCGGTCACCGCCAGCCTGGTCGTCTCGATGATGTTCCGATCCCCGACCGTGACGGAGAGCGACTCCGGCTTCAGCCGCATCCCCGCGCAGGTGGGGCACGGGCGGGTGGTCATGTAGCGCTCGATCTCCGCCTTCATCGTCTCGGAGCTCGTCTCGCGGTAGCGGCGCTCGAGGTTCGGCAGCACCCCCTCGAAGGTGGTCGAGAAGGAGTGCTCGGTCCCCTGCCGGGACTTGTACCGCACCGTCACCCGCTCCCCGTGGTTGCCCCGCAGGAGGATCTCGCGGGCATCGGGTGACAGCTCGCCGATCGGCGTGTCCGTGCGGAACCCGTAGCGCTCCGCCACCGCGTCGAGGATGGTGGCGAACCACGACGCGGTCGCCACCATCCGGCGCCAGGGCAGCACCGCGCCCTGGGAGAGCGAGAGCGACGGGTTCGGCAGCACGAGGTCGGGATCGATCTCGAGGCGGCTGCCGAGCCCGGTGCACTCCGGGCACGCCCCGTGCGGCGAGTTGAAGCTGAAGTTGCGCGGCGCCGGCTCCTCGAAGCTGCCGCCATGCTCGGGACATGCGTACCGCTCGCTGTAGAGCCGGTCGCTGCCCTTGGGTCCATCGTCGGGCAGGTGCACCAGGAGCGTCCCGTCGGACATCCGCAGGGCGGTTTCGATCGAGTCGGCCATGCGCGAGGCGTCTGGCCGATCGGCGCCGACCTCATCGGTGTGGTGCACCGCCAGCCGGTCAACCACCACCTCGATCGAGTGCTTGAACTTCTTGTCGAGGGCGATCTCCTCGTCGAGCTCTCGCAGCTCGCCATCGACCCGCACGCGCACGAAGCCAGCCTGCTTCGCGCCGGCGAGGAGCTTCTCGTGCTCGCCCTTCCGATCCCGGACGAGCGGCGCCAGGAGCATCAGCCTGGTCCCCTCCGGCAGGTCGTAGAGCTGGTCGACGATCTGCTCGACCGTCTGGCGTGCGATCTCCCGACCGCAGACGGGGCAGTGCATTCGGCCGATCCGAGCGAAGAGGAGGCGGAGGTAGTCGTACACCTCCGTCACCGTTCCGACCGTCGAGCGCGGGTTCCGGCTCGCCCCCTTCTGGTCGATGCTGATCGCCGGGGAGAGGCCGTCGATCTGGTCGACGTCCGGCTTCTCCATCTGGCCGAGGAACTGCCGGGCATAGGCGCTCAGCGACTCCACGTAGCGGCGCTGCCCCTCGGCGTAGATCGTGTCGAAGGCGAGGCTGCTCTTGCCGCTCCCCGAGAGGCCGGTGATCACGATCAGGCGGTCGCGCGGCATCTCCACGTCGAGGTTCTTGAGGTTGTGCTCGCGCGCGCCGCGCACGACGATCCGATCGGAGGGCATCGACCCGATGATATCAGACCGATACGAACGCCCGTTCGGTTTGTTCTACTTCAGCAGGCCGTCGTAGGTGCTCACCACGAAGGTGTTCCGGCAGCGAGCCACCCGATCCGGGATGCAGCGCTCCGACGCCGCGTCCGCGAAGTGCCCGGTGAAGATGAGCTGCTGTCCCTGGAGGTTGGCGCCCGCGGGGATGGCGCGGGGGGGGAACGGCTGCCCATTCGGCGCTGCCAGGCGCAGGCCGTCGCGCAGGAGCTCGGCCTCGGTCACTCCCTCCGCCGGCTGCTTCGACAGGAGGACCCGCAGCGGGCATTGGCGCTGGAGCCAGGCGACGGTCGCGTCGATTCCCCCGCTGTCACCGACGCAGTCGCCGTCGAGCGCCGCGTACCAGCCAACGATCCGAAGCTCGCTGGTCCCGTAGTGCGCGGCCGCGTCCGGCGCCCCGAGGATCTCGCCCACGGGGTACTCCGTGAGGTCGGGGCGAACGCCGCCAAGCGAGCCGACGACGAGCATCCCGAAGACGAGGACGCCGAGCCCTGCCACCAGCGCCAACCCGATTCGGGTCTCGCGGTTCACCGGTCGACCCGCCTCAACCGCCTGGGCTCCGCAATCGCTCCGCCAGCCGAAGGTCGTCGGCGATGGCGAGCCGGATCGCCCGGCGCACCCCATCGCCTGCGGGCCCGGCCGACTCGAGCGCGGCGGTGAGGGCGTCGCGGGCCGCGTAGAGCCGGTCGATCGGCGACCCCATCGGCTCGACTGGTTCGGCCCCGAGCTGCGCGGCGAGCGCGCGATCCTGGGCCTCGATCGCTGCGAGCCGCGGCCCGGCCTCAGCCACGACCCCCGACGATGCGGCGTCGACCGCGTCGGCGAGCGCCTCGCGGGCAAGCTCCAGCCAGCTGAGGTAGCGCCGAAGCTCGTCGACCCCGGGGGGCAGGCCGTCGAGGCTGAACGAGGCGCGCATCGCGCCGGCAGCGGCGCGCTCGACCTCGTACCAGTTGTCGCCGACGAAGGTGGGGGCCTCCTCGCCGGAGGCGCGGAGCCAGTCGACGAAGCGGCCGACCCGCCGCGGCATCTCACCGCTCGCCTCCTCGGCGCTCGCCGCGAAGGCGGCGCAGCCGGGCAGCTCGGCGGCGTAGGCGGCCACCGTCGCCCCGCCGTCGAGGCCCGTCTCGACGAAGATGGCGTGGGGCATGGTGCCGGCCACCGGTCGAGCCTCAGGGTCGCCGGCGGCGGGGAGGACGACGGCGCGACCCGGCCGCAACGATGTTTGGCCGCGCTGCCGTGCTGAAGACCTCGCGCGGGGCACGCCGCCCCGGCTCGCCTCCGAACTCCCCCGCCTCCGCGGCCGCCGCATACACGTCGGCGGGGATGCTCCCCGGCGCGGCGGCGAGCTCCTCGCGCAGCCGGCGCAGCTGGAGGATCTCGTCGCGCAGCGCCGCCGCGCGCTCGAACTCGAGATTGCGGGCCGCCTCCCGCATCTGGGACTCGAGGCGGGTCATCATCGAGGCCAGCTCCGCCGGCTCTCGACCCTCCACGTCGATGGTGGTGCGCTCCTCGGCAACCCGGCGCAGCCCGTTGTTGATGTCGCGGATCTCCTTGATGATCGTCTCGGGGACGATCCCGTGCTCGAGGTTGTAGGCCGTCTGCTTCTCGCGCCGGCGGTTCGTCTCCCCGATCGCGGCCCGCATGGAATCGGTCTCCCGATCGGCATACATGATCACCCGCCCGCCGATGTTGCGGGCCGCCCGCCCGATCACCTGGATCAGCGATCCGCCCGAGCGCAGGAAGCCCTCCTTGTCCGCGGCCAGGATGGCGACCAGGGTCACCTCCGGCAGGTCGAGCCCCTCGCGCAGGAGGTTGATCCCGACGAGCACGTCGTAGACGCCGAGTCGGAGGTCACGCAGGATCTCGACGCGCTCGAGCGTGTCGACCTCGCTATGGAGCCACTGGACCTTGACCCCGAGCTCCGCGAGGTAGTCGGCGAGGTCCTCCGCCATCTTCTTGGTGAGCGTCGTCACGATCGCCCGCTCACCGCGCGCGACCGTTTCGCGGATCTCGGCCAGCAGGTCGTCGACCTGGCCGGCGGTGGGGCGGACCGTGATCATCGGGTCGACCACCCCGGTCGGCCGGATGAACTGCTCGGCGACGCGCTGGGCGCGCTCCGTCTCGTAGGGGCCAGGGGTGGCGCTCATGTAGACGACCTGGTTGAGGTGGTCCTCCCATTCCTCGAAGGTGAGCGGCCGGTTGTCGAGCGCGGATGGCAGCCGGAAGCCGAAATCGACCAGGATCTCCTTCCGGGTCCGATCGTTCTTGTACATGCCATGCACCTGCGGCACGGTGATGTGGCTCTCGTCCACGATCAGCAGGAAGTCGGTTGGGAAGTAGTCGATCAACGTCCACGGCCGGCTTCCAGCCTCGCGACCGGCCAGGTGGCGACTGTAGTTCTCGATGCCGGAGCAGTAGCCGACCTCGCGCATCATCTCCAGGTCGAAGTCGGTGCGCTGGCGCAGCCGCGCCGCCTCGAGCTCGCGGCCCTGGCTCGAGAGCCACGCGACCCGCTCTTCCATCTCGGCGTCGATCTTGTCGATCGCCAGGAGCAGCTTGTCGCGCGGCGTGACGTAGTGGGTGGCCGGGTAGAAGTTCACCTCGCGTCGCTCGGCGAGCACCTCGCCGGTGAGCGAGTCGACCTCGACGATCCGCTCCACCTCGTCCCCGAAGAGCTCAACCCGCACCACATACTCGCCGTGCGGCGGCTGGACCTCGAGGACGTCGCCGCGCACCCGGAAGCGGGAGCGGGCGAGGGCGGCATCGTTGCGCTGGTACTGGAGGTCGACCAGGTGCCGGAGGATCCCGTCGCGACGGTAGTGCCCTCCGACCTTGAGATTGATCACCGTCGCGCCGTAGTCGACCGGGGCGCCGAGCCCATAGATGCACGAGACCGAGGCGACGATGATCACGTCCCGCCGCTCGAAGAGCGCCCGGGTGGCGTTGTGCCGGAGCCGATCGATCTCGTCGTTGCGCGACGAATCCTTCTCGATGTACGTGTCGGACCGGGGAAGATATGCCTCCGGCTGGAAGTAGTCGTAGTAGCTGACGAAGTACTCGACCGCGTTGTCGGGGAAGAATTCGCGGAACTCCTGGTAGAGCTGTGCGGCGAGCGTCTTGTTGTGGGCCATCACGAGGGTTGGCCGTCCCACGGCCTCGATCACCTTCGCGGCGGTGAAGGTCTTGCCGGTGCCGGTGGCGCCGAGCAGGACCTGGTGCCGCAGCCCCGACTGCACCCCATCGACCAGCGCGGCGATCGCCGCCGGCTGATCGCCGGTCGGCTCGAACGGGGCGCGGACGACCAGGTCGGGCATGCGGAGCGGGCCTCGTGATGACAACCGGAGGGCGGGCCTAAATTCTAGCGAACCGCCCGCAGGGCCCGATAGGCGGCCTCGACCTGTCGCCGCGTCTCCTCGATCGGCAGCGAGCCGTCGATCACGCGATCGGCCGCGGCAACCTTGACCTCCTGCGGGGTCTGGTTGGCGAGCCGCGCTCGCGCATCCGCCTCGCTCATGCCGCGTGACGCCAGGCGGGCGAGCGCGTCGGCCTCCTTGCATCGGACGACCCAGGTCTCGTCGCAGCGATCGCGGAGGGGTGACTCGAGGAGCTTGATCGCCTCGATGCACGCCACATCGGCTCCCGCTGCCATGAGCTCCGCGAGCCTGGCACGCACCTCGTCGCGCACCGGCGGATGCAGGATCCGCTCGAGGTCGGCGAGCGCGGCTGTGTCGGCGAACACGACGTGCGCCAGCTCGGTCGGATCGAGCGTGCCGAATCGGTCCTGGATCCCACGCCGCACCTGCTCGTCGTTGTTGCGGACCTCGCGCGCCACGGCATCGGCGTCGATGATCGCCACGCCCAGGTCGCGCAGCATGGCGGCCACCGTGCTCTTCCCGCAGCCGATGTTCCCCGTCAGCCCGATCACCTTCATATCGAGGGGCCCTCCGCGGGCAGCGCCTGGCAGCGCGGGCAGAAGTGCGTGCTGCGCTGTCCGACCACGATCCGCCGGATTTCGCGCCCGCAGCGCAGGCACGGCTGGCCTGTGCGCTGGTAGACGGAGAGGTGTTCCGCATTCTCCCCGGGTTCCCCGTCCGCGCCGACGTAGTCCGCGAAGCTCGACCCCCGGTTGGTGATCCCCTGCCGAAGCACGGCGCGGATGGCGCGGTGCAGCCGCCGCACCTCGACCGGGGTGAGGGTGTCCGCGGCGCGCAGCGGGTGGAGGCGCGCGCGCCAGAGCGCCTCATCCGCGTAGATGTTCCCAACC